>JAILFM010000053.1 GCA_024697575.1 Clostridiales bacterium
AACTCAGAGCAACGCTTCTCTAAGGAAACGCTGATTAAATCGGGGTGTTTAGAACGGCGAGCAGATTTTTCGACTGATGAAGTCGAAAAATTGCAGAAATAATTTGTTTATTTCAAGATTTGAGACAAAATTAGACGGAAAATATGCCGCCGTTATGAGTGCGGCGATTTAATCAGTGTTTCCTTAGTCGAACTCGGAGCCGAGATGATTGTAGCATCTGCTATTGAGCCGCCGTGCATGATGAGCCCTGCTTTCTCAAGCCGGGTGTTGATATCGGCAAATATCCTTTCACCAATATTATGCCTTTCAAGCAGATGGCGGAATTTGAGCAGAGTTGTAGCATCGGGAACAGATTAACTGATAAAATCTATATTAAACAATAGATTTGCTTAAGAATATTTGGATGAAACTGTTTCAGTTCTGCAATAATAATAAATAAAATCTGCAATAATAATAAATAAAATATTTATTGAAAAGTGAATAATATTATGGTAATATGTATATGAATACGGCGTAATGACCGTGCAAAACGGTTTTTACCATAAGGAGGATGTTTCTTTGAAAGAATACGCACCGAAAGATATCAGAAATGTTGTCATAGCCGGTCACTCCGGCAAGGGCAAAACAACACTTGCAGAGGCAATTCTTTACACCGCGAAGGCGACAGACAGGCTCGGCAGAGTTGCCGACGGCAACACCGTTCTTGACTTTGACGCCGAAGAAAAACGCCGCAAGGCGACTATAACGACCGCAATGGCGGCGTTTGAATGGAAAAACACAAAAATCAACCTTCTTGACACCCCGGGTCTTTTTGACTTTGCCGGCGGTGTGGCGGAGGGCATACGCGCCGCTGAGAGCGTAATTATCGTCCTTTCCGCAGGTTCCGATATTGATGTCGGCGCCGAAAAAGCATACAAAGCCGCAAGCAACGCGGGCATTGCAAAAATCTTTGCCGTTACACGCTGCGATGCCGAAAACACCGATTTTTACAAGACCTTCAACGCTTTGAAAGACAAATACGGCGCTTCTGTCTGCCCGGTTGTTGTTCCCTACATGGTCGGCGGCAAGGTTGACTGCTATGTTGATTTCTCGCTTTCAAAAGCGTTTAAATACAATAACGGAACCGCTTCCGAGGTTCCCGCCCCCTCCGATGATGTTATTGAAGAGATGAAGATGGCGTTCACAGAGGCAGTTGCCGGCGCGGACGACGATCTTATGGAAAAATTCTTCAGTGAAGAACCGATGACCGACGAGGAGATCGCTATGGGTCTTCGCAAGGGTATAGCTTCCGGCGATATCTGCCCGGTTTACGCATGCGCCGGTTACACCTGCGACGCTGTTGACCTCATTTTGGGAGCGATAGTCAATTCCGCACCCGCCGCGGATACATGCAGAGACTTCGGCGGCGAAGACGGCGCGGTGAGCGCGGTCTGCTTCAAGACTGTTGACGACCGTTTCGGCAAGATGTCCTTCTTCAAGGTCGTCAGCGGCAAAATCAGCGCCAACATGACCGCTTACAATCTCAGGGCTGACAGTCAGGAGAGAGTGGGCAAAATGCTCTTCCTCAAGGGTGAGAAACAGGAGGATACTCTTGTTATCCCTGCCGGCGATATCGGCGTTGTCACAAAGCTTGACTCATTCAAAACCGGCGACACCCTCTCATCGTCAAAAACCGGCGAAGCTCTTAAGGGCGTTGAATATCCCGAGCCCTGCCTTTCAAAGGCTGTCAGAGCCAAAAAGAAGGGCGAGGAAGATAAGGTTGCTTCCGGTCTTATCAGGATTTCTTCCGAAGACCCGACAGTCGCCTTCTCAACAAATGCCGAAACACATGAGCAGATAGTTTCCGTTCTCGGCGAACAGCATCTTGACTCTGTTGTCAATAAACTTAAGAACAAGTTCAACGTTGAAGTTGAGCTTAAAGACCCGAAGGTTGCCTACAGAGAGACCATCAGCGCCAAATATGACGCTCACGGCCGCCATAAGAAGCAGTCCGGCGGCAGCGGTCAGTTCGGCGATGTATGGGTACGCTTTGAGCCCATGGAGGGCGACGGCTTTGAGTTCCTTGACGAGGTTGTCGGCGGCGCCGTTCCCAGAAACTTCATCCCTTCGGTTGAAAAGGGTCTTCGTCTCGCTATCGAAAAGGGTCCCCTTACCGGCAGTAAGGTTGTCGGCATTCGCGCGGCTCTTCACGACGGTCAGTCTCACCCCGTTGACTCAAACGATATGGCGTTCCAGACAGCGGCAAGGCTCGCTTTCAAAGAGGCTATGACAAACGCAAAACCGAAGCTTCTTGAGCCCATCGGCGTTCTCAAAGCATATATGCCCGACAGTAATCTCGGCGACATTATGGGCGATGTTACAAAGCGCCGCGGCAGAGTGCTCGGTATGGGACCGTCTGAGGACGATCAGAGCATTCAGGAGCTTGTCGCTGAAGTTCCTATGGCTGAAATGGGCGATTTCGCAACAGTTCTTCGCTCCGTAACAATCGGCAGGGGCTTCTTCAAGCTTGAGTTTGACCACTATGAAATCTGCCCGGATATCGTCGCTCAGAAGGTTATTGACGAGTTCAAGGCTTCACAGGCTGAAGAGTAATTCCGATAAAACTTCGGCGCTCATAAGACAGCACGGTCAGGAGAGCGCCGCCTTAACGGTTTAATTTTAGATTAAAAAGAAGTCTGAAAGGATATCTCCCTTCGGACTTCTTGCATTGTACGCCCGACAGCTTTGGAGACAGCCAAAGGCGAGGGTGTACATCACATGGATGAATCTGAAGTCAAGCAAAAGCGGCAAATCTGAAATGACGGCGCGGAGTATCAACGAAAAATCTTCAAAAGACAAATCGGAAATTTGACGAGACGGTTTTTATGATTAAAGTTTGAGGTAATAAAAAACTTCAATACAGTTGTCTCCGCATGGGATGAAAATCGGTTTGTCGGAATGATTTGCGTCATAGATGACGGAATAATGAACGCCTGTGTTTATCATGTTATTGTGGACATAAGATTCATTTTCTCATATAAAATATTGCCGCCCGGTATTTTCCCGAGCGGCTTTTGACAATAATAACACTTTATATTAACATAATTTTTACTGTGCTAAGCGCTTCTAAATTACTGATGGGACATCCGCAATCGGAACAGTATGGAGCGCGGTCTGACACTTGTTTTCCACAATCAGGACAAGTTATTAATGGCATAGTACTAATCCATAATAGATTAAGGTTTACTCATAAGGTGATTATAATCCAAGAATCTGCTTTTTCTTAGCATCAAATTCTTCTTGAGTTATAACACCATCGTCAAGAAGTTTTTTGAATTTTTCAATTTCATTTGCATCAGATAATGCTGTTACATTCTGCTGTGGTTGTACTTGATTTATCTTCCCATAGTTTGATTTATACTGTTTTATTCTTTCAAGGGTAAATTTTAAAATCTCATCTGAATTATGCACATATGGGAACTTCATTGTTGTTGAAGAAGTACTTAAAACTATAGTTTTTCCTGAGCGTAGTTTATCAAAAACTGAATCAGAAATAGAAATATTAACAATATGCTCAATCGGCAAAGAAAACTCTTTCTTAATGAATAATCCATATGAGCCAAAAGCATTTTCTTCATTGATTGTTAATTTTAATCTTTTGATAAAAAACTTTGAAACTGAATTTAAAATGAATTGATGAAACAATAAAATAATAGGCACAAGGAAAAAGATGAACCAAAAGTAACAAACTACATCCCAAAAATCCCCATCTGCGATAATACGCGTAAGTATTATTGCAATAATAATTACAACTAAAGAGATAGGGTAATAGGATTTATAAAATCTTTTTGTCTTTGCGCTCAAGCTTCGTCTTATGTCAGCGTTAATAGAATTCATTCTAAAACCTCCATTCAGATACATCCAAACGATTTCAATTTTTGTACCGCTTTCCGTGCAGAATTGCTGTTACCGGCAGTCTTCCCTCATTTCGGGAAAACAGTTTTAATCGTTCCTTTGATTGTTAAATGAATTATAGTACTATTTGTCCTATTTGTCAACAACTAATATGACATAATGTCATAAAGGTGATGAATATGACGAACAGATTACGGGCACTCAGAAAAGAGAGAAAGTACACACAGATTTATGTTCAAATGCAAACGGGAATCGACCAGTCGCTGCTCTCAAAGTTTGAATTAGGGGAAAGAATTCCCCCGACCGAAAGCTTGATAATACTTGCAGATTTTTACAATGTCAGTATTGACTACATTTTGTGCAGAAGCAATAACCCGCGCCTTTTATGATTACAGTCCCCTGTCTTTAGTCCCCTGTCTTTATGACATCCTTTTTATATTTGTCTTGCATATTTGCCGTTTTTATTGTAAAATATATTCGAAGAGGGCGGTGATTATATGTGTACGCAAAGCCAATTACATCTGATTACAGCTTCTGTTGCCAAAGAAGCCGGTGCGCTTCTCGGTGACAAGCTTGACGCTGTCATTCTCTACGGTTCTTATGCACGCGGAGATTATGATGACGAATCAGATATAGATATTATTGTAAGAATTGCGTGTGAACACAAAGATTTGCCTAAATATCGCCGTGTTATGACCCGTTGTTCAAGTGAGCTTTCCATGCAATACGGTATTACAGTTTCCGTTCAACTGACAGATACGGAAAGCTATGATAATTTCAAAAATGTTTTACCGTTCTACAAAAACATTGAGAAAGAGGGTGTTCTGATTGCCTGATACAAAGAAAACGATAGTAGAACACTTTCTGTCAAGGTCAAAGCAGACGCTCTCATATATTCCAGGATATATTGGGAACGGTGATTGGTTTACCGCCGTCAACCGCTCATACTATGCGGCATTCTATGCAATTAAAGCCCTTGAACTTAATGACGGATACGATGACTTTTCAAAACATTCAGCGGTCATTTCATGTTTCCGCCAAAACTATGTGAAACCCGGTATTGTACCGAAGGAGTTTTCCTATCTCATTGGTACATTGTCAGAAGATCGCACATCGGGTGATTATGATATGCTTTCTGTTTTTGAAAAAAGCAACGCCGATGAGTGTTACAATGCGGCAAAACAAATTGTTGGGAAAATATCCGAATTGCTTAAATGATACTGACACCTCATTTTTCGGAATGAGGTTCTTTTTTTACCTGAGCATTTCCACTCTCTGATACTCGCCGAATCTGAAAATCCAGCTCATTGCTTCTTCCACGGTTCCGTCATAAAACACATCAATATGTCTGCCTTTCAGCCTCTGTATGCTCCTGTGAGGTGGAGATTTCCTCCGTTTTCATACTTTCCGCTTCTGTTTCGGATTCATTTATTTCTGTTTCGGCAGCGCTTTCCGTTTCAGACTCGGTCGTAATCATAAGGTTCTCTGTATCGTCCTGACCGCATTTGTGTATTGTGCCGTACGCTGTGATGTCCGGCTTTATCGGATTAAAGCAGCCTTATACAAGACAAGGAACCGCCCCCTGTCTTTAAGAGTTATTCTCTTTTATTGATGTTGACAATTTGAGATTTTGAGGTTTAATCATATAAAAAATTCTGAGAATATGCGGGCAAATGCCGCTTTTAATATTGAGGAGATTGTTTATATGGTTTTCAAAAGAAAAATATACGATAGATTGCTCGAATGGAAAAGGGAATCGAACGGGAAACCGGCTCGCTTATATCAATAAAGAAAAACGTCAAAGACATTCTGATTCCCAGTGAAGAAAGACAGATTAAAATGCATCCGATGGATTATGAGGAATTCCTCTGGGCAATCGGAGATAATGCGACAAATTCACTGATAAAAAAGCTTTATGATATGAAAAAACCCGCAGGTCAGCAGATAAACAGAAAGCTGATGCGCAGTTTCAGGCTGTATATGCTGGTAGGCGGAATGCCGCAGGCAATAAATGAATATGTAAAAACAAACAACTTCAAAAATGTTGACAGCGTGAAACGGGATATTTTGAATAAATACCTTATATACACTAAAGACTACGGAAAAGATGAAGATATATTCTGTCTTCCGGTGTATATGGTTCCGTTTATTTGATAAAATTGTGCAGAATATGTTTAGGGAAACGCTGATTAAATCGCCGCATTCATAACGGCGGCATCTTTTCCGCCTGATTTTGTCTCAAATCTTGAAATAAACAAATTATTTCTGCAATTTTTCGACTTCATCAGTCGAAAAAACTGCTCACCGTTCTAAACACCTCGATTTAATCAGCGTTTCCTTAAGAAAAAAGACTGTTACATCCGCGTTATCTCCAATCAGGTGCGTTTCGGCTGCGGTTACAGAACGCTCGAAGGCAGGCGGCAGTATTTTGCGTGGCACGGCGTGCCGAGCCGGAATGATGATTACTTTACGACAGCGGAAATCAGCGCGGAGGAATTTAAACAGATTAAGAGGGAATACCCCCGTGAAATTGTCGCCGACAGAGAAACAGCGGATGTGTTCCGGAAGAAATATGTCGACGGGCATACCGTGCTTCTGGAGGGAATGAACCGGCTGCCGTAAGCCGCGTCACAACCGTTGCTTCCAACGGAAAACAAGGGGAACACCTCGATTTAATCAGCGTTTCCCAAGATTCAAAAGCCGTTTCCGGTATATATTCGTTTGAAAAGAGGATATTTTATGCTGAATACGAAAAATCTTCTGTCCTTATTTCTGGCGCTGCTGTTTGCTCTGCCGGGGCTTGGCGGGCTGAGCATGACTGCGTACGCGCACGAGAGCACGGCGGAACTTACCGCTTTGCCTGACAAGACGACAGCCGCGCCCGGCGGGGCGGTCACATACACGGAGTCAGACACAAAGACCGTGGTACCGGGTGTCAGCTTTTATGTGCCGGAGGCGGTCTATCTGAAGACCGGCGACAATGGCACACAGTGGTATCTGAACAGCTGCGGTGATAACGGTCAGATCCCGCCGGCCGCCAAAGATACCACAGGCAAGCTGTATTTCCACTGCGACGGCGCGACGCAGATTCGTATCACGGCGAGCGGTGCCGGGGTCGTGGACCTAATCACGGCCGCTGCGGGTGATACGGTCGCGGACAATGATTTCCGGATTGCCGCCGTTAGCGAGGGTTTGCTCACCTACACCGCTGTCTATGTCGCGGGCGGCATGGAGCGTACCGCCAAAGCGTACACATATATCTACGAGCCGAACCGCGTACCCACCGGCTGCGCCACCGAAGCGCAGAGCGACGAGCACGGCGGCAACTTAGACTGCCACGGCATTCTGACCGCGCTCTGGGGAGCTCAGTCCTCCGACTTAAAGGAAAACATCAGTGACGCAAACGGCGCGGATATCGCCGATGAATCAATTTGGCTCGGCAACCGGGGGCTCACAGCCTCCCAAAATAATATGCCGCGCAGCTCGGGCATGGTAAGCGCGGGCAAGGGCACCTTCGGCGCGCAGAACAGCAAAAGCAAAAATCTGTCCATTGCGTCGCCCACCGCGTATTTCTATGTTGATGTCAGCCGCTTCACCAATATGAAAGATATTCCGAATATGTATGTGGGTCTGACGCAGACGGACTGCGCGCACACCGATTTCTGCAAGCTTACGGCATATCTCGCCGCCGGTCACACAAGCGGTCAGACCGCGCCCGCGAGCATCGCTTCAATCATACCCGAAACAAAAACGCAGACCGGAACGGTGATCCGGCAGGAGGGCGAATGCGTTATCGACTGTGATATCAGCGCCATTCAGCCCGACTCCCGGGAAGACTATACCGTATTTACATACGGATTCAGCTGCTGCAATACCGACGGTAATGAATATACGACAAATTCCTATCAGCACACGCATTTCCGGCTCTGCAACAGCGACAAGTCCGACCTGCGTGAGCTCCTTCAGAGCGAACTAAGCAAAAACTACATCCGGCAGGAGAGCTTCTACACATCCGGCTGGGAGGATTACGACTATTATATGCGTATAGCGGCAAGCGTTCTGGGCGACCCTTGTATGACCTATCAGGAGGTCACGAACTTTGTCAACACCCTGCAGCAAGTGATTAGCTGCCTTGAGGGCAAAGCGCCCGCCATCACCCGCGCCGCTGTCAGGCGCGATGGTGCGCTCGGATATTTTGTTTACGCGCAGGTGGAGCCGAACGGCGGCGCACCGATTGATCGCGTGCAGTTCCCCACCTGGACCGAATATAATGAGCAGGACGACATCCAGAAAAACTGGGAAACCAATCCTGCCGCGTCCGGCGCTTTCGGCGTCTATTCTGTTGACGGTCTGGATTATAACTATATGTACTATGTGGATGTTAACGACCACAACGGCGAACTCGGGGAATATTTCACCCGTATCTACGCCTATAATGCCCTTGAAACATACAGTTACCTCGAGACTGACGGCTGCCGGTTTACTTTCACCGCTTCATTCAAGGCGGACGGCAAGCCCGTCGGCGAAGTGCAGTTTGCCCCCGGAGCGACAAGCATCAAAGAACCCGCCGTTCCCGAAAAAGAAGGGTACGCCGGCGCGTGGCCGTCCTACAAACTCGGCGCACAGGATATCACGATCGAAGCCGTGTATACGCCGAACACCTATACGGTGAATTGGGTTGCCGACGGCAAAACGACGAGCATTGGCGTAACCTTCGGCGCGGCGATCCCGCAGCCGGCCGTTCCGCAAAAGGACGGTTATACTTTCACGGGATGGACTCCGCAGGTCCACGTGGCTATGCCCGCGCATGATCTGACCTTCACGGCAAAGTTTGAAAAAACTGTCGTCACGGTCACGGGGCTGACAGTCAGAAAGCGTCCGGACAAAAATGTCTACACATACCGCGTCGACGCAAACCTTGATATCTCCGGGCTGGAACTGGAGGCGGCGTATTCCGACGGTTCGGTCAAAGCGGTCGATCCGGCAGCATGCAACATCACGGGCTACTGCGCGAAACCTGCCGGTGAGAAAACAATCACCGTGAAATATGAGGGGCAGACCGCGCAATTCAAAGTTACCGTTAAGTACGCGTGGTGGCAGCGGATCATTCGCATACTCCTGTTCGGATTCATTTGGTATTAAGGCAATACCGCGCAAACAGATAAAAAAAGGCTCGCAGGGTTTTTGAAAACTCCGCGAGCTTTTATCATCAAAAAGTTTATTTTACGGTTTACCGCGTTTGGGATTAATATTTGAAATCGGAGAAGGATACGGTTGTTGTCGCATCGCCGTCGCCGGATTTAACCCTAGCGATTGTGTACTTAACATTCTGCATTACAACATCAAAGTTGAAGCTTACATCAAGGCTCTCAATCTCTTTGGTTTCAGGGTCGATAACGGCGGTGATCTTGCCGTTTGATGTGTTCAGGTCGCAGACCTCAACAGCCGCGCCGTCGGTGTGGTTAAGGGCGTAGTGGATGTTGTTGGCGCTCTTGTAGTCGAATGCGGACTCGTCCGTGTCGCCGACATAAAGGCCGGATCTCTTGAGTGGTGAAGAATCGCTCTTGCCGCCGTTGTCAGCGTGCGAAGAACCGTTGTTGACAGAAATTTTAATTGTGTATTTGCCGTCGTTCTCAGTCAGCTCGGCGCTCTTTACATCACCGGATTTGAGCGAAGCGGTGCCGATTTTACCCTTTTGACCTTTGGTGTTGTTATAGGTGTTTGTGCCCTGACCGAGGAAGTCCATAACTGCGTCTTTGGCAATTTTGAGCTTGAGGACAGCGCCGCCTTCGATTCTGTTGACGTTTGTGGTTCTTGATTTTGAGAAGCCTGCTTTTTCGTCAGCTACTTTGTTGACAGCTTCGTTATAGAAATCAAGGATTTCCTGTGTTGTTGAAGGTGCCGAGGGGGCGGGAACGGTGGTTTCCTCAACCGTTGTCTCTTCAACTGTTGTTTCTTCGATTGTGGTTTCTTCAACTGTTGTTTCTTCTGCCTCGGAAACATCCTGAGCCGTTACATCCTGACCGACAGGCTCGGCGGTTTCATCTGAGCCGGCGGCGGGCGTTGCGGGTGTTTCTACGGCGGTAGTCTGCTCGGTATCCTTTGTGCCGCATGAGGACAGAATAAGCGCGCAGCTCAGAGCAATAACAAGGGTGAGAACGATTGCAAGAACTTTTTTCATTTTTCCCTCCGGATAAATGGTTTTATTTCACTTTACGGGCTCAAAGCCCGACAGCGTCCCTCATTATAAAGCAAATACTGACCGAATGCAATAAAATTTTGAAAATTAACTTTTATTTTTTGTTCAATGTGATATACTTACTGCCGGAGATTGTTCTCAAATATCGTTTAAGGAGATGTGCGTCATGACACCTCAATCCAAATCGGTTAAAAAAATTGCGGCGGCGTTAGCGGTCATCATTCTGCTTTTGCTTGTCGCTTCCTCATCTTTCCGTATTGTTCCCACCGGCTACACCGGTGTCAAAACAACCTTCGGCCAGATTAAAAACAAACCCGTTCCCTCGGGGATCGTGTTTAAAATCCCCGTTGTTCAGGAGATAATCAAGGTCAACAACAAACAGCAGGATATAGTGTTTGACGACCAGATATGGGCTGAGACATCCAACAGAACGGCGATAAAATTCGAGGGAGTGTCCATAACATACCAGATTTCATCCGAGAGATCCGCATGGCTTGTCGCTAATCTCTCCAACTATGAAACCGGTATTCTCACCCAGGCGGTTATCGCCTCCGCCGTCAAGGCGGCGTCAAAGGAGCTTGACGACGTCGACGCCACCAACCGCGGCAAAATCGAACCGCTTGCGCAGACAAAGTTGCAGTTGATACTTGACAGCAAATACGGCGAAAACGCTGTTTACATCAACAAGGTGACAATAACAAACGTTGAGTTTGAACAGACCTATAACGAGGCCATAGCCGCCAAACAGAACGCTCAGCTGGCTTATGAAAAAGCCGCCATTGAAAACAAGCAGGCGATTGAAAAAGCGGAGGCAGATGCCAAGGTAAAGCAGAAGACTGCCGAGGGTAATGCCGCCGCGAAGAAAATCGAGGCTGAGGCTGAAGCGCAGGCAAACAAAATCATCAGCGACTCTCTCAGCGACAAGGTTCTTGCCAACAGATATTATGAAAAGTGGGACGGCAAGCTGCCTGCGGTCACCGGCGAAGGTTCCGTTATACTGCCGTCGGATATCATCAAAGGAAACAGTCAATAAATCATACGGGCGCGTGCGGTTTTGCCGCGCGCTCTGACCGGAGGAGAAAATGCATCTTAATCTTGCCATTATAGGCGGCGGCGCCGCAGGCATGAGCGCGGCTATCAGCGCAAAAAGAAAAAATCCGTCGCTGAGTGTCGCCGTTATCGAAAAAATGCCGAGGGTCGGCAAAAAACTGCTCGCTACCGGCAACGGCAGGTGCAATATTACAAACACCGGCTTCCAGTCGGCGCAATATCATTCGCCGGGCTATGCTCAGGGTATTCTTTTCAGGTTCGGCTATAAACAGATGCATAAATTCCTTTTCTCACTCGGACTTCTTTTGCATGTTGACGAAGAGGACAGAGTGTATCCGCACTCCGGCACTGCGAACAGCGTTGTTGACGCTTTCCGTTTTTCGTGCGAAAAAGAGGGAATAAAACTCATCACCGGCACTCCCGTTACCTCAGTTTTAAAAAAAGACGGCAGGTTTGTCATAAACGGCGGTGATTTTACAAGCGAATATCTCATAATCGCCGCAGGGGGCTGCGCTTCGCCGGTTCACGGCAGTGACGGCAGCGGCTTTGAAATCGCAAAAAGCCTCGGTCACTCCGTGACCCGCCTTTATCCGGCGCTTGTCCCCATGCTCAGCGATGATAAAGAGCTCAAGGCTCTCAAGGGCGTTCGCCTGACAGATGCCGTTTTGACACTTAAAGGCACAAAATATAAGCGGAGCGGTGAAATCCAGTTCGGGGACGGTACGGTGAGCGGCATTGTCGCCATGGAGCTTGCCGCCGCAGCCGCCGCTCTTCTTGACAAGGGCAAAAAGGTTACTTTGTCCGTTGACCTTCTGTCGTGGCTTCCGGGCGGCGAAAAGGAAAACTACCTGAGAAGAGTAAGAAAAATGCGCTGCGCCCTTACTCCAGACGATTTGCTTACCGGAGTTTTCCCAAAACCGCTCGGCATCGCTGTTTTAAAAAAAGCCGGGGTGTATTCCCCCTCAATGAAGAACGCAGAACTGAGCGACTCGGATATTGCGAAAATCGTTGCTGTCCTTACGGGATTTGAACTTAACATCACCGGCGTAAAGAGCTTTGAGCACGCCCAGGTAACCCGCGGGGGCGTCAAAACGCAGGAGCTGGAAGCGTTTACTCTTCGCTCCAAAATCACCGAAAACCTGTATTTTGCCGGGGAAACGGTGGACGTTGACGGCTATTGCGGCGGGTTTAACCTGTCGTGGGCAATAGCGAGCGGATTTATCGCGGGCGAACTCGGCTGAAATTCAGACAGATACTGTATATAAATGATCAGAATAAAAGAAATCAAGCTGCCGCTTGACTGCTCTCAGGAGGATCTCAAAGCGGCTTGCGTAAAAATTTTACGCTGTAAAGACAGCGACATAAAAAGCGTTGAAGTCGTAAAAAAAGCGGTCGACTCGCGCAATAAAGACAATGTGTTTTTTGTATTTAATGCCGATGTCACCATGACGGACGGCGAAGAACGCTTTGTCAAAGCTTCAAGATACAAAAACCTTGAGATTACCGAGCCTTATGTATATGTTTCGCCTCCCGTCAGGCGAACGAGCGCCTTGAGACCGGTTGTCGCGGGGTTCGGACCCGCCGGCTTTTTCGCCGCCCTTATTCTCGCAAGGGCGGACCTTAAGCCCATTGTTCTGGAAAGGGGCGAGGATGTTGACACCAGAACGCGGCAGGTCAGGGACTTCTGGCTTAATCACAACCTGAATACCGAGAGCAACGTGCAGTTCGGCGAGGGCGGGGCAGGCACTTTTTCGGACGGCAAGCTCACGACCGGAATTAAAGACGGGCTTTGCCGCAAGGTCATTGATGAGCTTATCGAACACGGAGCGCCGGAGGAAATCGGCTATTCCGCAACGCCGCATATCGGCACAGACCGCCTTGGCGGCGTCGTTAAAAAATTCCGCGAAGAAATCATTTCGCTCGGGGGCGAAGTCCTCTTCGGCACCCGCCTGACCGACCTCATAATCGCAAATAAATCGATTCAGGGCGTTTCTTACATTACCCGTGACGGGAAAAGAAGCGACATGGAGTGTGACACACTGCTGCTTTGTATCGGTCACTCGGCGCGCGACACGGTTGAAATGCTTTATTCAAGAGGGCTTAACATTGTTCAGAAGCCCTTTTCAATGGGTGTTCGCATTGAGCACCCGCGTCAGGTGATTGACAGGGCTCAGTACGGCTCCTTCGCCTCTCACCCGGCTCTGGGCGCCGCAGTTTACAAAATGGCGTGCCATCCCGAGCACGGAAGGGGAGCTTATACATTCTGTATGTGCCCGGGCGGTACGGTTGTCGCAGCCCCTTCGGAAGAAAACAGGATGTGTGTCAACGGTATGAGCGAATACGCCAGAGACGGCGAAAACTCAAACAGCGCAATCCTTGTCGGGATAGAGCCGCCTGATTTCGGGTCTTCCCATCCACTTGCGGGTATTGACCTTCAGCGGAAAACGGAAGAAAAGGCGTTTGTCCTGGGCGGCGGCAGTTACGCGGCGCCGTGCCAGCTTGTCGGGGATTTTTTAAACGGTGAAAAGTCAAAAAAACTCGGTTCGGTGAAGGCGACCTGCCCCACCGGAGTTACTCCAGGCGACATCAGGGAATGTCTGCCGAAAAAGATAACGGACACCATTGCAGACGCTGTTGTCAGAATGGGGCGTATGCTCAAGGGATTCGATATGCCCCAGGCGGTGCTCACCGCGCCGGAGGCGCGCTCCTCTTCACCGGTGAGGATTTTACGATCGGATATTCTTCAGTCAAACATCAGGGGTATTTATCCCTGCGGCGAGGGCGCGGGCTACGCGGGGGGCATCGTTTCCGCCGCGGTTGACGGCATAAAATGCGCCCACGCGGTATTAACGGATGAAAATGATGATATGTGGTGACGCCGTGTCGCCCTTTACGGAGGTATAGTATGAAATTAACAATGTCGCAGGCTCTTGTCAGGTTCCTTGATAATCAGTATGTCAGCTTCGACGGCAAAGAAACAAAATTTGTTGACGGCATTTTCGGCATCTTCGGACACGGCTGCGTTGTCGGCATCGGTCAGGCGCTTGAACAGGGCGGTCACAGCCTGAATTTTTATCAGGGGCATAACGAGCAGGGTATGGCTCATGCCGCCATCGCCTTTGCAAAACAGTCGAACCGCCGCAGGATAATCGCCTGCACTTCTTCAATAGGCCCCGGCGCTCTGAATATGGTGACCGCGTGCGGCACGGCGAGCGCCAACAGAATACCCCTGCTTGTTCTCCCGGGAGACACCTTCGCCTGCCGCCAGCCGGACCCTGTTTTGCAGCAGATTGAGCAGCCGACAAGCTACGCCGTCACGGCGAACGACGCTTTCAAAGCCGTTTGCAAATATTGGGACCGTGTTTCAAGACCGGAACAGCTCATGACCGCCTGCCTTAACGCCATGCGTGTGCTTACAGACCCCGCGGATACCGGCGCCGTCTGCCTTGCAATGCCCCAGGATGTTGAGGGTGAGGCGTTTGACTATCCGGACTATTTCCTTCAAAAGAGGATATGGTTTATCGACCGAAGAGTTCCGTCAATGCGTGAAACCGAAAAAGCGGCTCAGCTTATTAAAAACAGCAAAAAACCGCTCATGATTGTGGGCGGCGGCGTCACATATTCCGAATGTGCGCCCGATGCAATAGAATTTGCGAAAAAATACAATATCCCTGTTGCCGAAACGCAGGCAGGCAAAGGCAACATAGCCTTTGACGAGCCGCTCAACCTCGGCGGTATCGGCGTAACGGGCGGAAAAGCCGCCAACGTTATCGCAAAACAGGCTGACCTTATCATTGCCGCGGGCACAAGACTCACCGACTTCACAACAAGCTCAAAATGGCTTTTCAAAAACCCGGATGTTAAAATCCTTTCGATTAATGTCAGCAGTTTTGACGCTTTCAAAATGGACGCTGCGGCGGTTATCGCGGACGCTAAAGAGGCGCTCAGGGCGATTGATGTGTCTCTCGGCGGCTATAAATCCTGTTGGGGCGAAGAAATCAGACAGGCAAAAGATGAATTTGACAAAGAGATTGACCGCCTGTATAATATTAAGAGCGAAGAAGGTTTCTCACAGACAAGAGCTCTGGGCATTATCAATGAAAATATTGACAGGAATGCGGTTGCCGTCGGTTCTTCCGGCTCTCTTCCGGGCTGTATGCAGCGCCTTTGGCGGTGCGGCGCGCCCAAGGGCTATCACATGGAATACGGCTTTTCGTGCATGGGTTACGAAGTCTGCGGCGCTCTGGGCGTTAAGCTTGCCTGCCCCGAACGCGAGGTATACACCATGCTCGGCGACGGCAGCTTCATTATGCTTCACAGCGAAATGTACACAGCGGTGCTTGAGGGACTGAAAATCAATATCATGCTCTTTGACAATCAGGGCTGGGGCTGTATCGAAAACCTTCAGAACAGCCAGGGTACGCCGACCTACGGCACCAGGTTCAGAACAAGGAACAAAGAAACGGGCTTTCTTGACGGCCCGATAGCTCCCGTTGATTACGCGAAAATTGCGGAGGGCTACGGTTGCAAGGGCTACACGGTTACAAACGAAGAGGAGCTTTTAGCCGCTCTCAAGGATTCCGAAAAGCAGTCTGTTCCCTGCCTTTTTGATATCAAGGTGCTTCACGGCAGTATGAGCGGCGGCTATGAATCCTGGTGGCGCGTGGGCGTTGCCGAAGTCAGTCGCAGCGATACCGTCAGAGCCGCTTATGAAGAGATGGAAAAGAATATAAAACAGGCAAGGCTATATTGATAAGGAGATAACGAATATGCTTAATAAAGACAAGGTTCAGCTTGCAATTGCGCCAATAGCATGGACAAACGACGATTTGCCCGACCTCGGCGCGGAGAATACCTTTGAACAGTGCGTGAGCGAAATGGCGCTCAGCGGCTTTAAAGGCAGCGAAATCGGCAACAAATATCCCAAAGATGTTGAAACCCTTAAACACAAGCTTGATGTCAGAGGCTTAAGAATATGCAACGCGTGGTTTTCGTCCCTGCTTTTGTCCGAAGGGTATGATAAAACAATAGAGGCGTTCATAAAGCACCGCGATTTTCTCAACGCTCTTGGGGCAAAGGTTATCGGCGCATCCGAGCAGGGCAATTCAATTCAGGGCACTCCGAAAAGCATTTTCGGCGAAAAGCCCGTTTATACAGGCGAACAGTGGGAGCTTATCGCAAAAGGGTTTAACGAGATGGGTCGCCTTGCCAAAGAGAAGGGTATGTTCTTCACGGTTCACCACCATATGGGTACGGGCGTTCAGACCGCTGAGGAAATTGACACTCTTATGAACATCACCGACCCCGACCTTGTTTATCTTCTCTATGATACAGGTCACCTGGCTTTCAGCGGCGAGGATGCAATCGGTGTTCTGAAAAAATACGCGAAGAGAGTAAAACACGTTCACCTTAAGAGCGTTCGTCTTGACGTTATTGAAAAGGGCAGAAAAAACAACTGGAGCTTTCTTGAATGCGTTCGCGCGGGGGCGTTCACCGTGCCCGGCGACGGAGACTTCGACTTTACGCCGGTGTTTGATATACTGAGCGAGAGCGGCTACGAGGGCTGGGTTGTTGTTGAGGCGGAGCAGGATCCCGCCGTTGCGAACCCGTATGAATACGCCTGCACAGCGAGAAAATATATAGCGGAAAAAGCCGGACTTTGAGGCTTTGACCGGCTGAGAATCAGACATAAGGGGAACATCTTTGAAATTAAAACAGAAGAAAACAAACTTCCTTTTGATTCCGGGTGTTATTTCAATCATAGTATCTCTGGCGTGCCTTGTTCTGCTGATTTCACTGCGGTACGAGGGACTTTGGAAGTGGTATGAGGATTTCCGGCAGATTCTTTTCAGAACCGAGCTGAGCATAGCTTCGCTTGACAGCGGCTGGATGTTTGTGCTGATTATTCTGGCAGTGTTCGCCATACACCCTTTTTTTCCTGTTTATCCGACGTCTATGGTGTGTTTTCTGACCGGCGTCGTGATGCCCGTGTATATTGCGATACCGCTGAATATTATCGGCTTTGAAATTGAATTTACAATTAAATATGCCTGGGGGAAAAAGTTCGGCGCGAAGTTTTCCGAAAGTATTATCAGAAAGATTCCCTCATTTTACAGGCTTCTTGAGCGGGACAGCGTCGCCGTGCCGGTGCTTCTTTTTCTTCTGCGCCTTGTGCCATTTGTGCCGGTCAACGCCGTTTCATCCTATTACGGCTCAAGACTTTATGACAAAAAGAAGTTCTACATCCTTTCGACTCTGGGCGTTATGCCAAGGCTTGTTTCGTTTACCATTGTCGGCCGCAACCTTTTTGACCCGTTTTCACCCGGATTTTTGCTGCCGGTTATGCTCATAACTTTTTTGGGCGGCACAACTCTGGTGAGCGTTAACGGCGTTTGGAGCGCCGTTGAAAAGATAGTTGAAAAATACCGCGGAAAAAGACCGGATAATTTACAGGAGGCAAAGCGTATGCTTATTGATAACAGCGAATTAAGAAATAAAATCAGCTCCGGCGCTCTTGACGGAGCCTTTGCCAAGCTTTATTCCGAGGATCAGCTTGACAGGCAGAAGGCAAGGTATATCAGGGTGTCCGAAGCGTTTGACAGCCTTTACGGAGAGGGCAGGCAGGTCGGCGTTTACTCCGCCCCCGGCAGAACCGAGGTCGGCGGCAACCATACCGATCATAACCACGGCAAGGTGCTCGCGGCGGGCATTAACCTTGACGCTGTCGCAATTGCCGGCGAAAATAAGGACAACACCGTCAGGATAAAGTCCGAGGGCTACGGTATGGACGTTGTGTCGCTTGACGAGCTTGAGATAAAAGAGAGCGAAACCGGTCACTCCGCGTCCCTTGTCAGGGGCGTTTGCGCCGCCTTTGTTCAAAGGGGCTACAAAATCGGCGGCTTTGACGCGGCGACGGCGAGCGACGTTCTTTCAGGCAGCGGCCTTTCATCCTCAGCGGCGTTCGAGGTTCTTGTCGGCACAATTATCAATAACCTTTTTAACGGCGGCTCGATTTCACCGGTTGAAATCGCAAAAATCGCCCAGTGGGCGGAAAACGTTTATTTCGGCAAACCCTGCGGTCTTATGGACCAGACGGCCTGCTCCGTCGGCGGTTTTGTAAAGATTGATTTTAACGACCCGGAAAATCCGATTATCGAAAAGGTCGATTTTGATTTTGACGCCTGCGGTCATTCGCTGTGCATTGTTGACTCCGGCGCGGATCACTCCGACCTAACCGACGATTACGCGGCAGTCAGGGGCGAGATGGAAAGCGCGGCGGCTGTGTTCGGCAAAAAGGTTCTGCGTGATGTTGACAAGGGTGTTTTCTTCAGCTGTATTGCCGACGTTCGCCACAAGGCGGGCGATCGCGCGGTTCTTCGTGCCCTGCATTTTTACGGCGAAAACGAGAGAGTTGAGAAGCTTGCCGACGCGCTGAAAAACAATGATTTTGACGCTTTTAAGGCAATAATAATCGAAAGCGGTCATTCGTCGTTTATGTATAATCAGAATGTTTTTACCTGCAAAAATCCGCAGTCGCAGGCGGTGTCGCTCGCGCTGGCTGTCAGCGACGAAATCCTTGACGGCAAGGGAGCCTACCGCGTTCACGGCGGTGGTTTCGCCGGCACCATTCAGGCATTCGTGCCCAACGATATGCTCGCATTTTATCAGAACATTATCGGCTCCGTCTTCGGCGAAAAAGCGTGCTATGTTCTGAAAATACGCCCATTCGGCGGCTGCAGCGTTTTGGAATTGAGGTGAGACTATGACAATTCGTCCGAGCACTGCTATCAGACAGAATTATAACGAAATATCCAATCTCTGCAAAGAGACAGGCGAACCTGTTTATTTGACCGAAAACGGAGAGGAAGACCTTGTTGTAATGGATATCGGGGCTTTCGTAAAACGCGAGAAGATGCTTTCGCTGCGTGAAAAACTTCTTTCCGTTGAAGAAAACAGGCATTCAGGTGCAATGGGATACTTCGTTGATGAAGTCAATGATATACTTACCGCAGTAATCGAAGAGGTATAACGGTGAAAAAATATAAGGTCGTTATATCCCGGGAAGCTCTTGATATGCTCAAAGAACACATGGCGTTTCTTGCGAATGTCAGCAAAAAAGCTGCAACGAAGACGAAAAATGACATTTTAGAGTCAATTAATGATTTGTCTTCAATGCCCCAAAAGTATCCTTTTTTCAATGAGCCGTATATTCCGCAAAATAAAAATAATGAAATGCAACAAAAGTTCTGAAAAATCGCACTTATTAACAGGAGGTGATTTTATGAACATAGATGTTGATACCAGCGGTCTTGTGGAACTTCTTGACCTGATATTGAACGGGATTAAAGATTTTCACATTTCTCAAATTAAAGGTGACTATCTTACCGGACTTCTTACGAAGATTGCGCCGCTGTGGAACCCCATTTGGGTTTGGGTTACGCAACTTCTTGGAAAAATTGGGTTTTAAAATTTTATCAAGCAAAAACCGGAGCGCATCTAAAAGTCGCTCCGGTTTTTTCTAAAGTGTACTTGACATTATTCTTGACTGTTACTATAATATGGTTTAACAATTGCTAAGGAGTTTTAGAAATATACTTTAATATACTTGTTAAAGGGTGATTGGTTATGAACATTGTGAGTGAAGCGCAGGTTTTGTCAATATTGAGGAAATACAATCCCTGGTGGATTTCAAAGGAAGAAATAAAAAAATTAAGCAAGCCTCAAAAACGCCTTGCTTTTTACGAGGCGCTGAAAACTATGTGCCATGAGAGTATACGCAGGTTTGCGGTGCTGTCCGGAGCGCGGCGTGTTGGCAAAACAACCATAATGTACCAGATGATAGAGGCGTTGATAGAAAAGGGCATTCCGTCAAGGAATATAGTGTACATTACGCTTGACAATCCCATAATCAAGCTTGTTTCAGTGGAGGAAGTTATTTCTATTTACGAATCTGTTTATCCCATTGAAGGCAAAAAATATATTTTTTTGGATGAAATTCAGTATACCGACAATTGGGAGTTGTGGACAAAAGTGCTGTATGATTCCCGCCCGGACATACGCCTGACGGCAACGGGCTCGGCAAGCCCCGTTATTGAAAGGGGCGCGGCGGAAAGCGGTACGGGCAGGTGGAGTGTATTGAAGGTGCCGACAATGTCCTTTTATGAATACTGTCAGATTTTACAACTTTCATCACTTCCTCAGTTGCCTGATAAATTGAATCTGACCGGGCTTATCAATCTTAACAGCATTGAACTCGGAAACATTATGGTCGGTTTTGAACCTTTAAGGCAGCACTTTAACCGTTATCTTACTATCGGAGGTTTCCCCGAGCTTGTGCTTTCAACAGACGATATATACGCTCAGAGAATGCTGAGGGAGGATGTGGTTGATAAAGTTATCAAACGGGATATAATGACTTTATTCAATATCAGAAGTCCGCTTCTTATGGAAAAACTGTTTTTATACCTTTGTATAAAATCCTCCGAGATTTTCAGCATCACTACAGCCGCAAGGGAATTGGAAAACACCTCAATTCCTACAATTGAAGGCTATATTGACGCTTTGGATAAATCCAACCTCATATACCAGGCAAAACCACTGAATATAGGCGGTAAAGCTGCACTCAAAGGCAAACCTAAAATCTATGTTGCGGATGCTGCAATACGCAGTGCGGTGCTAATGACAGACGATGGTCTCACAGATGAAAAGGAACTTGGAGTTATAGTGGAAACCGCCGTATATAAGCACCTGGTGTCATTTTATCAATCAAGTCCGGCAAGGCTTGGTTACTACCGTAAAGCCAAAGATAATCAAAAAGAAGTTGACGCCGTTATTGAACTGCCGCAAGGCAAAATACTGTGTGAAGTAAAGTACCGCACCAACTCTCATATTCCCCAATCCGATGCCATAGTTGAACTTTGCAATGACCCTAATGCGGGTGTAACAAACGCATTTCTTTTGACAAAACAACTTGATGATATCGGAATAACAAAACACAATACAGCTGTACCGATTTTCAGGATACCGACGATTGCCTTCCTTTATATTCTCGGTAAACTTGAAGCTGACGGCTTAAACGGCAAAATGTAAAAAACCGGAGCGCCTCCAAAAGCCGCTCCGGTTTGACTTATCCGTAAACAATGTGTTTGCCTGTTGAAACGAGACTGTTTATATCGTCAAAGGCATTTTCAAGGCACTCCTGATGATATTGAAAATAGCAGTTATAAAAATCAATCAGTTCAAAGCGTTGCCGCATGCCGGGCAGAATCTCGGCATACCGTTAGTTGTGTCAATGCTGTTGCCGCACGCCGGGCAGAACACGCGTACGGGAGCCGCCTTCGCTCCGCAGGAGGAGCAGAACAGGCCTGTTAAAATTGCGCCGCATGA
>JAILFM010000101.1 GCA_024697575.1 Clostridiales bacterium
TACATAATAGCCCTTTGGGGTCTGATATACGCCGGTGACTCCGCCAAGATAGCCCGGAATCAGCTCTTTGCACAGAAAAAACGAGTCATCTGCATCTTCCGGCAAATCGTGATAGCGAATACCAAATTTGCGGGCAAAGTCGAATCCGCTTTTGCCATAAAATCCGATATTACCTTCAAAGAGGACAGCACCATAGCCGAGTTCAGCAGCCTTCTCCAAAGAATAATCGAGCAGCTTTTTGCCGTATCCCTTGCGCTTGAGCTCGGATGTAATGCAGATAGGTCCCATCGTCAGAACGGGAATCTCTCTGCCGTCATCTGCGTTGATAACAGTTCTCATAAACATGTTCTGCCCAATCAGTCTGCCGTCCTTTTCCATGACGAAATCAAGTTCATTTACGAACGCAGGATCGTCACGAAGCACATGAATCACATAATGCTCACTGCATCCCGGGCGGTAAACATTCCAAAAAGATTCTCTAACAAGATTCTCAACTTTTCTGTAATCTTCAATTTTCTCCGAACGAATAATATAGCTGTTTTTATCCATTTTTCTCCTAATCTTATGTGATTTTTTCTTCTCTGTATAGTTTCATCGAAATGGACATAATTATTACTGTCCACAACGCCGCCCAGAGTTCAACAGACCATAACGGCAACATACCCCTCTGATAAAGTGCGGGGAATGTATCCACAAGCATATGCAATATAACCGCCATCGGCAGACAAACTCTCTTTGACTCTAAGACACCGTAATATACAATAACTGTAAGACCGATATGCACAAACATGGCAAACAGACGCTCAATAACATTCATAGCCATCATCGGGTAATTAAATGAGGCAGCAGCCTGCACGGTCGGCAGGACGGCGGAGGCGGTCTCTTCTGTGATCTTCAATGCATTAAGCGCATTTTCCGTATTTCCCTGTGAAAACAACACGGCAATGGCAAGATATGTAATCATACCCGGTAAAAGCACAGCCAATATTTCTATACCGCCGTGACCGATACCGTACAGAACCGCATTTTCACGCGTGCGGTTCTTTTTCATAATAAACCTTATTATAATGTACCGTCCGCACTCCTCGAAAACACCTGCCATAACAGTTCCGTAAAGAACATATGCAAGAGTGCTTGCATTAATGAACCGCGAAACAGGATTATCCGCAATAATACAGAGATAGTGAACGCCAAGTTCCAATACCCGCGCAGAAACGATAAATCCGGCGGCACCCACTACCAGGTAGCTGATATTTGTCTGCTGTTTATGTTTTATGCGCCAATAGATAAAGAAACCGACGGGAATAGCAATCATCATAACAACTGTAATAATCAGTGACGGAATACTGCTTTTCCCGATGACGATATTCTCAAATTCCGTCATTTCTCTTCACCTCCCCAAACTTCAACGCAAAAGCCTTTGTGACCGCAGCCGGTACAGGTCAGCTTACGGGTTGTCGGTGTATGATTTGCCCAAAAAGCTTCCTTGAGCGCCGGTTTAAACACCTCGTGACATTCCGGGCAGATATATTTTACATGTTTAAAATAGTATCTGCTGACAAGAATTCCCCAGGAAACAGCTACCGCCGCCCAAATAATAAACGGCCACCAGATACCCTTGACTGCCCAAAAGAAGATTGCGAAACATTGCAGCGCTGAAACCGGAATCCCGGTCAAGACCATCGTCCAACGCATTTTCCTCAGTTTTTTCTTTCCTTCCATAAATACAGCTATGTCACCGATGGATTCGAGTGAAAATGTCTCTTTGCTTTTCAGTCCGTTTTTGAGTTCACGCAGCTTTTCCAGCTTTTCCCGTTTATCGAAGATTTCATCCGAAAGAACTTTTTCCTGCTGTTCAATCAGCAATGAAACTACCTTCTCGGGATGTTCCTCATTCAGAATCTGAGAAACAGCGTCAATCGAAAGGCCCAATTCTCTCAGAAAGCAGATAACTTTCATACGTTTCAAATCTTCTTCAGAATAAAGCCGTCTTCCCCCTTCAGAAAGTTCACCCGGTATCAGAATGCCTCTGGTGTCATAATACTGAACGGTTCTGACAGTAACACCGCAAAGTTTTGCAATCTCACCCGTTGTATATTTTGACATAGCTTTCACCTCCTCAAACCGGATTTTACAACATTACGCCGCGTAACAAGCAATACATCACGCAAGGTGATTTTTAGGAAAGCTCGGATTAATCGAAGCGTTTCCTCAACCTTTCAATATTAAAAACCCACATTTTTCAATATTGATATCGCCCGAAAGTGTTTTCCCCGAAATAATATCGGTATAACTGCTTTTAAGTTTAACTGTCTTATTTTCCTGTGTAAAATTCAGGCAAAAGATGAAATCACCGCGGCGTCTGACTTCAATACCCGAATATTCAATATCCGTGTCGGGCATAACACCTGTTTTATTTATGATATAAGCGCAAACATCGTCTGCAAGAACATCGCTGCTCCTGAACGCAACATAGACCGCACTGCCTTTGCCGTAGCTGTTTTCGGTAACGGCGGGAGTGCCTGAGTAAAAATCGGTAATATATGTTCCGCGCACTGCGGCACCAGTTGAACGGATTATGTCACACACATGCTCCACAGGGTAAGTAACGCCGTTGAAATTTGCCTTCCCGGGCGCGTCCTCAGGCAGAACATCGGTCTCTTCATGTTCAATACCGAAAACGGTTTTAAGTTCCCCCGCCGGAAAACCACCGGTAAAGCACCGGTCATCCCTGTCCGCCATACCGAGCAGATAAGTGCTTAAAAACATCCCTCCGTTTTTCACATAGGTTGAAATCCGTTCTTCCGTTCCGGGTTTAAGCATATAAAGAAACGGCGCTATAACGATATCATATTTTGAGTAATCGGCATCCATAGCGATAACATCAACGCTTATTCCTCTTTTATAAAACGGCATATACCACCGGACGCACTCCCCGGCATAATCGCGGCGCTTATTGTTGAATCCGCTGAAATATTCTGTTGCCCGGGCATTTTCCCAATCATATATAATTGCGACTTTGCTGTTGCATAGTGTACCGGTTACCTGTGAAAGCCCGGAAAGCAAATTGCCCGTACGGGCAATCTCACGGAACACTCTCGTATTTTCATGTCCCCTGTGGTCAACAACCGCTCCGTGATATTTTTCGTGACCTGCGCGTGAGCTTCGCCACTGAAAA
This sequence comes from Clostridiales bacterium, assembly GCA_024697575.1. Taxonomy (GTDB): domain Bacteria; phylum Bacillota; class Clostridia; order Oscillospirales; family Acutalibacteraceae; genus CAG-177. The sequence continues at coordinate 3,179 of JAILFM010000101.1, forward strand.
TACTGCACACTGTCGGCTCCGTGTGAGACTGCCTGCAAAGCTGTAAGAGTCTGCATACCGGGAGGCGGCAGTTTATTGACGGGACGTTGATTGACAACAGAGGGAGTACTTTCCATCATAAAAAAAGGCTGACCCTGCTTCATTGAGCGGAACGCATCGTGAACAAAAGCAGTCTGCGCCGCAGTATATAAGTTATCTCCGGTGCACCAGTCGGGGTAGTTATCCCAGGAAACAATATCAAGGTGAGAAGCCAGCTTTTGATAGTCAATACCGCCATAAAGACCCATAAGATTTGTCGTGAACGGTATGTCGGGAGTTATTTGACGCAAAGGTGAAATCTCATTTTCAAAAAATGAGATATGGCTGTCGGTGACAAATCTGCGCCATGCGAGTTTCAGAGCGGAAAAATGGTTTTCGCCCCTGTCTTTGGGAGAAGAGATCTGTGACCAATCGGTAATCTGATGACTCCAGAAACCGGTCCACCACTTGTCATTGAGCAGATTAAGGTCGTTGTTATATTCTTTTTTAAGCCATTCTCTGAAAGCGGTCTGACAAAGTTCGCAGTGACACTCCCCCGAATATTCATTGGAAACATGCCACATTTTAAGAGCAGGATGATTCGCGTAACGCTCCGCGAGCGCACGGTTAATGGTTCGGACTTTTTCGCGATAAACGGGAGAAGTCAGGCAGTGATTGTGCCTGTCACCGTATTCGTTATGTATCCCATTCTCATTCACTCGCAGAACTTCAGGATATTTAAGAGCCATCCATGCCGGACGCGCGCCCGAGGGAGTTGCGAGAATGGCGGCTATTCCGTTTTTTCTGAACTTTTCCATAATCTCATCAAGCCAGTCAAAGCAAAATACGCCCTCTTCTGGTTCAAGAATTCCCCATGAGAATATGCCGACGGTTGCGCTGTTAATACCCGCAAGCTTCATAAGCCTTATATCTTCGTCCCAAATCTCTTTTGTGCGTATCCATTGATCCGGATTATAATCGCCGCCGTGAATTATGAAGTCAAAATACTTTTTACGCATACAGACCATTCCTTTTGTTATATTTGGTTAATTGGATGATTCTCCATGTCAGAATGATATTTTGAATTCCACCTTAACAGGTTCCTTCACATACTGTGCAAACAGATCCGCATCAGACACATTTCCGACTATACTCCCGTAATGCACGGGTATGGCAATACACGGCCGGATTGTGTTTACAAGCTCTGCCGCTTTCTTTGCGTCCATAGTATATGTTCCGCCGATTGGTACAAGCGCTATATCACATTTCGCTTCCTTCGCTTCCTTTGTTGCATCCGTATCACCTGCTATGTATATACGCTGTCCGTCCACAAGCAAAATATATCCTACCCATTCTGCGCTCTTCGGATGGAAAGGTTTCAGAATGTTATAAGCAGAAACAGTTTCAAATTCCAGGTCATTAATCTTAAAATAAGTTCCCGGCTTAACCGTTTTAATATTCTTCACAATACCGGCAACTTCCTGTGCTTTTCTCTCCATCTTCTCCGGCACAACCAGAATTGTGTTGTTACCGCTGACTTTTTCAATATCCTCCGGAGAAAAATGATCGTAATGCTCATGAGTAATAAAGATATATGCCGCATCATGCGGTTCCTCATCCATCTGAAACGGATCGATGTAAACCGCTCCAAAACCGGTTTTGATAAATATGCTGTTGTGTTTAAACACTTTGATGTTGTCAATCATAATACTCCCCCTAACAGTTATATTTATACAAAACAAATGTCTACTGTTTTTGCATAGCGGCTTGATTCTTTACAGTCACATAGATATGCCCGACAGCGAACAAAGCCGAAAAAATCACAAGCAGTAGATGCCGAAGCAAAAGTCCGCTCATAACAAATATAACTGCCGGCAAAGCCGCAAGAGCCATAGTTCTTTTTGCGTTCTTTTCTTTCATATAGCAGGCGAATATAATCCAATACGCAGCCAAAAGGCATATATTCCCTGCAAAGTATATAAGCATCCCGGAAACACTTGAAAAACCGAACTCCTGTATCATGAGAGGAAGCCACATCAGAACGATACATGCATACCTTCCAACCTGCTCAATGATGTTCATAAACCTATTATTACAAAGATTTTTTTCGCCTTTGTTTTTTAATGCATAGACGATATTCGGTATCAACATAAGTGTCACAACAAGCGCCCCGAAAGCATTAATCCATCCGAATTTCATTTTTCACCTCATCGAATCCCCGTTTGACATTTTTTCGGAGCAGGCAGTTCAGGATACATGGCTTCTAAAAGTTCATAAAGAAACTCTTTGTTATCAACATCATCAACAAGCAGCATTTCCTTCGCACCGTCATACGGCAGTTCCATATCTGCATCCGGCATTAAGGCTAAAGCTGAATATGTAGGTTTAACAAGAAATCGATCGTCATAGATACCGCCGATAACTTTCCCGCGATAATAGATGATGAATTCTCCCATCATTGCACGATAAGATATATCATTTAATTCTGAAAGTTGTTCCAATATAAAATCCAAATATTCCTTACTTGATGACATAAGTTTTCCTCTTTTTCCATATAAGTTTCACTCCGTCCGGGTGGCTTACAAAGCAGCTTTCGGGGGTGAACCTGAAAACAAGCCTATTAAAAAAGATTTCGCATACGCCGTTCCCAAGGTCTGTAAAATCATAATCACTGCCGTAAAAAGGTTCACCGGTAAGTTCGCTTAAAGGATATATGCCCGCAAGCACACCGTTTCCTGACTGGCGGTTGCCGTCAAGCACACGGTCGGTTTCATAAACTATATCATCTGTATCGCAGAGTTTTGTGAGGTAAGGGTCTTCGGAATCCTCATTGAATGTGTAAACATCCCTTATTCTTATTCCGTTCTCATCCGAGAAAATATTGATTCTGTAATAAGGGGAGCTGTACCAGAATGAGCATTTGCAGGGATCATCCCAAGCGGTGTGAGCCGAAATCGCGGATGCGGGTGTTATTTCGTATTCGTTCGAATATCTTCTGCCGGTTTCACCGAGCGTCAGAATTTCAAGCTTTTTCTGGCGGCTTAGCTCTTCAAATCTTTTGAACTGGTATTCAAGTCCGTTTGCCATACCCTCCCAGCCAAAAGAGTTTTCCTGACCTGCCTGGGTATAGCCGAACGAAAGGCATTCGCCGTTGAAATTTTCACTTAGGTACCAATCAACCCAAACCGGATTGCACCCGCCGTTTCCGCTTGCAGGCTCCAAAGTAATTACACCCTGCCTTGTGTCGGCAGTACCGTTAACATTAATGCCGAAATCATATTGATAAACAGGGTCGGAACCGAGCATTCTGAAAACAGGAACGGAGAGTTGGTTTTCTTTATTTGCAGCAGGAACAAAAAAATTCTTTTTTGAAGGATAATAACCCTGACCATAATAACCGCCCCAGAGAGTGTAACCGTCCGTTCCGAACTGCTCTTTGCAACAGCATAATGCGTCAAGGCCGTATTGCTTATGGGCATGATTAATGCAGATTGTGTCGAGCACCCACGCGCCCATCACACGCGGATAACTGCCGAAAACTTTCTTGAATTTATCAAACAGACAGTCGGTCATTTTGACTCTTGACTCCGGAGCGTATCCCTGAGGCAGATCATGCCGGGCATGCCAATCCCAGGGAAAACGGCCCGCCCACTTTTCGCCAACCGATTCACACAGCGGCTGCACAACTTCAAACCAGACTCCGAACTCAAACCGTGAAGGATCAAGAGCCTTCAGGTAATCTGTAAATTCAGGGTTGATTAGAGCGTCATATTGCAGCAAAAATGTGCCCCTGAGATTATATTTCTGTATAAGTTGCGCCTGTTTTTTAACAGGCTCAAAAAGGTCAACCGGTCCACGGGGCTCAACGCCTCTTATAAAGTTAATTATATTTACAATTTGCGAACACATGGCTGTTTCTCCCCATATGGCATAGTTTTATACACTTTGCCGGTCAGTTCATTATAGATCCGTTGTATTTTTTCTGTGCCCTGATTATAGCAATCAATCCGGCAGCAAAGCCTGCCACCAGAGAAACCCACCAAAACGCTGATTTAAACAGATTAAGAACACCGGTGATGGCAACGCCAACCCCGACAAGCGTAATACCTCCCCCAACCGCTTTTGAATACGCGGGAATATCCTCTTTTTTAACATTCCTATAGTGATATTCATGTAAAACAGACAGCTTCTGTTTCTTCCAAACCAACAAACCCGTCACTACACATGAAAAACCCACCGCAAAATCAACGGCACACCCGGCAACTGTTCTAATATTCATAAACTATTTCCACCCATGTTCTTTAATGTATAAACGATATTCGGTATCAACATAAGTACCACAACAAGCGCTCCGAAAGCATTGATCCATCCGAATTTCATTTCTTCACACCATTGAGTTTCAGAAACTTCGTGTCATTCATCTGCTCATTTGTCAGATACTCTCCGTTATAAAACAGTGCATAGGTAGTAATCGGGGTCGGAGCGTTCTGCGCCGCTTCTTTACTTTCAATATGAACAGCTTTAAACGGAATACCGTTTTCTTTAGCAGTCTGCTCCACAACCGGTACATACTTGGCATTGAACGGGCACTGGCTTGTGTAGTAAAGGACATATCCATTCTCATCTGTATGAGGATGTTTGGCGCATGCCTTAAATGCAGGCGCCTTTACGCCGGCAGAAAACGGCAGATACCACAGCTGAATACCGTTATCAGCCTCGTCACATAAGGTAAATCCCTTATGTTTCAGATACTTAGGATCGGCAAGAAAAGGCTTTTTCTTTGCTGATGAAAGAATACAAAGCCCCAGTTTTCCCTTTGCACTGCTATCCGTAATGCAAGCGTTGAGAAGATCATTTGAATACCCATGACCCTTAAATGAACCTGACACCCACAGACAGTCAATATAAATATATCCTGCCGCCTCAATCGGCACCCATGCGTTTTCAGCCGGAATATACTCGATAAAGCATTTTCCGCGCTCAGTGCTTTTAAGAAAAACCAATCCGTCATCAAATCGGTCTGCCAGCCATGCCTTCTTGGATGACACCTGCACATCCTTGTTGTTGGAAATAGCACAGCATATATGTTCTTGTTCAAGATTATCCCCGGTTACTTTGATATATTCCATAAAAATCCTTTTCCTTTTATTTTTTCACTTTCAGCTCGGCTATTGACATATAATGCTTTACCATGAAATTCTCCGGCGCATTTTTCAAAAGCATTTCCATGTGTTCCTTATCCCATAATGCCATTTCTTCAGCCGACATTGAAGCTCCGACGCCTCTGCACGCACGCATTCTGCCATGCCAGCTTTCTCTCGAGAACGGAATATCTACTCGAATTTCTTTTTGGGAAATCAGTTCAAAAAAGGACAGATATTGACTCGGTACCGACACAGGGTGAACCGTGTCACCGTAGGAAGACCATTGCGGATTGTGTTTTAAGATTATTCTTTCGCTTTCAGCCGCTACGGGGTCCTCATAAGGAAGCCAGCCCAGGTAAAGGATTAAAAACCTGCCGCCCGGATTAAGCATACCTGCAAATTCGGGAGCGGTTACATCATGATTCAAATACCATATGCATTGGCACGCTGTTATCACATCAAACGAATTATCCGGAAATAAAACATCTTCTGCTTTCGCCGCAAAAAAATCAATATTCATCCCGGATTCACTTGCCAGACGCTTTGCTTCTTCTATCTGATTTTCCGATATGTCAACACCGGTCCAGCGAGCCCCGTATCTGTACATATTTCTCGGAAGTACGCCGGTTCCGGTACCTATATCCAGAACCTTCTGACCGTTCTTACACAGGCCAAGACTCAGAATATAATCATAGAACTGTTGCGGATAGATATCTCTGTATCTTGCATAGTCTTCAGAGGTTTTGCCCCAATCAAATGATTTCCCTTTGTCGATTTTTTTAATAATCATGTTTTATCTATTTCACATTGCAATTTATTTCATTGCATTCAAAATACTGTCCATGTTAGCATCTGTCAGAAATCCTGAAGGCAGCCTGCTTTTATCCTTAGGATATTGCAGTTGCGGTTTCCCTTTAGTCTCTTCAGCAAGCACAATACTCTCGTGTGTGTTCCCCAAATTTCTGTATAGCTTATAATTCAAAAAATTCCGTATATGAAGTATTCTTTATATCAATACATATCCGACTTTTTACTATTGCAGTCACGGCAAAGCGTCTGCAAATCAACAGGTACGGTCTGCCTACATTTTGACAAGGGCTTTGTAAACCCATTTAGGAAAACAGATAGTTATTCAGCCCAGAAGACTCTTCCGTCCCTGCGATTTGCGGCTTTCGGCAAATCTCCATCTATATATCCGAGCACACAGTGACCGATGCCTTCCCATTCGCCCTCAACACCGAGGTTTTTGAGAAATTGCTTATATTCCTGCATCTCAAATTCTTCTTTCGCTCTGTGAATCCATATGCTTCCGAGTCCAAGCGAGTGAGCGGCAAGCATCATATTACCCATGACGAGACTGCCGTCATATACATGAGTTAACCAATTCTTATCGGCAAGAACAATCAGGATAACCGGCGCGCCGTAAAACGGATCAAAGCCTTCATTCCAGCCGCCAATCTTACAGTTAACAGCCGCCAACTTGTCACGCAGTTCCTTATTTGTGACAGCCACCGTAACCGTAGCCTGCCTGCCCATACCGCTGGCAGCGTAAAGCCCCGCCTCAATAATCTGCTCTATATCCTTCTTTTGAGGCATATCCGGTTTGAATTTTCGAATACTCCTGCGTTCTTCCATCGCTTTAATGATTTCATTCATAGATAATATTCTCCCATCATTGCTCAATAAGATATACCATTTAATCAGTAATATCTTTGTCAAGCTTTTTTACTAAAAAACCGTTATTCACGACGATGATACCATCGTTAATAACGGAATGAAAAATGTGCCCATTTATTGTATTTGAATATACTCGCCCACATAGCTTCCGTCCGGAATCAGCGGAAAGCCCGTTTCATACAGCTTTGCTCTGTCTTCATGACCGTTTTTAACAAGCAGGCAGTCGGCATTGAGCGCCTTGGCAAGCATACTGTCGCTGACGGTGTCTCCCACAACAAGAATCCTTACATTTTTTTTGCCGAATTTTATCCTGATAAAGCTTCCGGCTCTTCCGACCTTTGAATCGGCATAGAAATCGTCCGAGCCGAGAATGGCATCAAAATACTCCGTAACACCGTATTTTTCGGCATTTGATATCAGTTGATTTTTTTCACATGAAGATATTATTGCCTGGCAAATACCCGCCGCCCGAATTTGACTCAAAGTCTGAGTGATTCCCTTTGTCAGCCCGCAATCTGTTTCAAGATATTTCAGATATCCGCTGTTATATTCTTTAAGAACACTGTCTATGTTTTCTCTCGACATATCAAGCACATTGTCATAAAAACCGGTAATCGGCGTGCATATGTAGCTGCGGTATTCTTCAATACCAATCTGACGAAGACTTCTTTTTTTGAGCATATCATTTACGCACCTGAGAGAAGCGCTCACATCGTCAAGAATCGTTCCGTTCCAGTCCCATATGACACAGTCATATTTTGTCATTAATCAGTGTCCTCCCTCTCATACGGGAACTTGCTGAAAATCTCAAATTTTTTCTGATGTGACCAAAGTATCGGGTTGATTTTTAATGTGAAACCGTTCCCGTTGCCTGTTATCCACCAGTGCATAGGGCGGCTCGGAAGCCCGTAACAGGCAAGGATAATTCCCATAACGCCCTGGTGCGTAATGACGGCTGTTTCAAATGTTCCGGTTTTCATCAGCCCCTCGGTGAGCTTTTCAAAAATAGCGCAGACTCTTTTTACGAAATCCGTTCCGGATTCACCGAACGGAGGGCAAACACCTTTTTCACCCGCAAGCCATCGGGCAAAGAGGTCATTTCCTTTCAGCTCTAAAGCAGTTTTGTTTTCCCACGAGCCGAAATTGCATTCGATAAGGTCGTCAAGAACAAGCGGCTCATTGTCGGGGTAAAGAATCTTTGCACTTTCAAGGCAGCGCTTTAACGGGCTTGAAAAAACAGCGGAAACCGGGGGATAAACATATTTGTTTTTAAGTTCAAAAAGCTCTTCTTTGCCCTGAGACAACAGTGAAACATCGGTATGTCCGATATATCTGCCGTCCGTCGCGCCTTCGTTCATACCGTGGCGTATGAGATAAACTGTGTATGATCTCATTATTTCACCAGTGATTTATAAAGGCGGATATACTCTTTTGCGCTTTTGCTCCAGCTGTTATCGCATTTGAGCGCTCTCTCAACAAGAGTCTTCCAATATTCTTTATCGTGATATGCGGCAACGCCCCTTCTTATTGCGTCAAGCATGTCATATGCGTCATATGTCTTGAATGTAAAGCCGTTGCCTTTGCCGTCACCGCTGTCCGTTATTGTATCTTTCAGACCACCTGTTTCGCGGACAATGGGTACTGTGCCGTATCGAAGAGCAACCATCTGTGCAAGGCCGCACGGCTCGCTTTTTGACGGCATAAGGAATAAATCCGCGCCGGCATATATCTTTCTGGCAAGCTCGGGTACAAATCCGATTGTTACGCCCACTCTGCCCGGGAAAGAGGCTGAAAGCTTGAGGAACAAATCTTCATATTCTCTTTCACCGCTGCCGAGAACCGCAAGCTGAATATCGTTATTTGCAAGAAGATCCCACGCAACTTTCTTAACAAGGTCAAAGCCCTTGTGTGTAACGAATCTTGAAATAATGCCTATAAGCGGCACATCGTCACGCTGTTCAAGACCCATCCGCTCCTGAAGCTTTGCTTTGTTGACGGATTTATTTGAAAAATCTTCCGCGCTGTAGGGTGCAAAAATATTTTTGTCGGTTGCCGGGTCATAGTTAACAGTATCTATACCGTTAAGAATGCCGCTGAGCTTGTACCTTCTCGCTTCTAAAATCGGGTGCAGACCGTGGCTGAACCACGGATCAAGTATTTCATTCGCGTATGTTTCGCTGACAGTTGTTACTCTGTCTGCGCATTCGATACCGCCTTTGAGAAGGTTAATACATGGACCGAATTCAAGGAGAGAGGCTTGCTCTTCACCAAAGCCGAAAACATCGCCGAGTATGTCATTTGAATACATACCCTGATATTGAATGTTGTGAATTGTCAACACGGTTTTAATGCCTGTATAGCCTTCGTTTCTTGCATAAAAGGCATCATAATACACGGGAACAAGGGCGCTTTGCCAGTCATTACAGTTTATAATATCAGGCTTAAAGTCAATATACGGCAGAATTTCAAGAACCGCTCTTGAAAAAAACGCAAACCTTTCACCGTCGTCATAGTGACCGTAAAGAGTGTCCCTTTTGAAATAATACTCGTTATCTATGAGGTAATAAATCACACCGTTATGGTTCGTCTCAAATATACCGCAGTACTGCCTGCGCCATGAAACAGGAACCATAATGCTTGTGATAAATTTCATTTTTTCACGATATTTTTGGTCAATCGTGCCGTAAAGAGGCATCACAACCCTGCAGGCAACTCTTTGCCTGCGAAGGGCTTTCGGCAGCGAGCCTGCAACATCCGCCAGTCCGCCGCTTGCCGCGAAAGGCAACGCTTCCGAAGCAACATATAATACTTTCATCGTTTTTCTCCGGTTAATTATTTGAAAATAATGGTTGTATAGTATTTGTCGGCGGATTTTATAACACCGACACCGACCTGAGTCAGGGTATCGTCTTCAAAAGCTGTCGCGCAGTTAGCCGCAATGTCATTGAAAAGATCCCTGCCGCCGTATTCGGTCGAAAATGTATATTTATTTGGATAACTGCTGTCAGGAGTATAAAGCGAAGGGACAGCCATAGCAAGCGAGTTTGTCCTCGCAGCGAGTGTTACGGAAGTATCCTGCGAAAGCGAACCGAGTCCTTTGCTGACTCTTGTGGTGTTGATTTGTGAAATAATCACCTTCGCAAGCTGGTCATCGCGGGTGACTGAAGGGGTCAGGTCAAATCCGGTCTTTTTTGTTGTGCTTTCTTCAAGCGGCGTCCATACATCCGTTGTTTCACTTTCAGCTGCGCTTTGATCTTCTTTTGTAACAGATGAGCCGTTTTCATCCGTCACAGGGGCTGAATGTGTTTCTTTTTCGGTTGTTACGGGTATGGTGTGAACAACAACTCTTGTGACCGGAATTCCGTCAACGTCAACATAGAGCGAACCGTCAACATCTGTCAGTTGTTCGTATTCCGTTATTTCAACAAAATCACCGGTTTCAGGCTCGGTTGTCAATTGTGTTGTTGTCGGATAGCGGTGGTGTGAGGTCATTTTAGGCTTAACATATTCATTAAGCATTGTATAATAGACAACTTCACCCTCATTATTAATTTCGCTTGCTACCACAATCTCGGTTTCAACTACAGTTTCAGCCTGCGTTGTCCGGGGCTCCGTAGTGAAAAACCCGGTTTTAGCCAAAAAGACAACCGCTAAAAGCACAACCGCCAGTCCGGCGACAACGCCGGTAATAATATTTTGACTGTTTTTCTTTGTACGCTCCGAAGCCAATTGAATTCTCCCTCTCAGATTTTTATGCCTTTGCCGATATAAATCGGATAGTTTTCATCGCCTTTGATAGATTTGTTCGCTCTGAAGAAAACGGATTTATCGGCAATAACGCAGTTAAGATCACATTTTTCGCTGATAAAAGTTCCCTGCATAATGATTGAATTGCGAACGACAGCGCCCTTTTCAACTGTAACATTTCTGAAAAGAATGCTGTTTTCCACCACACCTTCAATGTTGCATCCGTCGGCGATAAGCGAGTTTTTAACATTGGCTTCAATGCCGTAAAATGTGGGCGCTCTGTCTCCCGTTTTTGTGTAAACCGGTTTGTCTTTTTTGAAAAGCCGCTCTCTTTCGCCGCTGTTAAGAAGGAGCATGTTTGCGCGATAAAAGCTTTCAAGCGAGTCAATAACCCTGACAAAACCATCCTGTTTGTAGCCAAACGCCCTTATACCCGGAAAACTGCCGATAAACACGGTTTCAAGGTCGGAAATACCCGCTGAGTGAGCGGTGTGAAGCAGCCTTTCGAGAAGAATCCTTTTGATAAGAACAACATTTATCGAATAATCTTTTTCGCCGCTAAGACCGTCTGTGAATGACGCGGACGCAATTTTGCCGTCCGGTTCAACAGCAAACTCCATTGTGTTTTTGATATTGGACGGCGTACCGTGATGATAAGCGAAGACGGCGTCCGCATTCTTTTCAGCAGCATATTTAAGCATTTTGTCGTAGTCGACATTACACACCACATTGCAGTCAGTCAACAAGACATATTCTTTGCCGGAGTTACTTATATAGCCGAGAGAGCCGTAAAGAGCGTCGGTTTTGCCCTTGAAATTACCGGAATCGGGCAGTGAAAACGGCGGCAGAAGATTTAATCCCTCTTTTTTTCGGGCAAGGTCCCAGGATTTTCCGTTCCCTATATGGTCCATAAGGGAGCGGTAATTGCTGTTGCACAGAACACCGACCTTAGTTATACCGGAATTTACCATGCCGGAAAGCTGAAAATCTATAAGCCGGTAGCGTCCTGCAAAGGGCACCGAGCCCATGGTTCTGAGCGCGGTTAGCTGAGGGATGCTCTCATCATAGCTGTTTGAAAAGATAATCCCCAGGACATTTTTTGCTGCCATTATTCGTCACCTCCGATATCACTGTCAATCATTTCCCTTGGCTTCACTATCGCGTTTTTCCCAACACTGACACCGCTGCCGATAACGGCAACGCCCCAGTCGTCAATGTTCTTCATCTCTTCGGGGCTCAGGCCGACAACCGCATTTTCGCCGATAGTAGCTTTTTCGGCAACGATTGAATACTGAACAACCGCCCCTTTTTTGACAATGGTTCCCGGCATCAGAATCGAATATTTGACACAGGCACCCTCTTCAATTGTAACATTCGCAAACAGAACGGAAAAATCAACACTGCCGTTGATATCGCACCCTTCGGTTACCATCGAGCGCTCAACTTTGGCTTTTTCACCGATGTAATGCGGCGGAGCAACCGGAGAGCGAGAATAGATACGCCAGCTGTCATCTGTCAGGTCAAGGTCAACATTCGGATTAAGAAGGTCAAGGTTTGCGTCCCAGAGGCTGTTGATGGTGCCCACATCCTTCCAATATCCGTCAAACTGATAGGCAAAAAGTCGCTGACCGTCGGCATGCATGGCAGGGATAACATTTTTGCCGAAGTCGTTATCACTGTTTTCATTAGCTTCATCTTCAAGAAGATACTTTCTCAACTTTTCCCATGTGAAGACATAAACACCCATTGACGCTTTATTGCTTCTGGGATTTTTCGGCTTTTCTTCAAATTCCGAAATTGAGCCGTCATCGTTGACAAGCATAAGACCGAAACGGCTCGCTTCCTCCCACGGCACTTCGAGCATGGCTATAGTACAGTCGGCGTTTTTCTCTTTATGGAAATCCAGCATTTTGGAATAGTCCATTTTATATATATGATCGCCCGAGAGCACGAGCACATATTCGGGGTTATACCGTTCGATGAAATTGATATTCTGATAGATGGCATTAGCAGTGCCCGTATACCAATCGGTACCCTCAATCTGCTGATAGGGTGAAAGGACATGAACGCCACCGTTGGTTCTGTCCAGATCCCACGGCTCGCCGTTACCGATATAATCATTAAGCTCAAGCGGCTGATACTGCGTCAGAACACCGACCGTGTAAATGCCGGAGTTAACGCAGTTTGAAAGCGGAAAGTCGATTATACGGTACTTACCTCCGTAAGGAACGGCAGGCTTTGCGATATTTTTGGTAAGAATGCCAAGTCGGGAGCCCTGACCGCCGGCAAGCAGCATAGCAATACATTCCTGTTTTTGCGCCATTTTTCAATCCTCCTGAGAAATTGGTTTTTGTTTTGTGAACGGAACTTTAAGACACAGAAAACTCAGCCCTTCAATGTCAATCGAAATACTGTAATCAAAACCGTGCGAGGGTATTTTTTCTGCCTTAACGGATAAAGCCGTGCTTTCGCCTTTTCCGCCGTATTGCGGTGAAGCGGAAGAAAAAACAACTTTATATGAGCCTCTTTTGGGAACGCCTATCCGGTATGAACGCCTTGTAACCGGAGTGAAATTACATACCGATATAAGTTGCCTTGCTTGCGAGTCACTTCTGATATAGGCAAGCACGGAATTGTCCGTATCATCGCTTACAATCCACGAAAAGCCTTCCCATGTGCAGTCAAGCTGCCACAAAGCGGAATTCTTTTTATAGAACTTATTAAGGTCCGCCGTATAAAAACGAAGTTGCCTGTGGCTGTCATATCCGAGCAGCAGCCAATCAAGTTGCTGTTTATAGTTCCACTCAATAAACTGCCCGAATTCACTGCCCATAAACAGTAGTTTTTTGCCCGGATGGGTCATCATGTATCCAAGAAAAGCTCTGACACCGGCAAATTTTTCCTCATAAGTGCCCGGCATTTTATTGATTAACGAGCATTTTCCGTGCACAACCTCGTCATGCGAAACCGGAAGAATGAAGTTTTCGGAAAAAGCGTAGAAAAATGAAAATGTGAGGAGATTATGACTGCCTTTTCTGAACAGTGAGTCAAGTGAAAAATATTTAAGGCAGTCGTTCATCCAGCCCATGTTCCATTTGAAATTGAAACCGAGTCCGCCGGCATATGTCGGGCCGGAAACCATCGGCCAGCTTGTGCTCTCCTCAGCAATCATCATCACATCGCCGTGTTCGCGGAAAACTGACTCATTAAGCTGTTTTAAAAAAGCAACCGCTTCAAGGTTTTCATTGCCCCCGTTGATATTAGGTCGCCACTTGCCGTTCTCTCTGCCGTAATCAAGATAAAGCATCGAAGCAACGGCATCAACCCTTAACCCGTCCACATGGTATTTTTCAATCCAGAACATAGCGGATGAAATCAGAAACGATTTCACCTCATTTTTTCCGTAGTCAAATATCCTTGTGCCCCACTGAAGATGTTCGCTTTTCAGCGGGTCGCTGTATTCGTAGCATGCCGTACCGTCAAATTCATAAAGACCGTGAGCATCTTTTGGAAAGTGCGCCGGCACCCAGTCGAGTATAACACCTATGCCGGCTCTGTGAGCGCAGTTGATGAAAAAAGCAAAATCGTCCGGTGTGCCGTATCTTGACGTCGGGGCAAAATAGCCTGTCACCTGATATCCCCAGGAGCCGTCAAAGGGATGTTCCATGACCGGAAGAAGCTCAATATGGGTATAGCCCGTCTCTTTGACATAGCTGACAAGTTCTTTTGCCATGTCACGGTATGTCAGCGGGTTCCCGTAATCATAAAGCTTCCATGAGCCGAGATGGACTTCATAAATATTGACGGGTGAGGAGTAAATCGTGTTTTCTTTCCTTTTTGAAAGCCATACATCGTCACTCCATCTAAAGCTGTCAATGTCATATACCTTTGAAGCAGTACCCGGTCTTGTTTCAAAGTGAAAAGCGTAAGGGTCGCTTTTGTACAGCTTTTCACCGGATTTTGTCTTTATGCAATATTTATAGCAGTCAAAACGCTTGACATTTTTGATTTTCACCTGCCAGATACCGTCGCTGATTTTTACCATCTCATCGGAATTTTCATCCCATTGATTAAAATCGCCCGCAACGCTTACTCCGGCGGCGTTAGGCGCCCATACCATGAAAACAGTTGAACCGTCCTCACACCGGTGAGAGCCGAGGTATTCATAGGCTTTTGAGTTGGTACCCTCGTGAAAAAGATATAAAGGAAGGTTGTTTTTCTGCGTCATAAATTCTCCTCAGACTGATACGCTCTTATAGAAATCAAGTGTCTTTATGGGGTGCTCTATGGTAAACAGAAGATATTTTTCAATCAATTCGCTCAGATACCTCTCTTCGTCCTTAGGCAGAGCAAATGAATAAAGCCTTGAAACAGGGCAGGATGTTATGTGGCGCATTGCGCTGAGCATACCCCGAGTAATAACGGTCCCTTCCTTTGATGCTGCCGGACAATACACGGCGGAATCCCTGAAGGAAAAAACCATGGTTTCACTTTCGCTTTTGCCGCAATGAGGGCATTCGCCGAGTTGCGGCATATAGCCGGCAATTGACAAAAGCTTAAGTTCCGTAACCATTTTCAGAAAAAGCTGACTCTTTTGACCGTTTTCAAGAAAATGAAGTGAGTTCAGTATAACTCTCAGCGCCGTTTCGCTTTTTTCCTCCTCACCGACAAATTCATTTGCGAGCGAGCAGAAATATTGAGCAAGCGAAAGTTTGGATATATCATCCCGAAGACCCATAAAAAGCCGTTCGGATTTTGCCTCACCAAGGGTATTTCCGTTTCTGCCGATATACACAGTGTAATGACCGTAAGTTAAAATCTGAGTCGCGGAGCTGCTTTTGGCACCGATTTTTTTTGCTCTGTTCGCATATGCTCGTACAATTCCGTAATCCTGTGTCAGCAGTGTCAGAATCCGGTCGCTCTCACCGCTGTCGGTCGCTTTAAGAACAAGCGCGTTTGTTTCAAGTTTCATAGTCAGTCAAGGCCGAATGAATGGATAAGCCCCTCACGGTTGCGCCAGTCCTCTTTAACCTTGACCCAGCAGCTGAGATTGATTTTGCAAGCGAAAAAGCTTTCCATATCAAGACGCGCCCTTGTTGATATTCTCTTTAGCATATCACCGTTTTTGCCGATTATTATGCCTTTGTGGCTTTCCTTTTCGCAGTATATCACAGCATCAACATCCATTATATTGCTTTGGGCGCGCTCGCGCATTTTTTCAATTGAAACAGCTATACCGTGAGGTACCTCTTTGTCAAGAAGAAACAACATCTTTTCGCGTATTATTTCAGCGGCAATAACTCTTTCCGGCTGGTCGGTAAGAGTGTCGTCCGGGAAAAAGTGAACGGATTCATACGCAAGAGCGGACAGCTCACTGATAAGTTCATCAACATTTTCACCGGTTTTTGCGCTGATGGGGACAACGGCTTCAAAATCAAAGAGTGAGGAAAACTGAACAATTCTTTTCAAAAGTTCATCTTTGTTTTCAACGGTGTCAACCTTATTGACTGCCAGCAAAGTCGGAATTTTACGGCTTTTGAGTCGCTTTAAAAGCTGTTTTTCTTCCTCGCGGATTTCTCCCGACGGCTCAACAACAAACAGGCAGGCATCAACCCCGTTAATTCCTTCGCCGACGGCCTTTATCATCTTTTCGCCGAGTTTGTTGCCCGGCTTGTGATAGCCGGGTGTATCAGTGAAAACAAGCTGAGTTTCACCAACAGTTAACACACCGGTAATTCTTGTTCTTGTTGTCTGGGGCTTTTGAGTTACAATCGCAACCTTTCGCCCGAGAATCCGGTTAAGCAGTGAAGATTTGCCCACATTCGGGCAGCCGACAATTGCGGCAAAAACTGTTTTTGTCATAAAATACCCTCATTCCGCTCTCTTTTGCTTGCTTTTTATACCGAAAACCGCGCAAAAAGAAGCGGCAATTGAAAGCAAAAGTATGGTTAAGCGCACTGGGTGCGCTGTGTAATAGCAATACATAGCTTTGAACGCCTGAGGCTGCCAAAGAAGGATAATACCTACGGCAACGCTGAAAACCGCCGCCGTCAGTACGGCTCCCGCCGCCGCATCTTTGGCTTTTTTCGCCATCGGATGCTTTTGAGTTGTCACAAGATCAACAACGCTTTCAACTGCGGTGTTGACGCATTCCAAAGACAGGACCACTGCGCACATAACGCACAAAAGAGCCGCCTGGGTTTTGGTAAGAGCAAAAAAGTCTTTAAGACACAGAAAATAAAACATATAGCCGGCAATGCAGATATGAACGCGCATGTTTCTCTCTTGCAAAACCCTGAGAATACCGGCCCCGGCATATACAAAACCTTTAAGGAAAGATTTCATCATTCTTCACCAAGGTAATAACTGCTGTCTCTTTTAAGGCCGAGCTTTGTCAGCACCGTCTCTTCTTTTTCACGCATATGTACTTCCTCAATACCGCCCGCAACATGGTCATAGCCGAGAAGGTGAAGCATTGAATGAACGGTCAGAAAACCGATTTCACGCTGAAGGCTGTGACCGTATTCTTCTGCCTGGGAAACAGCGTGATCGACAGAAATGACAATATCGCCGAGTATCTTCGCGCCCGTTGCAACATTAATGTCGTAAATACCGTTTTCACCCATCGGGAATGAGAGCACATCCGTTGACGAGTCGATATTACGGAACTGTCTGTTGAGTTTTTTTATCTCACTGTCATTCGTCAATGTGACGCTGATTTCTGCGCCGCCTTCAAATTCTTCCATAGTGAGCACCGCAATGCAGCACCGTCTTATAAGCATTCGCACGCCTGCAGGCACATTGACATCGCCTGTTTTGGATATTATAGCTTTAACTTTGTCCACTGTCTGTCCTCCGGAGTGTCATCCCTGCTTTTCGGTGCCGGCATAGGCCTTGATGATATCCTGCACCAACCTGTGTCTGACAACATCCTGTTCGCTGAATTTAACAATTCCGATATCTTCAATTCCCTTAAGAATCCTGACTGCCTGCTTAAGCCCGGATTTTTTGCCGTCAGGCAAATCAATCTGGGTCACATCACCCGTGACGACCATTTTTGAGTTGAAACCGAGCCTTGTCAAAAACATTTTCATCTGTTCCGTCGTTGTGTTCTGCGCTTCGTCAAGAATAATAAAACTGTCGTCAAGGGTACGCCCGCGCATATAGGCAAGCGGAGCAACTTCAATATCACCGCGCTCCTGATAGCGCTGAAAACTCTCCGCGCCGAGCATATCAAACAGAGCGTCATAAAGCGGACGAAGATAAGGGTCAACCTTTTGCTGCAGATCCCCCGGCAGGAAGCCGAGCTTTTCACCCGCCTCGACAGCCGGTCTTGTCAGAATAATTCTGTTGACCTGCTTTGCTCTGAAAGCGGTAACCGCCATTGCTACCGCAAGATAAGTCTTGCCCGTTCCCGCCGGACCGACGCCAAGGGTAATTGTATTTTTCCTGACAGTTTCGATATATTTTTTCTGCCCGAGAGTTTTTGGCTTCACGGGCTTGCCCTTTGAAGTTATGCAAATGCAGTCAGCGGCAATTTCTTTAATCCTGTCTTCATTGCCATCTCTGACAAGGTTCATGACATAGCGCACATTTTGTTCGCTGAGAGTTTCACCTGAGTTTATCAAAGAGAGAAGACCGTTAATGGCACGCACCGCTTTCCCAACGCTGTCTGCTTCGCCCGTAACCTTCAGCTCGCTGCCGCGGCTTATGACGGAGACATTGAACGCTTTTTCAATCATTCTTATGTTTTCGTCAAAGGAGCCGAACAGACTTACAGCCTGTTCCATCCTGTCAATATTGACAAACTGCTCAAACATAATCAATTTACCTTTCTGCTGCGGCTTCAGGATTTTTCACTTTGTTAAGTAGCCAATTATATTCCGGTAAATTATAGCATACATTTATTGATTTGTCACCCTTAATTTTATTGACGGCTCTTTTCTTTTTTTCGTGAAAAATTACTCAAAAAGCGGAGGGCAGGACAGATTCAACTTGCCGACGACGAGATAAATCATTGTAGAATATCCTTCAAATGTTCTAAATCCGCGAGCTTTTCTTTTGCCTGCCTGAA
>JAILFM010000143.1 GCA_024697575.1 Clostridiales bacterium
CCTGTTGTTTTCAATTCGGAGGCAATCGTTTCCATGAGGCATGATTTGCCGCCGAATTGAAAACAACAGGTATTCCTGACGAAAATATTATTTTTTTTGACCTTGACAGTAAGGACTACAACAAACTACAAGAGCCTGAACAATTGGAGCAACTTATAGACTCCATACCAAGTACCCGCGGAATAAAATACCTTTTTATAGATGAAGTTCAAAACATAAAAGGATTTGAGACCATTTTGAATGGATTTCGCAGCACAAATGAATGGTCGATATTTATCACGGGTTCGAATTCTTATCTATTAAGCGGTGAACTAATGACAAAGCTCACCGGAAGATATATAGAATTTGAAATGTTTCCTCTTTCTTTTGAAGAATATGAAGACATAAAAAAATTTTATGGTAAAGAGATTTCGCCCGATCGTCAAGAAGAATTACAGAATTATATCCTTGAGGGAGGCTTTCCAAGAACTATCCAGCTTGAAAGCCTTGCTGCCAAACGCCGATATGTACAAAATGTAATAGACGAAATCTATGAAAAAGACATCCGAAGACGACTTAAGATTCGTAATAAAAGCACCTTTGAAACGGTACAGAAATATATCATCAACAATTTCGGAGCAACAACAAGTCTGAAAAGCCTGAAAAAAGCCATTGAACAGACCGGAACCCCCATAAGCGAAGCAACAATAGCAAGGTACATAAAAGCTTTACTCGATGCCAAGATTCTTTACGAATGCCCCCGTTTTGATATGAAATCAAAAAAATCACTAAGCGGTGAAAAAAAATATTATCTTGCAGATACGATTTTTTATTTTGTTCAGAACACCGACAACAGAATAAATTTTGGTCCGGTTCTTGAAAACATAATATACATATATGCCAAATCACACGACTACTCCGTAAGTGTTGGTCGAATCGGGAAGCTTGAATGCGATTTTATTTTAAGAAACAATGAAATGCGATATTCTTATGTTCAGGTTGCCTATACCATTGCATTGTCAAAGGAAACAGAGGATCGAGAATACACTCCCCTTGAATCAATCAAGGACAATTATCCAAAATATGTTGCAACCGTCGATTCTCTTCTTCAATACCGTAATGGAATAGAACATATCAATATTGTAGATTTTATGAGAAATGGAAGAGATTTTTAAATTTAACGTGAGCATTTTTGACATTTTTTCAAAAACGCTCACGTTAAAACATTCTATATATGGTATCACATTATTATGCTTTGGTATTTTTCTTTATAAAAATGCTGATGATACCCCAGACAATTAACAATAAACTAATCAGCGTCATCAATATTGCCCCAACACTCAAATCATAAACGGGAAGCTTTATGATATCTACCACCTCCTGCGTTTGAGAATCTCGAACATTTTTTACTAAGTAATCTGTGAAAAAACCATATTTGAAACTATAATCTCCTCCTGTCGGATATTTTTGAGCAAGTAAAGCACTCCTTTCCACAAAACACATAATCGCTGAGATTGCTCCGCATGACGCTATTCCTAATCCATTATTAAGCAATGAAAACAATATTCCGGCATAGGCTATTCCCGCAAAAAAATAAATATCAACTTTTACTATTCCATCATGCAAATAATAATTGTTTTTTACCACATCAGTTACAAACGGTAAGAAAGCAAAAACAAACAATAATGCGAATCCAGCTAAAGCAACTATATTCATTTCCCGGTTTAAAATTTTTTTCATTATCATCTTACCCCCATCTTCTACATGTGTTTTCTTTTGATGAAAAATCATTAAACAGGATAATTATACCCCCCATACTTTAGTCAACATTTTTTTACTTGTTTATTATTCACAATTTGTTATTCCTACTGTGTATTGCATATCCAACAGCATAAAACAAGTTTTTGTTGATTCCGCTATTCCAAAGAAGACAATTAAAGCCAAAACAACAGCGGACAAGCAAAAAGACATATTCCGCTGTTGACAGCATAACAAAGATGCCCAAATAGCATCGAAATATTAATATAACTCTTCTTCCGATGCTTTCAGGCCGGGATAAAAACCCGAATAGCATCGAAATGTCAATTCAACTCCTTTTTTGATGAAAAAAACGCCGTGGCAAAAGCCACGGCAGGGTATTGAAAAAGAAAAAAAAACAACTCAAGAATCAAAGAAACTCTGCCCTGATTCGGTAACGAAGCGCTCGGTGCGGGGGTATTCGAAGATGAGGCTGTTATCTGCGTTTGCCTTGAGGTAGGCGGAAAACTCGCGGGCATAGTATTTAGCCAGTTCGAGGTTGTGCATGCGGCAGTAACCGCAGTTTTCGGGAGCGGTGCCGGGGACTTCCTGCGCGGACTCTACGGACTGAAAGGCGGCAAGAAGAAGGGAGTGAAGCTCTTTTGAGGGGCGGTTTCCTTTAAGGATAAGGTAAAAGCCGGGGAGGCAGCCCATGGGGCCCCAGTAGATGACT
>JAILFM010000151.1 GCA_024697575.1 Clostridiales bacterium
GATTGGAAGTATATAATCTGATTTTCTCACAAATAAAAGAAGATTTTTACCGCCGGGGCATCTCGGATGAAAAATATATCGGTTATTTATTTGACTATTCTCTTTTCGGTATATTTGCAATAGTTGATAAATGGGTACAAAACGGATGCAAAGAATCCATTGACTATATGACCGATATTATCTGGAAATGTGTTCTGCGTAGGCAGTAATAACCATGGTCAACAAAATTTTCGATTGAATTTTTCAGGCTAATTTTATTTATCTTTTTAGGTTTGTCAAGGCAAACGATTAAAAATGAGAAAAGTCCGATGCGGGCTTGATGTATATAATATAGAATTGGTTATTTAATTCTCTGTAAAAATGTGATATAATCAAATCAATAAATTGGGAATTTTATGAAAAAAGTGAGTAAGGGAGGCGGAGAAGATTATTAAACGGATATTTATATATATTCTTACATTTTTGATTTCGCTGTCTCCTTTTTCGTCGGGCGGCGGGCAGTCGGCTACGGATTTCCCGAAAGCTGCAAAAGAAGCCGCAACACTGCTGCTGACCGATATTCCGAGGGACGGAACTGCCCTGACTCTTGCCTCAATGCAGGGAATACTCGCAAACACGAGCGAAAAAAATCTACTCTTCCGCGCGGAAAAATACAGAGAATGGCTGCCCTTCACAAACGCGAGGCTGATCGAAACACAGCCGGACGGTTCGCCCTGGGATTTTGCGGCGCTTGTGAAAGAGTTTGCGCTCTGTTTTGACGGTTATATTCTGTGCGACAGCGACAGCGCTCTGATCGCCCTGTCTTTGGCAAATCAGAAAAACAGTATAGTCGTTCTGCCCGAGCATGAAAGCACCGTCAGGGACGCGGGGCTACAATTGACCGCCGATGTGCGCGGCACTAATGATATAAAGTTCAGAATGTCCCCGGAGTTCAAAAATCTGCGGCGCGATATCGCTTTTGAGCAGCCTGTTTCACTTGCTCCGCGTCTTATGGATTACGCCGTTATGAGCGGCGCTTACATATGGTATGACGCCCGGGCAAGCCGGGCTGAGCACAAGAACGATTTTCGCTTTCTTCGCGACAACGCTCTTGTCTTTGGCTGGAACAACGATCTCGGCGAGTATGACACATTATCCTCGCTCTCATCCCTGAACGCCTGCCTGATACCTTCGGATTGGGCGTGCAATCTTTCGGTGCTCAGCGGATTTCCCGGCAGAGCCGTTCGGCAAAAAACGGATGTTCTCGCTGAACACGGCGGGCGTACCGTATGTCTTCTCATGTCAGACGGCGATAATCTGCAGTGGTTTGTGGGTTCTTATGACGACAAAGCTCATTACGGATCTCCCGTTCGCGGGCGGTTTCCGTTTTCATGGGGCGTTCCCGCTTCCGCGGCAGATCTCGCCTCGCCTCTTGTTCAAAAGTATTACGGCGACATGACAGCCAACGACTCTTTTGTGATGTCACTCAGCGGGCTTGGTTATACTTTCCCCTCAAAATGGACAAGCCGAAAAGCTCTGCTTAAAATGGTCGCCTCTCTTTCTCAGAAGATGAAAACGCTGGATATGCGCCAACTTCTGGTGCTTGACGACTCGGGGTTTGATTCAAACGCTCTTGACATGATTTTGCGCGAGACACAGGCAGACGGCATTTTTTATATTGATTTCAGCAAATACGCGGGCCTGAACGGAAAGATGCGTTTTTCGCACGGTAAACCGATCGTATCGGCAAAGTATCAGCTATGGAACAATTTGCCGGGTTGTTCGCCGGAGGAAGTCGCTTCTGCCGTCAATGCTCTGCCTGCCGATCCGAAAGATCCGGACTCTTACGCTTTCATCATTGTTCACGCCTGGTCGGGGCTTAACGGCGACGGTATATTCGTTGAGGGCGGCGACACCATGGCGGCTGTTGAAAAATTTGTCAATAGTCTGGATCCCGATACTCATCTTGTCTCACCGTCCCAATTTATGCAGCGGGTCGCGTCAAACTGCGGATGAAGCTGATTTTCATAAACTGACCTGTATCACAACAAGCGGGAGAGACGGGAAAAGGATACGTCAACATTTACAAAAGAAGAATGGATGACAAACTGATAAATTGATACTGTGCTCAAGGAGGATCTGAAATGAAAAAATTTGTACCTGTTATATTTTCAATTCTTGTTGTTGTTTTCGGCATTGTTTTTGTCGTCAGTGGAATTACAACGCTTAAAAACAAGGATTTGTATGACTCAGCCGTAAACGCAACTGTTGTGGATATTCAGGAAGAGTGGCAAACGGTTGGCGAGGATGACCAGCTTGTGACTGTATATTACATTGATTACGAGGTTGACGGCGTTAAATATGAGCATGTTGAATGCCCGGAATCAAACGGCGATATGAAGGTCGGCGACACAGTCGAGATCCTTTATCAGTCAAAAGACCCGTCAAAAATCTCAGGCCATAACATCACAAGCAGCGGCGTTATTTTTATTGCTGTGGGCGCGGTTGTGGCGCTCGGTGGATGTCTTGCGATCGTCAAAAAGCTTTTAAGAGGATGATCACATGGAGTATATAAAAGACACAAAAGAAAACTTGGAGAATGAGCATATCTGCTGCGCTATCTCCAACAACAAGGATGTTCAGGTTTCGTCCAAAAAGGCATGGCTTAAAGAACGCTTTGACGAAGGGCTTGTGTTTCTGAAAAGCACGCAGCGGGGGAAATGCTTTATCGAATATATTCCCGCCGAAAACGCGTGGAATCCCATCGACGCCGACGGTTATATGTTTATTGACTGCCTTTGGGTGTCCGGCTCTTTCAAAGGGCACGGATATTCCAACGATTTGCTCGGCGCGTGTATTGAGGACAGCAAAAGCAAGGGCAAAAAAGGCTTATGTATTCTTTCATCAGCGAAGAAAAAGCCTTTTCTCGCGGATCCCAAATATCTGAAATACAAAGGCTTTGCCGTGTGTGATGAAGCCGACAACGGCATTCAGCTTTGGTATCTGCCGTTTTCGGATGGCGCCAAAAAGCCCTGCTTTAAAGATTGCGCGAAGCATCCGCGTATCGATGAGAGCGGATATGTTTTGTACTACACAAATCAGTGCCCGTTCAACGCAAAATATGTTCCGATCGTGGAACAAACAGCAAAAGATAATAACATTCCGTTCCGGGCAATACATATCGTAAGCAAAGAACAGGCTCAGAACGCCCCGACTCCGGTCACGACCTATGCGCTGTTCTTTAACGGTGAATATCTGACAAATGAACAGATGAATGACACGAAATTTTTGAAGCTGGCTGAAAAGCGGGAGTAAATGAAACGATAAGATGGTATTGCCTGAGAGCTTTCCGATACTCCACGCTGCGTAGGTGGTGTTCCGGTCGCCTGTGTGTTAAAGTAGTGGCATAAGGAGGTCAACGCAATGGACAAATATGTTACTGGAGCCGTGATCAGAAGACTACGCGAAAGAAAAAAGATGACGCAGGAGGAGCTTGCCGCGAGGATCTACGTCAGCGGCAAGGCGATCAGCAAGTGGGAAACAGGGCAGGGCTTTCCGGATATCAGCCTGCTTGAGCCGTTGGCAAAGGCGCTCGATATCTCGGTTATCGAGCTGCTGTCGGGGGAAGATGTCAGAAATCTGAACCGGTCATTCAATATGGCCAAAAGCAAGATATATGTGTGCCCTGTCTGCAGCAACGTTATCGGCACAGCAGGGGAGGCAGTGGTCAGCTGCTGCGGTATCACATTGCCGTCGCTTGAATCGGAGCTGTCGGATCCCGATCATATCATCAAGGCGGAGATCATCGAGGATGAATACTATGTTACAATGGATCACCCTATGACCAAGGATCATTACATTTCATTCCTCGCGGCGGTGTCTGATAACGGTGTGCAGTTTGTGAAACTGTACCCGGAAGGGAACGCCGAAACAAGGTTCAAAATCAACGGGATCAGAAGTTTTTACGCATATTGCAACCGCCATGGATTGTTTCAATTGAAGATTTATGGAGTAAACTATGTCAAAGAAAGTATTAATCATTTCAAGCAGTCTCCGCAATAAAAGCAATTCCGAGATCCTTGCCAGAGAGGCGGAAAAAGGAGCTCTTGCCGCCGGCAACGAGGTTGAGTTTATCTCGTTAAAAGATAAAGATATCCGCTTTTGCAAAGGCTGTCTCGCCTGTCAGAAAACCATAAAATGCGTTATCAAAGACGACGCGGCACAGATCATGGAAAAAGTTAAAAACGCGGACACTCTGGTGTTCGCGACGCCGGTTTATTACTATGAGCTTTGCGGTCAGCTCAAAACCCTGCTTGACAGGATGAATCCCCTTTATCCGCAGGAATACAGTTTCAGAGACGTTTATCTTATGACCGCCTCTTATGAAGCGGGTGATGAGGTTGTTGAAAAGGCCGTCGGCGGGATCAACGGCTGGATAGACTGTTTTGAAAAAGCGAGATACGCGGGTGTTTTCAATGGCGGAGGGCTTGACGCTATGGGTGAAGCTGCCACTAAGCCCGAGCTTCTGAAAGCCGCCTTTGAATTCGGCAAAGCTCTTTGAAACCGATGCTCATAAGCAACAAAAACATAGACAACGCTCATCGTTTCGACTGGGGAAAAACGTCGGAGGACTACGCGAAATTCCGCGATATTTATCCGCAGATTTTATTTGACAAAATCACCGGGCGGGGATTGTGCGGCCGGGGTTAGAATGTTTTGGACGTCGGCACCGGCACGGGCAAAATCACCATCAATGAGAGAGATATTGATGATTATTTTGGCCTTGAAACATTAAAGCTTATCGTCCGTCAGCCTCTCGCTCTGACCGGCACTGCCGAAAAGTTTGACATCGTCTGCCGCGTTGGCGGCGGCGGAGTAACAGGTCAGGCAG
Organism: Clostridiales bacterium; assembly: GCA_024697575.1. Classification (GTDB taxonomy): domain Bacteria; phylum Bacillota; class Clostridia; order Oscillospirales; family Acutalibacteraceae; genus CAG-177. Next base: position 4,871 of record JAILFM010000151.1, read on the forward strand.
GCGCAATCCGTCACGGCATTTCGCGCGCTCTTCTTCAGTATGACGAGGCTCTTCGCCCCGCTCTCAAAAAAGCCGGTCTTCTTACCAGAGATCCTCGTATGAAAGAAAGAAATACGGCTTCAAAGGCGCCCGTCGCGCACCTCAGTTCTCAAAGAGATAAAATCGCAGCAATTGGGGCTGTCGCAAATAGACCTACAGGAAAAGCGATAGCTCCAAAATGATGCAAAAGCGTAGAAAGTGAAAAATCCGGCTCAAAAAAGCCGGAAAGTGAATAACTTTTCATAGAGGTCGGCAAAAGCCGGCCTCTTTTTAACGGTCTGTAGAAGATTAAATGTTACGCAATGTTAAATAAAGAATTGCCAAACCTATTACTTTCGATTCTGTTACATAATTTTACTATGTCAAAAGCAAATGCAATAAGGAAAAACTGAGTTTCAACTTTGGGTTTTCCTCTTGTATGAAAACGTCTGAAACCAAAGTCCTGTTTGATTACACCGAATGCTCCCTCTACCTGAATTGATCTGTTCATTCTCAGCTTTATTCCCTCATCCGTAGTAATCAGTTCTGTTGCTTTTCGATTCTGCTCATTCAATTTGTGTGAAACTCTGATTTTTCTGTTGTATTGAGATGAATGGCATTGACTTCTGTAAGGACATCCGTCACAATTTTCACATTCATATATGTCTCTGCTGGATTTATAGTTGTTATCGGTAGTATATGTGCTCGTGTATTTGTATATCAGATGTTTTCCGTTAGGGCAGATATATTCGTTGTTGACTTCGTCATACTCCATATGTTCAGGACGGAATTTATCTTTTTTGTATTTTCTTGTTTTGCTTAACTCATAGTACTGCGGTTTGATAAATGCATTCTGTTCATTTATGCCAAGATAGTCAAAGTTTTCCTCACTTGCATATCCCGCATCAGCAACAAGATTTTCAATCTTTATTCCTGTGTGGTTTCTCATTCGTTTCAGGAATGGTATCAGCGTCGTTGTATCTGTAGGATTATGAAACAGCCATACACCCACTATATACTCGCTTTCGACTGCTATCTGAACATTATATCCGGGTTTCAGTTGACCGTTATTCATGTAGTCTTCCTTCATCCGCATAAATGTGGCATCTGTATCGGTCTTTGAATAACTGTTTCTTTTTCCTGCAATTTCAATGCTTTCAAGGTAACAGTGTCTTTTTTCTCCCATTGCAATCAGAGTATCAATATCTCTCTGCAATTGGGTTTTATGCTTTCCTCTTCCGTGAACAAATTCTATACCTTGAAGTGAAGCGAGCTGCATCAATGCTTCCAGACATTCCTCTTAACTAAGATTTTCTCTCAAGCAATATGATAAAGCTATTCTTGAAGACTCCTGTTCCATTTTTACTTCAAGCTTTTTGAGATTTTTTTCAACAGCCTTTGACCATACAAACGTATATTTGTTTGCATTTGCTTCTATTTTTGTTCCGTCGACAAATACATTACTGTATGATACTTCTCCCATCTCGATCAGCTGTTCGACTAATTGATAAAACAAATCTTCAATAACCGGTACAAGTTTTCCGTTCTGAAATCTTGCTATGGTGCTGTGGTCGGGAGCCTCATCATTTCCGAGTATCCACATGAACCTGATATCGGTTTTACAAGCAAGTTCTATCTCTCTGGATGAATATATGCCTCTGATATATGCGTAAACCAAAATGATGAACAATGTTGCCGGGTCGATCTTACGCCATTTCTTAACATACTCTTTATACAGCTTCGTAAAGTCTAATTTGTCGCATAGTTTCACTAACATAAATACATAATCATTTTTGGGTATTTTTACTTCTACATTTAATGGTAAAACAACTTGATTTCTGTCTGCGAACATAGTACAATTTACCTGCTTTCTATATGATTTTTGGGCAATTAAATTATACCATGAAAGCGTTATCCGGACAACCTTTTTATCGGTTATCCGGATATCTTTTTTGCTTATTTCGGGACCGCCTTAATGCGACAGCCCCTTCTTTATCACGGTCCTCACGTGGTGTACTTTTTGTTTTCGTTGTGGTATAATGAAACAAAATAATCCGAATCGGAGATAAACCATATGAAAAAAGCAAAATCGAAAAAGAAAATCATTTTTATCGTTCTGTTGTGCCTCATCTTTAGCATCATCGTTTTTATGATTGTCGGCTGGTGGGGATTCTGCGCAAAAATGTATGATGAGAATTTTAATATTAGCGGAAAGAGTTATGAACCTCTTATGCTTCACGTAGAGGATTTTGACTCGCTTGAGTGTACCGAATATTCATTCCCTTCCGACAAGGGACAGATGCTTGCGGGATATCTGTACAGCATTGGAGATAATCAGCACGGAATAGTGATTATTGCTCATGGCTTCGGAGACGGTGGTCATAATTCCTACATGGATGTTGCCGATTATTTTGCCCGAAACGGGTACTATGTTTTTGCTTATGACGCTACCGCAATGGATAAGAGTGAAGGAGAAGGTCTGGGCGGTGTTCCGCAAGGCGTGATAGACCTTGATTATGTAATATCTTTTGTGGAATCGAATAATGATATTCCCGACCTTCCAATTGTTCTTTTCGGTCATAGCTGGGGAGGATACTGCGTAAGCGCTGTTCTTACGTATCATCCAGAGGTTAAAGCTGTTATCGAGTGTTCGGGATTTAACAGCTCATCGGAAATGTTTG
>JAILFM010000087.1 GCA_024697575.1 Clostridiales bacterium
TGTCAATATCCGGATGGTTATTGGTTGGTTAATGATTTTGAATAAATATTGTTTTATAGTTAATATTTTAAACTAAAAATAAAAGCACGAAGAATCCACAAGGATCTTTGTGCTTTTGCTATTTGTTATACAGTTATTTTAAATCACCATAAACCACCCTGTAAACAGCCCACTAACAGTTGTTTTGATAATTACTGGTTTATGACCAACCGGCATTCCGGGGTGGATTTTTTTACAAAGTGTTATGATTTCGCTTTTTTCGGTTTTTTTGATAACAAAAGAAAAACAAAAGTTAAAACATAAAGCGCAAGCATTGTTTTCACAACAACGCCGTCGGTTAAGGTGAAGCCTTCCGGCTTTGTAAACAGCTTTACAAGGCTCATATCTCCGAGCAAAAAGTAGCATATTCCCGAATATGCAAAACAGCACGGCAGAGCGGTGCGCGCAAATTCAACAGGTTTGACTTTAAACGGAACCGGCATATTTTTGTCAAGAATGTTTTTCTTAAATGAGCCGAAAACAATTATCGCCATAATGAGCGTTAAAACTGCGCATACTGCGCTGCCCAAAACCTCATCGTCTTTAATTGCGCCCCTGTCTTCCAGAATGGTAAAAAATCTCAGGCCGAAAGTCCTGAACGGTACAACGGCAAACACAAAAATAAATGCGAGATAATCATATATAAAGCGGAATACCTTGCCCGGGATAAGGGGCTCGCCTTTGTATGTTTTACCGCCGGAAAGACTCCCGGGCAGTATTGCGATAAACAGCATTGTGAAAAGACCGATTCCAAATCCCGTTCCGATTTCCCACATACTCCAGCTGCCGCTTTCAAGCCATTCCGGCGGGGTGATGTTTGCAAGAAATCCGGTATTTTTGTCTATGATAAGGAAAATATCGGACACCGTAACGGAAACAGCTGCGCCGGTGTTTATGAAAAGGCAGGCGGAAAAAGCCGGTACATCTTTGAAAGCGATGAGGGCTGTAAGAGAAACTGCAATTGCCGCAATGCAATTTGAGATGTTTTCAATGCACATAAAGTAATTTCTGCCGTAAGGGATTTTCTTTGCCCATGACATATTTGAAAAGTGCTTAAGGTACGCTGTCACCGGCTCGCTGTCTTTACCCGCGTCCAACAGACCTGCTTTAAAGCAGCTGACGGCGTCAGGGTGAATTGCGTTTAATATATTATGCGACACAGTCGCTCTGCAAAGGTATGACACGGCAAAGAAAACTGCGACAATAATTACAAAGTGATATAGTTTATATTCCTTTTTTGAAAAAAGCATTCCTACAAATGCGGCGAAAAGGGGAACGAGCGTAAAGCCCATTATGAGCATCATTATTAAACCTTTGTAGGGGCTGACCGGTGTCAGTGTCACTTCGGTTTGACCTGCTAACGGAATTTGGCTTGATAAAACGCCTGCCATTTGACCGTTGACGGTTCCCCACCCGGTAACGGTTGCGCCGAACATCAGCGCGCCAAGAGGTATAAGCTCAAATTTCATAGTTGATTTATTGCCGTAAAAAGCAAATATCAACAGCGTCAGCGTTGTTCCGACAGCGAAAAGCCCCCAGGATGAACCAAAGCCGTGACTGCCGCGGCATCGCCACATAAAACCTGTTATTAGGGCTCCGAGTATTACAGAGATGATTTTCTCACCTTTTTTGTTAAGCTTGATAATGCTCATCTTTTTCTCCCCTTATATCGTTTCTTGACAACGTAAATTACAGCCATTATAATTGATTTCGTTATGAATTACAATATTCAGCAGGAGATTACATATGATATTTGCAAATCACGCGCATGTTTTTCCAAAAGAAATTAAGGAAAGCGGAACTGTTGAACGCCTTTTGGATTTTCTTGACGAGTGTGAAATAGACAAGGCTGTCTGTTTTGCTCCTTTTTCCGACAGATTAAAGGAATGCGGATACTCCGAAACACCAAACAGATTCCTTGCCGGGGTAATTAATGGTAATGAAAGGCTTACGGGCTTCGGCACCGTGGATTTTACCGGCGATGTTGAGGAACAGGTCAGGGAAATTGCCGGTCTCGGTCTTAAGGGTATAAAAATGCATCCGCCGTATCAGGAGTTCAGGATTGACGGGCCCGAGGCATTCAAAGTTTATGAAAAGGCGTGTGAATATAATCTTTTTATATCATTCCATTCGGGCATGCACTGGCACAGGCTCCGTGATAACAGAGTGATTTTGTTTGATGAAGTAGCCTGGAATTTCCCCAATCTTAAGTTCAGCCTTGAACATATCGGAGGCTATCACTTTTTTAAAGAAGCTCTTGCCGTTATGTGCAATAATTCCCGAAACGGCAACAATGTTTATGCCGGGTGGACAACAATCCGTGACAGCAAAGGTCCTACCCAATGGGCGCTCAGCGATGAACAGCTTTTAACCGTTATTTTGCAAACGGGTGAAAATAACAGCATTTTCGGTATTGATTTTCCGTACTGCAAGGCGGAGGATATAAAGAGCGACATCAGAAGAATAAAAAGCCTTGATATAAGTGATGAGTGTAAAGAGAATATCCTTGGTAAAACACTTGAAAATGTATTGAACCGGTGAACAAAACATACAAAAATCAAGCTGAAAATTCGTATATTTTCAAACAAAAGACAAATCTGTATTGAATATTATAATATTTTATGTTAAACTTATTTGAATATTTTTAAGGAACAGGAGATATTATGGCTTCAAACGAGCAGACAGCAGTTGCAGTTTCAGAAGAACCGAAAAAAGCCAAACCGGTCAAGAACCGCAGGTATGTCGGCACCCGTGAAACTGTCGCTTATATTCTTTATGATATTGCGCAGTCCTTTAATATTTCCAAATATCAGGATATTTTTGTCACCGATATTATCCGCATAGGTCTTAAATTCCAGACAAAGGTGACCGCTATTGTCGGTATTTGGGATATTATCAACGATGTTCTTTTGGCAGCGATTGTTGACAAAACAAGAACCCGCTGGGGCAAGTTTAAACCGTGGCTTATTGTTTATGCCATTCCCGGTGTTTTTCTCAGCTTCTTTTTCTGGGCTATGCCGCTTTTCTTCGGCAATGCGGGTTTGTATGATGTAACAAAGCTGATTTTTTACCTTATTTTGCAGTTGATTACCAACCTTGCAACATCTTTGAGCAATATCGCAAGGACCGGTATGCTCGCAACCATTACCCCGAATATTATTGACAGAACAAGGCTTATCACAGAGGCTAACCTTCTTTCTGGCTTTGTTGAAAAGGCTCCTGAAATCATTATGGGTCTTTTGATTGACCTTGTCAGCCGCGGCGCGATTAAAATCAAAATGCAGTCGCTGTATGTTTCCGCCGGTGTTTTCACAAGTATTGTTTCCGGCTTGCTTGCCCTTTATTTCGCTTTTGCCGCTAAAGAGAGGGTAATGCAGACCGAAAAGAAGCCGTCAATACTTGATTCCTTCAAATCTGTTTTCAACAATAAACCTCTGCTTTTGATTACCCTGTCGGAATTCCTCGGCGCGTTCAGCTTAAACTCCGGCACGAACTATTATTACATCAATGTTCTCGGCCTTGCTACAATGTCAACGATTGTCGGTATTCCCGGCGCTGTCGTTTCACCAATCAGTTATTCATATGTTCCCTGGGCAAGAAGCAAGTTCTCAACTAAAGCCCTTTGGATTGTCGGCTCGCATGTTGACAACCTTTTGATGACCGGCGTGTTCTTTGTCGGTTCAATCAATAAGAACTACAAAAAACTCGGTGCCATGATACCGGCGTTTATGATTCGTGAAACAATCTGGATGTTCTTCTACGGTATCAAGAAGGTTATTCCCGAAGAGATGCGTAATGAAGCCATTGACTACGGTGAGTGGAAAAACGGCTACCGTACAGAAGGCATGACAGGCGTTGCCAAAGATCTTGCCACAAAGCTTGTTAATACTCTCGGTGCTACAATCAAGGCGTTTATACTTTCAAGAATCGGTTATTCCCAAGGCGCCGGATTTGGCGGTCAGAGCGAAAAGACAGAATATTCACTTTTCTGGATGTGCACTATCCTGCCTGTTGTTACCGGTATTTTTTCAATTTTCCCCAAGCTTTTCTATGATTTGAACGGTGAGAAGCGTGACAGAATGTATCGCGAACTTCACGAAAGAAGGCTTGCAATGAGCCATGAAGCGGCGAAGCTTGATGACGAAGCTTGAGAATTTTTGAATACAGTTTAACCGGTTAATGTTTAATAAACACATGAGGAAACATCCCGGCGGTGTTTCCTCAGTATCTTTTTAGGAGGTTTTATGGCACAACTTAAAATGTATTGGTTTCCCGGCACTCCTATCCCGGAGCTTAATCTTCCGGATGGATATTCGGTTTCAAATTATAAAGATGAAAGTGATATAGACCCGTGGGTTAAATGCTGCGCAAACGGACTTGTTGATGAAGAAAACGGTAGAGAAACATTTAAAAGCACAATTCTTGATATGAATTATCTTGACCCGTGCCGGGATGTTTTCTTTTTGGATTATTACGGCGAGCATATAGGTACTGTCACTGCTTTCAAAAGGCTTGACACCGGTGAGGGCGATATGCATATGGTTGCCATTCGTACCGATTTCAGGGGCAGGGGGCTGAGTAAGTATTTAAGTATTATCTGCTGCGCAAAGCTTGAGAAGGAGAACTGCAAGCGAATATTCCTGACAACCGACGAGTGGCGCAAGGGAGCTGTGAAAGGTTACCTTAACGCCGGATTTTTACCGGTTAAATATGATATCGGTATGGAGGATCGCTGGTGTAAAGAGCTTGAGGTTCTCGGCGTTGACAGCGTCAAAATGGTTAACGATGACGGCACCGATTATAAAGTGATATACAGGCAGGGCCTCAGAAGCAAAAAACCGGTTATGGGCATACAGCTTTATACTCTTCGCGATTATATCAAAACAGCGCAGGATTTTGATAAAACCCTTGCCCGCCTTAAGTCAATGGGCGTAAATGATGTTCAGATTTCGGCTATCGGTGATTTCCCGGCTCAGGAGCAGGCGGAATTTCTTACAAAATATAACATAAACTGCTGTGTTACTCACAAAAGTTTTGACAGAATGCTTACCGACCTTGATAAGCGGAAACCGAG
>JAILFM010000092.1 GCA_024697575.1 Clostridiales bacterium
CAGCATAAGTAAAATCACAAGCAAAATTGCCCAGAATTTGTGCGATATTCTTGTCTTTTTTTCAAGAAATTTAACAGGTCTCTGCATTGCCATGGCTACTGCAAACGCAATAATAAACGGCAATACAATACCCAGAGCGTATTTCATAAAAAGAACATATACAGTGGCAAGAACCGCAAAATACAGAATATTTATCAGCGTATTTCTTCGCTGTTCGGTTAAATTCATTTTATCCTCCGCACAAGAATGATTTCACTTTTTTTATTTTATCACTTTGTTTTGTCAAAAACAACACAAATAATCTGTATTTATTTTGAATTGTTATTAAATCGAGTGAATAAATAATATTGACTTTTATCCGCGGCTAAAATATGATGTTGAAAAGAAAAAACGCAGATACAAACCGGACATAAACAATTGACATACAAAAGGTAAACAAATGAACAGGATAATATCTTTCTTTATGGCGGTTACTTCGTTCATTGCCGCTCTTTTCGGCAGAGGAACCGACAAGGCATATTTCAAAAATGAATATACAATTCCCGAAACGATTGTACCTTACGCCCGGATAGACACAGCACCGAAAGACGACTGGAAGGCAAACTTCATTTGGGATTCTTCGGACGGCAGTGAAGAAAATGTTTGGATGTGTTTCAGAAAATCTTTTGACCTTTCCGAAACTCCTGACAGCCTTGAAGCTTTTATCAGCGCGGATTCCAAATACCGGCTTTATATCAACGGCGAAACGGTTGTTTTTGAAGGAGGAGTCAAGAGAGGACCGACTGCCGATGACAGCTATTACGACCGTGTTGAAATTGCGCCGTTTTTAAAAAGCGGCAAAAACACAATCGCCGCCCTCGTATGGTATTGGGGAAAAGATAAAAGCTTTTCATGCACCGACAGCGGCAAAGCCGGTTTTCTGTTTGAAGCGGGCGATATAATCTCCGACAAAAGCTGGAAAGTATGCCGGAACACCGCATTTCTCAACAACTCAATTGATTCAAAACCCAATTACAGACTTCCGGAATATAATGTCAACTATGATGCGACAAAGGAAATCGGCAACTGGTTTTCACCAGGATTTGACGACTCAGCGTGGGAAAGCGCAACAGAAAGCGGAAAGGGCGGCTGCGCGCCATGGGGCAGATTATATCACAGCGGAATACCGCTTTTTAAGGATTACGGTCTAAAGGACTATGAAAATTCAAACGACTATGTTGGAAAAACGCTTAAGCTTCGCAAGGCAATAACGCTTGATATCCCATACAATGCTCAATGTACACCGTATTTTAAAATAGAAGCGAAGGCCGGTAAAAAGATACGCATTTTTACAGAAAACACCTGGCTGGGTTCTGTCAGCAGCACTTATATCACAAAGGACGGAGAGCAGGAGTTTGAATCACCCGGCTGGTTTAACGGAGAACACATCACCTATGTTATCCCCTCGGGTGTAAAGATTATTGCGCTCAAATACAGGGAAACCGGCTATAACACAAAATTTTCGGGATTGTTTGAATGTTCCGACGAAAAGCTTAATGCCCTTTGGCAGAAATCTCTGCGAACGCTCTATGTCACCATGCGTGACAATTTTATGGACTGCCCCGACAGGGAAAGAGCGCAGTGGTGGGGCGATGTCACAATTGAGATGGCGATGTCAATGTACGCTCTTGATGCCTGCTCATATCTCTTGTACCAAAAGGGCGTTTTTTCAATGCTCGGCCACATAGACAAAGACACCAATGTGATGCAGACCGTTGTTCCAGCAAAGGACGCTTATTATGAACTGCCGGCGCAGCAGCTTGCGGGTATTTGCGGTTTCTGGGCATATTATATTTACACGGGTGACGAGGATTTTTTAAACCTCGTTTATGATGCGTCTTTAAATTACATCAAACTCTGGACTATTGAAAAAAATCATCTTGTCAGTCACCGCACGGGTTCATGGGACTGGATGGACTGGGGTAACCATGCGGATGTCACCGTTATCGAAAATGCATGGTATTACGGAGCTCTTTCATCAATAAGTAAAATGGCTGAGGCTCTCGGCAAAAACGGTGACTATATTGCAAAAAGAATGGTCGAAATAAAAACCGGTTTTGAATCTCTCTGGACCGGTAAGGGTTACAAAAGCGGCTCAGTCATATCACCGGACGACAGAGCCAATGCGCTTGCCGTGATTTCCGGATTGGCTTCGGAAGATAAATATGATGCAATCACTTCGGTTTTGACCAAAGCTGAAAATTCAAGCCCGTATATGGAATACTATGTGCTGGAAGCTCTGTGTCAGATGAGTAAATACAGTGAAGCCCGGCAAAGAATGTTAAAAAGATATTCCGGCATGATAAATGAGGACTATTCCACACTTTGGGAAAAATGGACAAAGCTCGGCGGCACTATGAATCACGCCTGGTCGGGCGGTCCGCTTGTTATCATGAGCAAATACTTTGCCGGTATCCGTCCGACAAAGGCAGGATATTCCGAATATATGATAAAACCCGAAATAACAGAATCCGGCACAGTCAGGTGCGTTGTTCCGACCGTCAAAGGTTATATCAGTGTCACCGAAACAAAAACCGCGCAAGCCTTCAGGCTTAACGCGGAAATTCCGAAAGACGCAACGGCGCTCATTTATCTGCCGTATTCAGACGGGCAAACGGTTATGCTCGACGGCAAAACTGTTTATTGTAACGACGCTTTTTCGGATACAGACGGTATCAAGTTCATTAAGAATGATAACGGCTATATTGTGTTTTCAGCTTCATTCCCCGTTGACAAAACTCTGTGTTTTGAAACCGTTACACGGTAGCCAAAAACAGGCAGAGGTTCAGTATAGCCCAGCCGATTGACGAAGCAACAATTTGCTTTGCTCCGAATTTTTGCTTTATAAACCTGCATATGAGAAGACCGGTCAGGTGAATTATGCACATAGCGGCAATGATTGCGGTAACAATCCCGGTAGGCCAGTTTGGCAGCACAATCACGGGAAGAATCCCCGCAAAGCGGTAACTGACAAAGCTGAGATAAAAGACGAGAGTCATCACAACCGGAACAAACATACCGAGTGTACTTATAATTGACTTTTTGACGGGTTTTGATGTTTCGTTCTGTCTTAACATTACAAATGTCGTCAAAAAGGTCAGTACAAGCAGTAAAGGTGTCAGTATAGCAAGCGGAACAATACAGTTAAACGGCAGATACGGCAAACTCGCTACGGAATTTTGCCAAAAATAGACAACACAGCATGTACCGGTAAGTAAAAGCGGGAAAAGCAGATTTTTAACAGTCTTCATTTTGCACCATCCTTTCCGCGCTTTATCGCGGCGTTGACGCGCAGCCACACCACAGGGCTGTTACTGCGGGCTATGTGAACAAGCGAAAGCGAAGATGCGTCTGTAAAGATATTGTCAGAAGCGGAAACATTCACACAGTCGGCGAGAAAATATGAGCGTCCCTTGCCTAAATCATTTCTGAAAGCTTTTCCCAATGTTACGGTATTACCTTTAAAAACAAACCCGTTGACATTGTTCACAACCATAAGGTTGCCGCAGATATCTTTAAACTCGTTATCCTCAATACGGATATTGGTGAAGGCGTATGAACCGTTACTTTTATCCAGCAGGTGAGTTCCCACCTCAATTATCTCTGTTCCGATAACGGAGCATTCAATAAACTTGTTGTTGCGCACAACAATATTGTCAGCTCCCGTTCCTTCATGCCAGACACCGTTGATATCCATAATTATTTTAATTGCGTTGTGTGTGGTCTTGTAGAAAACATTGTTCTCAACCAAGCCGTCCGAAGTCTGAAGAAGCAGACCTCTCGCGCGGTGTTCATGAAAATAATTGTTGCGTATGACATAATTGCTGCCGGTGTTGTCTCTGTTGAATAAAAAGCATCCCTTGGTTATGCTCTTCGGTAAATCTTCGCTGAAGGTAACCTGCCTTAAACCGTCCTGCGTTGATTCGCATTTTTCCGCAACGGCAGTGATATCCGTCAAGTTAAAGTTTTTGTCTCTGAAAACAGCGGTTTCGCCCGGTTCAAGATTCATCGAACCGTCAGCCTCAAAAACCACGGTTTTTCCGCTCACACTGTGTATGAAGCCTATGCCACTGTTAATGTTAACATCGTCGTCGCCCTGGCGGCTGAAATCGCAGTTTTCAATAAGAAAACAACCATCCGAGTCACTGATATGTACCGCGTCCGCATCAAGTGACGTAAAGTGATCATCGTCTTTTTCGGGGTCGGGTCCGATAAAGATATTTTCGAGCGCAAAATGCGAACTTCTTTCGCCGACGATTATACCCATTCCCGTTCCGCCGTAAAGCTTAAGGCTGTCAAGAGTAATATCTCTGCACGCTTCATAAATATCGATGAGAGAACCACCGTAAGCCGTACTGCGCAGAATATATGAATTGCCGCCGAAATGCGCCCACGCGCCGTTATGTACAACGCGTAAGGTATCGTCGCCGATTTTGGTCACGCTTTTGATAACCTCGGGATTCTGCCCGTCATAGCTTTCGATATATGTTCCCCTTCCGCCGTAAGTGACGTACTCGGGGTCGCACTGGCTGACGGCATAGAGCATATCTTCCCTCGCATATTCCGGGTTATCAAAGACAAAATCAAGAGTGTTTTTTTCGCCTTTAACATTAACTGCGCGAGCAATTGCGCTGAGCGGAATTTTATCCCAGTTCCACTCAAAGGTAAGACCGCATATCTTAACACACTCGCAGTGCCTTAAAGACAGCAAACTGCTCCCGTGATCATACAGAATTGTCGCCCCGTTGCCGTTTATCAAAGCGTCGGTAACATTTTTCATTTCAAGCGCGCCCGAGACAAGGTAAACAGCTTTGTCAAACATCAGGTTTATGCCGGAGTTTTCTGCGCAGAATGCAAAAGCGCTGTTGAGTGCCTCGGTATTGTCTTCATTCTCAGGGTCAACGCCGAACTGTGAAACAGGTACGGTTTTCAGCGACTGTTCTTTCGGCGAACTGATATAAAACCTGCTGCCGCCCACACCGTCAACAGCCTTAAAGCCGCGAAGCTCATTTTCTTCGGGAACAGGCTCAACAAGAACCGTTCTCTCTTCCGGCAAAGATACCTTTCTGAAGGCGGCGCAGGCAACAGACCCCGCCGCCAACGCGATAATGCATACCGTTATTACCGCCGTTTTAAAAAACTTCATTCTCAAATCCTTCCTGTCGGTTTAAGAGGTATTGACATGAACATACTAAGGAAACGCTCGGCAAATGCAGATTCCGCAAACCCGGGATTTTCAGTGAAACGTGTTCATTGAAGAACCGTCATAAGGCACACAGTCCGTACGGTCTTCAGTCAGAGTAAGTCCGTCGGCGTTCATTTCTATGATATACAGTGCGTTGTCCGCATAAAGCATCTGAGATTTTTTATAGAAAAGACGCGCCGAAGCGGTCCCGAGAAGCCATGCTCCTCTGCCCTCTGACATAGGGCAGAACACATATTCGGCATCAGCGCAGTCATATACGGCGGCAACGGCGTTATAGAGATGGTGAGCTGCCTGAAGTACATCGCATTTCAGTTCTTTTGTGCTGTGAATTGACAGGATTTTATCCTGGGCAAGCACATTAATATCGCCGGTGACAAGCATACGCTTACCTGCCGCCGATATACGGCAGACCGTTGAGCCGTCGTTTGCGTTTTTGACCGGAGTTTTGCCGGTAAGTGCGTTAACCGCATCCTCCTGCGTATAGAGAACATCAATCACCGTGTTTGCAATACTGAAGCTCATACCCGTATGGGGGCACAAATATTTTATATCAGGATACAACCTGTTGAGCCTGTTGCGATACATATCAATTCTTTCGTCGTGCTCAATAATTGAAAATGACGGATAATTAAACATGGTCCTCTCAAGGTTGATTTCATTGTGATAATAGCCTATGAGTTTATAGAAAAAGGTCACATGGTCGCTGTGACCGTGAGTCCCGTACCAAAGAGATATATTGACCTTTTCGCCATCTCTTACGCCGGTTATTTTGCGCATAAGCTTCATGCACTCGTCAATGTTCTTATCAGCTGACTGCCTGATTGAACCGCCGTCAATCACAATAAGGCTGTTATCGGCGAGCTTGATAATATACATCATTCCGTTTGTGGAATATATCGTTTCATCTTTACGCTTTCCCAAGTCCGCGTAAGGGTAGTCAAACTGGTAAACCGTTACGCCTTCATCTTCATTGCAGGAATAGCCGAAATCCTCAAATGAACGTGTGTTATTATCCTCAATAATTCTCACTTCATTTTTGTTTGCCGTGAAATAAGTGTAATAAAGCTTTCCGTTATACCTGAAAGCATTGCAAGCCACGCCGCCGAGAGTATTTGAATAAACCTCTTCGTAACCGGCATTTTTCAGCATATCGCAGTATGCCTTATACTTTTCAGAAGAAGTGAATTTGATAAGTTCCATCCTGCTTTCTTCCCCCGTAGGGCCGTCGCCGTCACTGACAATACCGGAGCCGTCAAGATAGACCTCATTGCATATCCTTCCGCCTTCATATGCGGGGATTTCAAGCGCCCATTTTTCAGCGCCGCCGTGAAACATTCCTGCAGAAGACAGAAAAGTGTAAATAATGCCTGCTGAACAAATCAAAATGCAATATATAGCAACCCATCATGCGCATTTTGATTTGTTTAAAGCGCAAGGTTTTTGCAAAGAATATTGCAAAAACCTTGCACTTGCTGTG
>JAILFM010000099.1 GCA_024697575.1 Clostridiales bacterium
AAACTACACTGCGCAGAAAAGTCCCATATTGAAACCTGCAACTGGCTGTCTTTACCCCGGTAAAGACCCTGTAGCTTTGCGTCGCCAGATCACTCCGGTTTTGCCGAATTATAGACGGTCAGCCGCTTGCGGTATACAACCGATTGTAGCGTATATATTAAACGATTTACGGCTGTTTGTCAATATTTGAACGGCTTGAGTTTCCGCACGAGCGAAAAAAAAGAGCAAAAAGAGAGGACAAAACCTTTGATTTATGGTATGTTATCGTCAAAAAGCTATGAGAGTATCATTGAATTATTCCTTTTACATACATAAACGTCTTGCAAAAATTCGCTGAAAATGTTACAGTCTATTGCGATATGATTAATTTATATTAAAAAGGAAGAGAAATTATATTGAAACGCTTCAGTGGAATATTATCAAAACCATGGGCGGCATATACCTTCGCTGCCTGCAGCGCGGTGACGCTTTATATGCTGCTGAGCCACCTTTCGCTTTTGACGGGCTGGATTTCATCCGTATGGAAGCTGCTATCGCCCGTATTTATCGGCGTAATTGTGGCGTATCTTATTAATCCTGTTTCGGATTTTTTTGAATTCCGGGTTTTCAAAAAACTGAAAAAGCCGGGAGCGGCGCATTTGTGGGCGGTTATTATGACAGTGCTTTGCCTGGTCCTTGCGCTGGCGGTTCTTCTTACTGCGCTTATTCCGTCTCTTATTCAAAGTGTCAGCAAGCTTGTTTCTAACTGGGGTTATTACACGAACAGGGCGCAGGAGATTATTAAAAAGGTTTCTTCTTTTGCCGCGGCAAAAAACATTAATATGGACCCTTCGAAACTGTCGGCAACGGTTGATAATGCCATGACAGAACTGGTGGGATGGCTTAAAAACAATTCAAAGACCGTCTTTTCCACCCTCGGCAGCGTGGGCAACAGGGTGTCAAACTTTGCCGTCGGTATTCTGTTCGGCGTTTGCTTTCTTGTTGCGGAAAAAAGTCTGGTCGCTTTTATCGGCAGAATTCGCGAAGCAGTGTTTAAAAAAGAACGCCTTGAACGCGACAATGAGCTTTTGCGTCGCTTCCACAAGGTGTTTATCCGTTATGTGGGCTGTACGCTTCTTGACGCGCTGATTATCGGCATCGGCGTTCTGATTTTTACGCTTATTATGGGTATGCCGTATGCGGGGCTGATTGCCGTTGTGTGCGCTCTGACCAATATAATTCCCACATTCGGCCCGATGATTGGCAGCGCAATCGGCATTTTCTTCCTTGTTCTTGACAAGCCGCTTAATGCGCTCTGGTTCTTTATCTTTACCTGTGTTTTGCAGAGCATAGACGGTATGATTATTAAACCCCGCCTCTTCAGCGATTCGCTCGGTATACCCGCTGTGTGGACATTGGTGCTCATCATTCTCGGCGGAAAGGTTGCCGGTATGCTCGGCATTCTGCTCGCTATTCCGCTGGCGGCTATCATTGTGATTTTTTATCAGGAGGTTATTTCGCCGCGTATCGACCGCCGCATTGCAAAAATCAACGGAGAAGAGACGAAGCCGGAGGAAGAAAAGCAGCCGGATTGAATTTCGCCTTCACGCTCGGTGAAAAACAGCTTAAAAGACTCGCAGGGTTATGAAAAACTCTGCGGGTCTTTAATCTGCTCTTTGTTTATTTTTTTATTCCGATACAGCGAGATGATCGCCTTCGTCGGTAAGGCGGCGGAACACCGGTCTCTCTTTTGAGCATTCGTTCGGGGAATGGAAGGTGAGCATTAAACTGCCTCCGGCGCTGAAAATCATGCCGTGCCCGCCGTCGTCGGTGATTATCGGCTCAAGATGCTCAAAGTGCCCGTCAATTTCACCGTTATCCGACCTTGCGACGCATTCGGCGTATTGCCCGTTCGGGAATGTTGACCAAAGCATAAGGAGCGCACCGTTTTTTGTGCGGAACATGAACGGTCCGTCTGTGACATAGTGCCTTTCCGGATCGGAGTCTTTTTGAACATAATAAGGGTCTGTTGCGGCAAATATCAGCTTCGGTTCGTCAATTGCGTGTTTTAAATCATCCGAAAGGGGAACATAGCAGATTGTTCCGTTAATAATCTGCGTATGTTCGTGGCAGAAAACAAGGTACGGCTTGCCTTGCCTGTCAACATAGAGCGTTCCGTCCAGGCATTCCCATTCCACAGGTGTTAACGCGCCGTCACTGTGCGGGCAAAACGGTCCTTCCGGGCTGTCGGCAATCAGCGCAAAGGTGCCGCGAAGACCGTTTTCTTTGGTGAATGTGGCGAATAGGTAATATTTACCCTGATATTTGTGAACCTCGGGCGCCCAGTTGACATAGCGGTTCATGCCGTATTTATCCGATTCAAAACAGGCAACGGGTTCGCTCCATTCTTCAAGGTCACTTGATACATACACATCAAAACCGCCGGTAAGCTGACCGAAGTTTGCGCCTCGTGTGCCGTAGAGATAGTATTTTCCGTTTTCCGTGAGGACAAAGGGGTCGCGGATATGGATATCTGTTATTTTCATGATATTTCCTTTCTGAATTGTTTTATCACGGGCTTTTTCAGTAGATTTTTCTCATTTCAATCAGTCCGCCGACAGGTACAGAAAGCTGATTAACACCGTCAAAATTTATTTCAAAACGGTTTTGAATTTCACCGAAGCAGTCAAAAACAACAACCCGGTATGCGCCGCTCAGTTCAATGAAAATCCTTTCGCCCATACAGCCGTTGGCGATATATATTGTTGATACTTCATCCGGTTTAACAACTTTATCAACAGCGTATACGCCCACCGCGCACTCGTCATTTTCGACGGCTTTTGCCCATGTGTATAAAAGATGCGCTTCATATGTCGAAAGATTTTTGCTCTGTAAAAGTGCTTTATGCTCTTTTAAAAAGTTAAGCCAAAAGCGGGACATTTTAAGCGCTTTTTCGTCAAGATTGTTAAGCCTGCCGGAAAACTGCATAACCCCGAACATACAGCTGATTATTTGAAGGGCGTTTATACGCGGATCTTCAAACGGCGCCATCATCAGCATATCCGAGTGAACCGCCCGGTTACCCATAAGCATTCTAAGGTCAAGTATGGACGCACGGTTTTTAAGATAATCTCCGGCGCAGTCACCAACGCGGAAAAGATTGCCGAAGCGCTTCATGTGCGGCCCGATGTAGCTTTGGCGGAATTCTATGAGAATATCCGGCTTTATTTGTGTGAGCGTTTGCACAATATCGCTCATGAGTGTATTCACAGCATCCTGAAGCGCCGGAATATCCATGCGGCTGTTGTACGGCACATTTTCAGAAGATTCCCGCCAGGAGTCGATAAAATCCATCTTGAAGCCGTCAAGATTCCATTCCGTCAGAGCGTTGCGAAATGTTTGTATCAGAAATTCTCGTGTCTGCTTATAGCGCGGGTCAAGTACGGCGGCAGATAGCCCCGGTTCGTCACGCAGCAGCATATCTTTAAATTTCTCATAATGGGCGCTGCGGTAGCCGATTAGCGGAAGACTGTACCAGAGAATGTATTTCATCCCGATTTCATGCACCCGCCTCACATGAGAAGCCATATCGGGGAATTTAGAGGGCACAGGCAGCCAGTCGCCGCAGTAGGGGTAGCTGCCGTTGTTGTCTTCTGTTTGCCAGCCGTCGTCAATAATGCACAGGGAAAAACCGAGTTCTTTTGCCCGGCGGCATTCCTCTTCAACAGCTGATTCATTGACATCCTGATGGTAGGAATACCAGAAGGAATAAAGCGGCTCCCTCGCATCTTCCGGTACAGTCAGCGGCGTCATGCCGCATTCTTCTTCCCACCATGAAGCAACTCCCTCTACGGCTTTGCGCATCGGGATTAGCCTTGTGTCGGTATACAGCGTAAATTCCATTTCATATTGATTGGTGAATTGTTTTGTGCCGAAAGAAAAGTTCATTTTAAGACTGCCCGTCTGATCCCTCAGACCGTTTTTGATTTCAACAAGCTTACTGCATTCGGAAACCGCCCAGCAATAGCGGTTTGTGTCCGCTCCGTCAAAATAACAGGTCACCGGCGAATTGCTTGACAGCATTGAATTAAAGCGGTCGTCCCAGTGCGGGCTTAAATCCCGGTTCAGCCGGCAGCAAGCATCCCATTTGTACATAACGCCGGGTACGTCCGCAAACCAGCCGACTATGAAGCTGTCATCCCGGTCTGCGTTTTCCTTTGTCCAGCAAAAGTTGAAAGTTGTCAGGATTACACCGCTTTTTTCACTGATTTCTTTAATGACGCAGGTTTGCCCGTGCGATAACCGGATGTTAAACCCGCCAAGCTCTATATCCATGTGATAATCTCCCTGAATTAAACATTATTTCGGTTGAATTTTTTCTTCCCGATTATATCATATTCGGCGGTGTCTCACAACTGCGAAAAAGCAATTCTTTTTTATTTAAAATAATTGAATATTTATTTTTATTGTGTTAAAATCGCTGTGAATAACTGATTTGAGGTTTGATTTTGGGAAAGTTAATTGTTATCGAAGGCCTTGACGGCAGCGGAAAGTCAACGCAGGAAAAGCTTTTATGTCAAAAGCTTGAAAATGACGGCGTCAAAGTCAACGCCATTAAACTGCCGAATTATGACGATGAAGCGTGCGCTGTTGTCAAAATGTACCTTGCCGGGCGCTTCGGCTCTGCGCCGGGCGACGTTAACCCTTACGCTGCGTCAACCTTTTATGCCGTTGACCGTTATGTCAGCTACACCTGCTACTGGAAAGAGGAGTATTTAAACGGCGGTATTTTCATCGCCGACAGGTACACAACTTCCAACGCCTATCACCAGCTGACAAAAAACAGGCGTGAGGATTGGGACAGCTACCTTCAATGGCTTGAGGACTTTGAATATAACAAAATGGGTATACCCCGTCCTGATGCGGTTATCTTCCTTGATATGCCTGTTGAGGTTTCGCAAAAGCTGATGACAGACCGTTACTCAGGCGACGAAAAAAAGAAGGATATTCATGAAAAAGACACTTCTTACCTTGACCGCTGCCGCGTGGCCGCCGCTTATGTGTGTGAAAAACTCGGCTGGCACAGGGTTGTGTGCGCAAAGGACGGCGTTCCTCTCTCACCGGAGGTAATCTGCGAAATGGTCTATGACAAGGTGAAAACTGTTTTAAACTGAGAAGGAGGTGTTTGCTTGAGTGAAGAAAAGTTTAAAGTAACGATTGATGACGACGATTATTTTAACCTGACATACGAACCGCCCAAACCGCAAACACCCGCCGATAATTACCGGAAAAACGGCGAAGCTTTTGAGGTTGTTTTTGACGATGTTTTAAATCTTAAGGATGATTCGTCCGCGCCGGAATACAAGGGTGAAATCTATTTTTCAAATGTGAAGCCCGGGCGTAAGACTTCCGAAGCCGACAATCCGCAGTTTTATTTTGCCCCCGACAAGCCGGAAACAAAGAAAAGAAAAAAGAAAAAAACAAAACGCAAAAGAGCGGTCGGGCTGTTTTTTGCCGTTTTTATTATTCTTTCAACCTGCCTTTCGGTTTTTGCCGTTTCATGTGTCAATGATATTCTCGCTTTTTCAAGAAGCGATGAAATAGTTACGGTCACTATACCTACAGACGCAACAACGCAGCAGATAATCGATATTTTATCCGAAAATAAGCTTATTGAGCAAAAGTGGTTTTGCAAACTCTATAACGAAGCTTTTGATTACCTGAAAAACTACAATAAAACCGTCAAAAATGTGCCCGTATACAACAGCGGCGTTTACAGTGTTGAAAAAAATCTGGGTCTTGAAGGGTATCTGACAAAATTCAGAGAAAGTCAGATTTCAGACGAAACCGTGACGGTTGTCCTCCCGGAAGGGTGGTCGATCTATCAGATTTGCGAAAGACTTGATAAATACGGCGTGTGTTCAAAAACCAAGGTGCTCGCTTCAATCCGCGGCGGCGACTATGACTACCCGTTCCTTAACGAAATAGTTTCCGACAGCGACCGTACATTCAAAATCGAGGGCTATCTTTACCCGGATACATATGAATTTTACGCTTCGACAGATGCCAACAGCGTTATCAGGAAAATGCTTGACCGTTTCGGTACGGTATGGACAGACGAATATCAGCAGCGAGCGGACGAGCTCGGCTACTCAACGGACGAAATAATCACTATTGCGTCGATTATTCAGCGCGAGGCGGCAAATGCTCTTCAGATGCCGCAGATTTCATCCGTTCTTCACAACAGGTTGAACCATCCGGCATCATGGCCGACCCTGGGCTGCGACTCAACGGTTAACTATGTAACTTCTTACATCGCTCCGATATTTGACACCCTTCAGACGGAAAAGTTCAAAACCACTTATTCGACTTCGCTTAACAAGGGCTTACCTCCGGGGCCAATTTGCAACCCCGGCGATGACGCAATCAACGCCGCTTTGTACCCGGATAACACCAACTACTATTTCTTCCGCCATGACAACGCGGGCAATATCTATCTTGCGGCGACTCAGGCGGAGCATGACGCAAACGCCAACAAGGTGCTCAGAGCGAACAGTACCTATTGATAATCTGTTAAAAAAGGAAACACGGCGAAAAAAGGAGAACCGGTTTAAGAGTTCGGCTTTATTTCGCCGTTTTTTTAAAGATAATGGAAAAAATGAAAAAACCTGAAATCCTTTCACCTGCCGGTGATTTTGAAAAACTTGAAAGCGCCCTTTACTACGGCGCGGATGCTGTCTACCTTGCCGGGGATATGTTCGGTATGCGCACTGCCGCAGCATCCTTCGGAGGTGACAGCCTGATAAAGGCATGCGCAATGGCTCACGAACGCGGCGTCAAAGTGTACCTGACTTGCAACACCGTGCCGCGTAATGATGAAATTCCGCTTTTGCCCGCCTTTTTTGAAAACGCGGCTCAGGCGGGAGTTGACGCGTTTATCATAACCGATATCGGCGTAATGAAGCTCAGTCAGAAATATGCGCCGGGCGTTGATATACATATTTCCACCCAGGCGGGCATAACAAACTATCAGGCGGCGAATGCGTTTTATGACCTTGGCGCAAAGCGCGTTGTTACGGCAAGGGAACTGTCGCTGAATGAAATTAAGCAAATAAGGGCAAAGACGCCGAAGGCGCTTGAGATTGAATGCTTTGTTCACGGGGCAATGTGCGTCTCGTTTTCGGGCAGGTGCCTTTTGTCAAACTACCTGACAAACCGGGATTCAAACCGCGGCGACTGCGCTCAGCCCTGCCGCTGGAACTATGCCCTGGTTGAAGAAAAACGCGAGGGACAGTATTTTCCCGTTGAGCAGGATTCATCCGGAACTTATATTTTAAACTCGCGCGATATGTGTATGATAAACCATATTCCCGCTCTTACAAAGGCGGGTATTGACAGCTTTAAAATCGAAGGCAGGGCAAAATCCGCCTATTACACCGGCGCTGTGACAAACGCCTACCGCTGTGCTGTTGACAGCTGGTTTGCTTCAGGCTGCCCCGATGAATATGAAACACCGCGGTGGCTCGGCGATGAAATGGCGAAAATCAGCAACCGCGAATATTGCACCGGCTTTTATTTCACCTCTCCGCTTGACGACGCTCAGATTTATTATAAGGGCGGCTATGTAAGGCAGTGGGATGTTGTTGCCGTTGCCGACGGGGTGAAAGACGGCCGCCTCTTCGCGACGCAGAGGAATCGCTTTTTTGAAGGTGACGAAGTTGAAATTATGCTAAAGGGCGCAAAGCCTTTGAAGATGAAAGTCAATGACCTCAGAAACGAAGAAAATGAAAAAATAGAAAACGCTCCGCACCCGATGATGAAGCTGTCTTTTGAGTGTGATACAGACATTGAACCCGGTTCATATATCAGAATTGAGAGGGAATGAAAATGATAAACGAAACAAAAATTAAGCTGAAGTTTAAAAACGGCAGGTTCAGAATCCTTATTATGTCCGACCTTCACGGCGTTTATCATTTCAATAAACAGATTGTCAGCGATATTGCCATGCTTTTGGACAGAGAAAAGCCCGACCTTGTTATCTTTAACGGCGATATGGTCTGGAAAGACGCGTCGGACTGCAAGGAGCATTTTTTGCATTTTGTCAGTGCGGCGGTAGCGCCGGTTGAGGAGCGGCAGATTCCCTGGGCGTACTGCTTTGGTAACCACGATGATGAGGGCGGTTTCAGCCGTTATGAACAGCAAAAGCTTTATGAGAGCTTTGATTATTGTATTTCAACTGCCGGTCCGGAGGATGTGACAGGCGCGGCAAATTTCGTGCTGCCCGTTTTTTCATCGGACGGTGAAAAAATTATTTATAATGTTTTCGGGCTTGATTCTCACAACACCCTGAGCGACTATGTTCGCGATATGGGGCTTAATCCGGATATGTGGTTTTACCGGTTTGACGACCCGCTTTACCCGGGCACGGGCTGTGATACAATAAGATTTAACCAGGTTTTGTGGTATTGGAATACCTCCGTTAATATGGAAAAAGAAAACGGCGGCAAAATTCCCGCGCTTATGTGTTTCCATATTCCCTTGCCAGAATTTGTTACCCTTTACCGCAATGTTGCCCAGACAAAGTACAGGGGCAACCGCCGCGAAGCGGTCGGAACCCCGCTTTTTAACAGCGGACTTTTCAACGCTGTTGTCGAAAGGGGAGATGTGAAAACAATCGTTTGCGGTCATGACCATATCAACGACTTTGACGGCTTTCTCAACGGTATTCACCTCGCCATGGACGGCGGCATAAACTACGACGGCTACTGTGACGACGATATAAGAGGGGGTAGGGTTGTTGAAATCAGCGAAAGCGACCCACATGATGTAAAGACATACATGACAAGGGTTATGGAATGAGCGTAAAAAGATTTATATGCGTGTTCACCCTCTGCCTGTTTTCAGTCTGCTCTTTTATAGACATTGCAAGGGCTTTGCCGTCCGTTGATGCTAAAAATATGAACAACGGGCACTGGGACGAACTGCCGGTGTATAAACTTAATGCACCATTCGGTGACTTGAGCTGCGTGAAAAGCGCGTTCATTCAATACTATATCAGCGATTCAAACACCGTTTTCTTAAGGCTTTGCGCCACCGAAAAAACGCCAAAGCCGGCGGCTTCAACAACGTCCGCTGCAGGCGGAGAGAGTGTTAAAACACCGGGCGAAAAAAACGAGAAGATTTCTTTAACCGTTGAAGGCGAAACGGCTGTTTTCGCTTCTGAAAAAGAAGAAACATTTGACTTTGACCCGGTTACTGTGACAGGCAGTGTTTATTCAACCGTAAACCAGATTAATTTTGTCGCAAGGCTGAACTTTAAAAGGGGTGTGCCGTCGGAGTTTGACTGTGCCGCCGCAATAACGGATTATAACGGTATGTCCTCGGTTGAAAAGGCTTTTACCGTTACAACCGGAGCCTGCGAAACCACACGCCTTGTGCTGACCGAACCGACGGAAAAAACAGAAAAATCAACCGCTGAAAAGACGACTAAAGAGAGAACAACTAAAGAAAAAACCACCAAAGAAAAGACAGCTGCCGTTACCACATTAAAACAGGTAACAACGTCAAAAAGGGAAAAACCGGCAAAGACTGAAAAATCGCCTAAGCCTTCAGCAACTCGCCGCATTTTCGTAAAGCAAAATCAGACCGCAGTTTCAAAACCGCAAAAAACAACAAAGGCGGAGAAATCAACCGGTTCAAAATCAAAAACAGCATCTGAAAAAGCAACTTATGCCGTTTCAAATGCCGTAATAACCGAAAAATATATTGAGAAAGAAACCGTTGTTTCATTTGTCGCCGTTTCACAGACCTCAGTTTCCGGTGACACAATAACGCTTTCAAAAAGCGCCGTGTATAAGACCGCGGCGGCGGTATGCGGAATCATTCTTTTCGCCCTTATCGGCATTTTTGCCGTCAGGAGCGGAAAAGGCGACGAAGAGGATGAATAGCCGTAAATTAACCGGGGGGATGCCGCGCATTCTCCCCCGAAGAAAAACAATGTTTATTTTAACAGGTTTATTCTTTCAATCAGCTTTGGTAAAACTCCCTCAAACTTAACGCCGTACCAGTGTTCTTCATCGTCAACGGTGTTAAGAATAGCCGACAGAGTGAAATCAGCGGCGGTGACAGCCGCGTCAAAGACGGACTGGCCGTTCAAATACGCGCCCGCAAAGCTTGAAGCATATAAATCTCCCGTACCGTGACAGGTGCGGGCTATTTTTTGGTGGCTGTAGTAGTGGATATTGCCGTTTTCGCTCACGGCTATTCCGCTTTCATCCTTTGTGAAGCCGACGCCTGTCAAAATAACAACCGGCGCTCCGCCGTTATGCAGAGCAGAAATAAGCTTTTCGATATAATCTCTGCCGTATTCTTCACGGTATTCATTGCCCGTCAGTAACGCCGCCTCTGTGATATTGGGCAGGATAATATCGGCGCTGCCGGTAAGCTGCTTCATTTTTTCAACAAAGCTGCCGTCAAAGCCGGTGTAAAGTCTGCCTCTGTCCGCCATAACGGGGTCAACAATTTTTTTGCCGCCTTCATTTAAAAGAGTTGAAAATATCGTTTTGACATAGTCAATCTGACCTGCCGAGCCGAGGTAGCCGGTGTAAACAGCGTCAAATTTAATATTTTCCCTTTGCCAGTGAGCGATAATTTCCGGTATATCGGCGCTCAGATCCCGGAATGTAAAGCCATGAAAACCGGCGGTGTGAGTCGAAAGCACGGCGGATGGTAAAACCGCAGTTTCAATGCCGCAGGCGGAAAGAACAGGCAGAGCGGCTGTTATCGAGCACTGACCGACGCAGGAAATATCCTGAACGGTCAATATACGCTTGGATTTCATTTAATCCGCTCCCTCCCCGCCGCTTTCAGCGTCATCGTCCGGCTTTTTAACCTGCTGCGTCTGTGTTTTTTTCAATATGCCGGAGCGGGTAAGCGCTTTTGAAATAAAGTATGCGCCAACAGCGCCGACAACACCCTGAACCGCGTTGCCCGGAATACCGGGAATGGCTGCGGCAATGCCGTCATAAATCAAAGATTCATACAAAAAGTAGCCTGAAACCATCAAAACCGCTGCTGCTAAACCTCCCGCGAATACAGCCGCGCCGGACAGGCGAACACCCTTTTTTGAAAACAGTTTTATAACAGCCGCCGCCGTGACAGCCATGGCGGCTTTTATAATGAGCGTTGCCGGTATATATTGAGGGTAGCCGCCCAAAAGGTCGGCAAGCGCCGAGCCTATGCCCCCGGCAATTGCGCCGTAAACGGGTCCGAGCACAAATGCGCCTGTTATTACCGCGCAGTCACCGAGGTTTATGTACCCTCTTGACGGTGTCGGAATGCGGATAACCCATGTCAGGGCGCAAGTGACAGCGATAAAAACAGCTGTCAAAGTCAATCTGAATAATTTACTTCGTTTCATAGCTCCTTATTATATCCGCACGGTGTGTTTTTGTCAAGATTTACACAACTATTTTCGCCGCGCTGCCGCCGCTTTTCTCTTTTTTCACGACAATCTGTTTGTCGATTCTGTCCTTGAGTTCGGAAACATGCGAAATAATTCCCACAAGCCGGTTGCCCTGTGTCAAACCTGCCAGCGCCTTCATCGCCTGCTGAAGGGATTCATCGTCAAGCGAGCCGAAGCCTTCGTCAACAAACATGGTGTCAAGCTGAATTCCGCCCGCGGATGACTGAATCTCGTCCGATAAGCCGAGCGCGAGTGAAAGCGAGGCTTTGAACGATTCGCCGCCCGAGAGCGTTTTAACGCTCCTTTCACTGCCGTTGTAATGGTCGATTACATCAAGCTCCAGTCCGCTCTGACTGCGTTTATCTTCGGGGTCTTCTCTGCGCTTAAGGTCGTATTGACCGCCGGACATAACCATAAGGCGCGTGTTGGCTCTTTCGATTATCCTGTCAAAATATGTTGTCTGGATGTAGGTTTCAAGCATCACCTTCTCTTTGCCGCTGATACTGCCGTTTGCGGTGTCCGACAGAGCTTTCACCCACTTGTATTTTTGCTCAATTGCAGAAGCTTCTGCGGATTTTGCTTTGATATTGGCTAAAACTCTGCTGTTCGTTTCTTTTCTGAAAGAAATTTTTTGAATATCGGTTGCCAGGCTGTCCTTTTGACTTTTCAGTTCTTTCAAAAGCGCGTTTTCACTCTCAATATCACAATCAATCTTGCCTTCAAGAAGCTTTTGCGCCTGTTTTATCGCCGAGTTGAGACCTGAAATATCGTTTTTGCAGGCATTGTAGTCATTTTCCGCCTTTTTGATGTCGTCTTCTATTGACGCTTTCTTCTTTTCACTTGCCGATATTTCGCTTTCGGCGTTTTTTGCGCACTTAAAACTCAGCTTTTCGGTCAGCTCTTTTATCCTCTGCTCAGTGGTTGAAAGCTCCGTATCCAGGGCAGCTGATTTTTTCTCAAGACTTGATATTTCGCCTTTGAGTTTTTCCGATTTTTCTGTGTCCTTTTTAATCAGGGCTTCGCATTCTTCTTTGCGTTTAATGTCGAGGTTTACTTTATCCAGCTTTTTGCTTATTTCATCAATCCGGTTTTTGAGCGCCGCTTTTTCTTCTTTAAGCAGAGACGGAATGTCTTCAAAAGAACCGGCATCAAACAGCTTTTCAGCGTCATTCAAAACGGATTCTTTTTTTGCTTCAAGCGTTGCTTTGATGCTTCCGGCTTCCTCGCTTGCCGCATTGGCTGCTTTGTCAGCCGATTCAGACTCTGCCTTCATCTTTTCAAGCTGTTCTTTTGACGGCGCATTTAAGGTTTTTGATGCGGGCTTCGGGTGCGTCAGTGAGCCGCAGACCGGGCAGGGTTCGTTTTCGACCAGAGTCCCGGCAAGAATTCCTGCCTGCGCGTCAAGATATGCCCTTTGAGAGTTGTCATAAAGCTGCTTTTTCTTTTTTGCATTCTCTGATTTTATTTTATACTCATCCTGTTTCTCTTTGAGATCGTTTTCAAGAGAGCCAATCTTTTTGAGACGGTTTTCGATGTCGCCCAAATCGGATGATTTTTTATCTTCGGTTTTCTTTTGATTTTCAAGGTCGACCTTTTCCGCATCGACCAATTTAAGGGATTCAAGTTCCTTCTTCAGGTTGATAATTTCGGCTTCGACTTCTTCGGAAAATTTTTTCTTTTTTGCAGTCTCACTTTTGTTGCTTTCTGTTTCCTTTTGAAGTTTTGCCTGACTGCTTTTCTTTGAATCGAGTTCGCCGTAATCGTCAAGTTGGGCTTTTATTGCGGCAATGTAACCGGAGATTTTGCCGATTTCTGGCTCTTTCTGCTTTTCGATATCGAGCGCCGCTTTCAGCTCATTAAGCTTCGGCTCAAGTTCATTTAACCTGCTTTTAGATTCTTCAAGTGATTTCTCGGTTTTACGCTGTTCCTCGGCTTTGGTAATCTTTTTGGTTAATTCGGTAATTCTGTTATCCTTTGCTTTTAGTTCTTTGCTCAGCTCTTCATTTTTGTCGCTGTCCTGAGTAACAAGCGTTTCGAGCAGTTCGACCGTATCTTGTACGGTAAGGGCGCCTTCCTTCGCTTTGGTCACTTCGACTGTCAGCGCATTATCTTCATCACAGGCGATTTCACCTATGTACTGCTTTATGCCTTCGGACGATTTTTCATATTCCTTGTCAAGTTTCTTTGACTCCTCTTTCAGCATTTCCTGCAAAGCGGAGAAATTCTGCGTGTAGAAAATCTTACGGAATATCTCTTTTCGCTCATCGGTCGGCGCGAGCAGAAGTTTCAGAAAATCTCCCTGGGCTATCATGGCAATGTTTGTGAACTGGTCACGGTTAATGCCCATGATTTCTTCAACAGCATTTGTCACTTCTTTTTCTTTCGTGATAATGCGCCCGTCGGGGTAATGAAGCTCAGCGTTAGCCTTTTCTGTTGTAAATCCGCCACCTCGGGCTTTGGGGCGGTCATATTTGGGGTTGCGTTTGACCAGATATACCTTACCGGCGTATTCAAAAGTCAGCTCGACTTCGGTAGGAGTTTCGGGCTTTGCGTATTTTGAGCGCAGCATTTCTGCGTCGCGGGTGTTGCCGCTCACTTCCCCGTAAAGAGCGAAGGTGATTGCGTCAAAAATTGTTGTTTTGCCCGCGCCCGTGTCGCCCGTAATCAGATACAGTCCGCTTTTGCCGAGCTCATCAAGATTTAATTCCGTTCTGCCGGCATAGGGACCGAAGGCGGACATAATCAGTTTAACTGGTCTCATTTTTCGCCCTCCCAAATTTTTTCAATCATTTCTTTCATAAAGCCAAGCTGTTCGCCGGTCATTTCATATCCGTTCTGCTTAACATAAAACTCGGCGAATAAATCAAGCGGGGTTTTGTTTTCAACATCACCTGCACCGCTTATCCGGGCATTGTGCCTTGTGCGCTTGTTGTCATAATCCAGCTTCATAAGGTTTTGATATATTACCCTGAGCCTTGAAACGGCACCGGGTATATCGTCCTCATCTGTCAGGGTTATGTGCACATAGTCAGTTTGGTATGATGTGCCCTCATAAAAGCTTTTAAGCGTTAGTTCGTCATATGTTCCTTTGAGTTCGACCATATCGCGAAGGGGAACAAGCTCAATCGATTTAACGGATAAACTGCCTTTTTCTTTAAGTTCAACCACAGTGACGGATTTTTGGTGCGATGCTTCTGAGAATGAATATTTAAGCGGCGTGCCGCAATATCTTATCCGCTCGGCGCCGATATTCTGCGGATTGTGAATGTGACCGAGCGCCACATAGTCAAACCCGTTAAACACAGACGCGTCAACGTTATCCGAGCCGCCGACCGATATTTCCTCGGATTCCGACCTTGCGGCACCTGTGACGAACTGATGAGTCACAATAACATTCCTTACACTGTCTGAAACTTCCATCTTATTGACGGCGGTTCTTACGGCGTCGGTGTATGATTCAACCGCCTCATCGGGGAAAAACTGGCGCACATGAACGGGCTTAATAAACGGCAGCATATATATCCTGACTTCGCCGTATTCGTCATTCAGCGTGAACGGGGTCACTTCCCCGTTATAATCCCGCGAAATGTGAATGCCGCTTTGATCTATCAGACGGTTAGCGAAAGAGAGCCTTTCGGGGGAGTCATGGTTGCCGCTGATGATAAAGACTTGAAGGTTCATTTGTGAAAGGCGAAAAAGAAAACTGTCAAACAGCTCAATCGCCTCCGTGGGCGGAATAGGCTTGTCATAAACATCCCCCGCGATGATTACACCGTCCGGCTTTTCTGAGTCGATAATATTGATTATCTTTTTTAATATGTATTCCTGATCTTCCGCCATTGAAAACTCGTTGACCCTCTTGCCTAAGTGAAGGTCGGATAAATGGATAAGCTTCATGTTGTCACCTCTGTCAGTCCGAATATGAATTTTGTCGTTTTTCTTGATTTCAGTTGCATTATAGCATGTTTTGAGTACAAAAATATGTACTTTTAAAAATAAATCAATTTTTTTGAAAACAGTTTCATGTAATAATTCAGGTTATAATCCAAAGGAAACGCTGATTAAATCGCCGCACTCATAACGGCGACATCTTTTCCGCCTGATTTTGTCTCAAATCTTGAAATAAACAAATTATTTCTGCGATTTTTCGACTTCATCAGTCGAAAAACCTGCTCACCGTTCTAAACACCTCAATTTAATCAGCGTTTCCCTATTCTTTTGCTGTTTTATTCGATTATAACCTCAATCTTCTTGACAAAACGGGTAAATCAGATATAATTAGGATAAATTTATCCTAATTAAGGAGATAATATTATGCTTATCAACACCGATAATGTTTTTTCGATGACTCAGGCGAACCAAAACTTTTCAACTGTGGCAAGAACGGTTGATAAAACAGGGGAGGCTGTTGTATTTAAAAACAATAAGCCTAAATATCTTGTTGTTGACATTGATAACAGTGACTTCATATTAGATCTTACAGAAGATGAAAAAATCGATATTGTTGCCAGGAGAATTTTGAACAAATATCTTCCTGCATTCAAGGAGCTTGCAAAATGATTAAATTCAGTAAGGAAAAGGTGCTTCTTTTGCATCAGATTATGGCTGAGGCGACCGGCGGCGACATCGGTGTGCGTGATGAAGCCCTGCTTGAATCGGCAATTGAAAATGTGTTTGCCACATTTGACGGTATTGAGCTTTATCCCTCAAAAGAGGAAAAAGCAGCGCGGCTGGGCTTCTCGCTTATTTCAAATCATGCCTTTGTCGACGGGAACAAAAGAATCGGTATGTACATAATGCTGTCTTTCCTTGAACTGAACGGTATAAAAACAGATGCAACAAATGAAGAGGTCGCTCAGTTAGGTCTTGCGGTCGCCTCGGGCTCTGCAAATTATGAAGACATACTTTCCTGGATTCACTCTCATAAAATAAAATGATTTACCGCAAATTTATAAAACCAAATGCCACAAAATCATAAAATAAAACACCGCAAAAAAGCAAAACAAAACAGCACAAAATCATAAAATGAAATGCCACAAAATCATAAAATTTTCTTGACCTTTTTTGATTTGAAGCATATACTTGAACAAAGCGAGGTGACACATTTTGGAAGAATATATGCCGAGAATTATGGACAAACAGCTTGAGGAATATCTTGAAGCTTTCGGCGCGGTGCTCATCGCCGGTCCGAAATGGTGCGGCAAAACAACAACAGCGCAGCAGTTTGCAAAAAGTGTTTTGAAACTTCAGGATCCCGATAAGCGAGCGGGATATCTCGCAACGGCAGATACAAAGCCGTCGTTGCTGCTAAAAGGCGAAAACCCCAGATTGATTGACGAGTGGCAGGAAGCACCCGTGCTTTGGGATGCAGTTAGGAACTCCGTTGATGAGAGAAAGGAAGACGGGCTGTATATTATGACCGGTTCAACATCGGTTGATGAATCAAAAATCAGGCACTCGGGAACGGGCAGGATTTCAAGGCTGGTGATGCGCCCGATGAGCCTGTTTGAGTCAAATGAATCCACCGGTAAAATATCATTAACCAAACTGTTTAATGATAAAGAGTATGATATTGACGGCGTTACTTCAAATCTGACTGTGGAAAATCTTGTTTTCGCAGCATGCCGCGGCGGTTGGCCGTCAAGCCTGAAAAAGAAAACCGATAATGCAAAGCTTCTGGTCTCAAATGCATATATCAGCAATATCTGTGACAGCGACGCTTCAACGGTTGACGGGGTGAAAAAAAGTCCGGACCGTGTCAGAGCAATATTGCAGTCTTATTCAAGAAACCTTTCCACATTAGCTGCTGATAAAACAATTGCTGACGATGTAACCGCAAATTACAGTGATATTTCGGTCCCGACATTATCGTCATATATTGATGCGCTTGAAAAGCTGTATGTAATTGAAGATTTATACGGTTGGTGCCCCTCAATCCGCTCCGCAAGCGCAATGAGATCCGGCAGAAAAAGAGAATTCTGTGACCCGTCTGTCGCAACGGCTGTGCTCGGATTATCGCCTGACGCATTGCTTCAGGACCTGAACACTTTCGGCTTTGTTTTTGAATGCCTGTGCATAAGGGATTTAAAGGCGTATTCCG
This sequence comes from Clostridiales bacterium, assembly GCA_024697575.1. GTDB lineage: Bacteria > Bacillota > Clostridia > Oscillospirales > Acutalibacteraceae > CAG-177. Next base: position 17,544 of record JAILFM010000099.1, read on the forward strand.
GCGCTTTGGGCGGCAGAGTGTCATATTACCATGACAGATACGGTCTGGAAGCGGACTGCGTGCTTCACTTGGCGGATGGCAGATACGCTCTTATTGAATTCAAGCTCGGAAGCCGTCAGATTGAAGAGGGTGCCGCTCATTTGCTGGAGCTTAACAATTTAATCAGGCAAGCAAACGAGAAAAACAAAGCCAAAATGTCAGAGCCGGCATTTTCGGCGGTAATTACAGGCGGAGAAATGGCGTATAAGCGCAGTGACGGGGTTATGATTATCCCCATAGGCACACTCAGGGACTAATAATTCAGATTCTTTGCCGTCGAAAAACACGAAATGAAACCGTCGAAAAACCGGAAGTGAAACCGTCGAAAAACATGAAATGGCGCTCAAAATCCATTGAATACGGCAGGAAAATATGATAAATTTTCCTTATATTTTTATTTCAAAATCTTTTAATCCGAAAAACGAGAGAAGATTTTTGGACTCTATCTGTGATAATTTAATGTCAGACAGATGAAAGGAGTCGTGATTAATTATGACCAATGACGAACTTTTTTCAAAAATACAGGAGACTTTGGCAATTCTTGACGCCGACGAGCTGCCCGAAGTGCATGATTACCTCTTCGCCCTGATTGACGAGGACTCCCGTATAGAAGAATCGCCGTTTGAAATTGCCAATCAGCTTCTTCGCTGTGACAAACCCGAACCTCTGCCCGAGGTTGTCAGGGACTTTATTATCGAGCTTTTTGAAGATGCTTATGATGAGGGTAACGCGGATGCGATGAACGACCTGGGCGCGCAGTATTATAACGGCTCCAGAGGTTTTGAGCAAAGCTTTGAAAAAGCGGTTGAATACTATAAAACCGCCGCCGAAAACGGCAGCAGACAGGCGCAGGAAAATCTCGGCTACTGCTATTATTACGGCAGGAATATGCCGGTGGATTATGAAAAGGCGTTTCATTATTTCGCCCTTGGCGCGTTTGACGGTCACATCATTTCCCTCTACAAAATAGGCGATATGTATATGAACGGATACTATGTCAAAAAGAACCCTGTTGAAGCGTTTCATATCTATATGCGCTGCCTTGACACCATGACCGAGGAGGCTGCGCCGATATGTGCCGGACCCGTTTTTCTGCGCGCCGGAACCGCTTTTCTCAACGGATACGGAACCGATGAGGACCCGATGAACGCGCTCATCTGTTTTCAAAAAGCGGAAAAATATCTCTATGATATGGTCGCCGACGGGCAGGTTATGTATAAAAAAAGCCTTCAAAGAGCAATTGAAGGCCAGGCAAAGGCAAGAGCCATACTCGCTGAATCTTTGCCGCCGGATGAATGGATGGTTGAGGAGTGAAGGGGGGTTATATGCTCCTTGAATATTTTGAACGGTATCTTCGAATTAAAAGCATTTCTGAAAACTCCATAGGGAAATATGTCAGAGGTATTGCAAGAATTAATAAGTATCTTGAAGATTACAATTTTCCGATTAAAAATGTGTTTGAGGCTCATTCTGTTGATGAAATAAACTTGATTCGTGATTTTTTGAAAACAAATGAGGAGTTTGTCAATCAAGATACAAGGGGTAACAGAATGTACAGCGTTGGCTTCAATCACTTCTATAGGTTTGCAACAAAATATGCTTTGTTTTTTCAAGCTAATATTGAAAAGATGGATGTTGTGGTTACTAAACCCGAGATTGTATCCACAACAAATAATGTTTGGAAAAGAAACCGGATAATTGTTGCACAAGCATTAGAAGGCGCCGATTATTGTTGTGAGCATAACCACGAGCATCACACCTTCATTTCACAATCTACCGGCAGAGAATATATGGAAGGACATCATCTTATTCCTTTGAGATTTCAAAAAGAGTTTGAAAACAGCATTGATGTTTATGCAAATATTGTTTGTTTGTGCCCCGTTTGCCACAGGATGATGCACAGCGGAATAAAATCTAACAGGAAATACGCAGCGGAAAAGATATATTATGAAAGAAATCATAGATTTATTAAAAGCGGCATTGATCTCTCAAAGAGAGATTTTTTAAAGATGGCAGTGTCGCTTTAAAAGAGGCTTTATGGATAATCACACACCGGAACAACGGCGAAAAAACATGCAGGCTGTTAAAAATAAAGATACAAAAATAGAACTGATGCTTCGTAAAGAGCTTTGGGCAAGAGGTTTGCATTATAGAAAAAATGATAAAACCGTTTTCGGTCATCCCGATTTGACTTTTAAAGGCAAAAAAATCGCCGTGTTTGTTGACAGCGAGTTTTGGCACGGGTTTGATTGGGAAAACAGAAAAGCGGATTTCAAATCGCATCAAGATTTTTGGATTCCTAAGATTGAACGGAATATACAAAGAGATATTGAAGTAAATGATAAGCTCAAAAGCGATGGCTGGACTGTTATTCGCTTTTGGGGCAAAGATATAAAGGCAAATGTTTCGGCTTGCGCCGACAGAGTGGAAAGGGCGGTAAAATTAATTGAAAAAGTATAAATCCATTGACTTGTTTGCGGGAATCGGCGGTATCAGATTAGGCTTTGATAACGCATTAGGCGAATCAATTGAAACCGTATTTGTCAGCGAGTGGGATAAAGCTGCCCAAAAAACTTATACAGAAAACTTTTACGATGATTTTGAAATTGCCGGGGATATCACAAAGATTGATGAGAAAGACATTCCTTCATTCGATATTTGCCTTGCAGGTTTTCCGTGCCAGGCGTTCTCTATGGCCGGGAAGCATGGCGGTTTTAACGATGACTACAAAGGAATATGTCGCGGCACACTTTTCCAGGATGTTGTCAGAATCTGTGAGTATCATAAACCGAAAGTAATATTCTGTGAAAATGTTAAGGGACTTACAATTCACGATAAAGGCAGAACCTTTAAAGTCATAAAAGGTGCATTTGAAGAAATCGGTTATACCGTTTTCTATAAAATCCTGAACAGTAAAGACTTCGGTGTTCCGCAAAACAGAGAAAGAATATATATTGTTTGTTTTAGGAACGATATCGCTCCCGAAAACTTCTTCTTCCCGGAAGGTACGCAGAAGCCTGTTTGTATTCGCGATATTCTGGATGATGCCCCGATACCTTCAAAATATTATCTTTCGGATGTTTATATGAAAACATTGAAAGACCACAGAGCAAGGCACGAAGCCGCAGGACATGGATTCGGGTATGTTATCCGCGATCTTGACGGTATAGCCGGTACCATTGTTTGCGGCGGTATGGGCAGAGAGGGCAACCTCATTATTGACAGCAGAGAGCATTCAATGGTTCCCACTACTCACATTAAAGGCAAAATAAATAAAGATGATATCCGTAAAATGACTCCGAGAGAATGGGCGAGATTACAGGGATTTCCCGATGATTATAAGCTTACGCTTGCAGACGGTCCGCTTTATAAGCAGTTCGGCAACAGCGTAACCGTAAATGTAATTGAAGCCATAGCGAAAGAGATTCGCAAAGTCTTGATTTACGGAGGTCATTAATCATGCCGAAAATAACGGGTAACAAAGGCGAGTGGAGCGAGCTGTATGTTCTGCTTGAACTGCTTGCAGACGGCAAGCTTTATACTGCAGACGACAAGCTGAAAAAACTTGAAGATGTTTATTTCCCTATTCTGAAGATCCTCCGTGATGAAGAAGAATCAAAGAAGATGGAATATGTCATTAATGATGACAGAAAAGTTGAGCTGCACATCAACGGTCAAAAATGCAAAGACATCTCAAGAGCGGATTTAAGGGTTTTTGCAGAAACTCTTTACAAGAGAATAACCGAAACCAAGAGCCCTGCATTTGAAATTGATGAAGCCGATGGAATAATGTCCGAAATTGAATGCTCAAAAATCAAGGCTCCGTCAACCGACAAAACCGATATCAAAATGCAATTGCAGGATATCAATACCGGGTACAAAACGATTTGCGGTTTCAGTATCAAATCCGAATTGGGAAGTGCTCCGACCCTTCTAAATGCAAGCGGTGCAACCAATTTTCAGTTTGAAATATCAGGTATCAATGATAACGATGTGAACGCCATCAATGCAATTACAACAAAAACTAAGATTCTTGACCGCGTTAAATATATTGATGAACACGGAAAGTTGAAATTCGTCAAGGCAAAGAGTAAAGGCTTTTCCGAGAATCTGATGTTCATTGACAGCTATATGGATGAGATCATTGCAGGCAGTTTACTGTTCAGCTACAGAACCGGTGCTGCTACCTGTAAAGATGTTGTCGATATGCTTGAAGAAACCAATCCGCTCGGTTATCCGAAAAAAGGATTGTATGAGTATAAATACAAAAAGTTCCTTTGCACCATTGCTCTCGGCATGACTCCGAGCAAAGAGTGGGACGGCAAGGATGAAGCCAACGGTGGATATATTGTTGTGACAACAAGCGGAGATGTGCTTGCTTACCATATTTACAACCGCGATTACTTTGAAGAATATCTTTTGAATAACACCAAATTTGAAAGAGGTTCTACATCAAAGCACGGCTTTGCAACGGCATATAAAGAAAACGGTAAATACTACTTTGATATGAATTTGCAAATTAGGTTTATTAAATAATGAGAGTTGGCAGCTTATTTGCCGGTATCGGTGGTATTGACCTGGCATTCGCCCAGGCAAAACACAAGATTGTTTGGGCAAATGAATATGATAAGGATGCCTGCAAAACATATCGGCATAATTTTCCCGAAACAAAGCTTATAGAGGAAGACATAAAAAAGGTTGATTTTTCCAAACTTGAAAAAGTCAACCTTATAGCCGCAGGTTTCCCATGTCAGCCATTCTCAATTTGTGGCAAGCAAAAAGGATTTGATGACGATAGAGGAAATCTGTTTTTTGAAATCATGCGTGCCGTCGATGAGATTAAACCTAAAGTAATTTTTCTTGAAAATGTTGCTAATCTTACCGAACATGATAACGGCAGAACATTTAATGTGATTCACAATGAAATAACCGAGCGTGGATATTACATCCGATATCTTGTTGCCGATGCGGTTAATTATGGGTTTCCTCAACACCGAACAAGAACATATATTGTCGCATTCAAGAATAAGTCTGCTGCCGAAAAATTCGAGTTCCCCGAAAAAAGTGAAGTAAAAAAGACTCTTTTTGATTTAATTGACAAGACTTCCGATGTCAGCGAAGACTTATATCTTCTGCCGGGAAGTAAAGATTATGAAAAGATCAAAAAGGCAATGACCGACAAGAATCAAATCTATCGTTTTTCGGATTACGGTGTTCAATCGGGTAAAGACGGTGTGTCGTTTACATTAAAAGCAAATATGGGAACCTGGTACAATCGCGTTCCCATAATCAGAGATGATTACGGCATAAGAAAAATTACTCCCGAAGAATGCTTAGCACTACAGGGCTTTCCGAAAGAATTCTCTTTACCTGACAATATTCCCGAAAAAAGCAAATACAAACAGGCAGGAAATACCGTTGTTGTTCCGGTTGTTAAAGCGATTGCGATTCAAATAAGAAAGTCAGGGCGATAGTATTATAAGTATATTTATTCTGTGGAGTTGATATCTAATCTGTAGCTTAAAAAAGGTCAGATTAATGAGGTCCTATGTCAAGATTCAGAACTCAAAACAAGAATCAAGATATTTATAGCTTAAGTAACGGGATGAATTATGAGAAGAATAGCACTTTTGATTGGAAATAATAACTATGATTACAGTAACAGA
>JAILFM010000091.1 GCA_024697575.1 Clostridiales bacterium
CCTCATGAGGACCGCATACCTTCACAGTACACACTTAATAAAAATAAAACGGAAAAGAATACGTCTGTATTCTCAAACGGCTTCCTGCCTGAATCTATTTTACACAACTGTCATTTCAATGTCAAGTGAAGATTTATTGCGCCGCGCATAAACAAAAAGTACCGCGAATAATCGCGGTACTTTTTGGTGGAGATGAGGGGGATCGAACCCCTTACCTCTTGAATGCCATTCAAGCGCTCTCCCAAGTGAGCTACACCCCCAAAAAAGGCAGATACACTGCCCTGTGGTCCGAGTGGCGAGACTTGAACTCACGGCCTCTTGACCCCCAGTCAAGCGCGCTCCCAACTGCGCCACACCCGGAAACAACAAAGCTTATTATACATAAATTATCAACTTTGTCAACCGTTTTTTTATTATTATTTTCATTTATAATTATCGGCAAAATGTTGACAGAAAAAAATGCCGGTGGTATAATTTGCGTATAAATCGGCTTTCCGTAACTGACGGAATAAGTGGTGCACCACAAGGGAGCGGGAAGTGTTCATTTTTAAGCCGACCGTCTGGGTACATCGATTTTAACGGAATCGGTGTATCCGTTTTTAATTTTCAACTTGTTTTCCCGGAGGATTTATGAAAAAAGTCGGAATTGTAATGGGCAGTGACAGTGATTTGCCTGTTGTTAAAAAAGCAGTAGATATGCTGAATATGCTTGAAATTCCATATGAGGTTCATATTTATTCTGCGCACAGAACTCCCGTTCAGGCTGCTGATTTTGCAAAGAACGCCCGTGATAACGGATTTGGGGCTATCATTGCCGCAGCGGGTATGGCTGCTCACCTTGCAGGTGCAATTGCGGCAAACACTACTCTACCCGTTATCGGTATACCTTGTAAAGGTCCGTCCTTTGACGGTATGGACGCTTTACTTTCTACTGTACAGATGCCAACCGGTATACCGGTAGCGACTGTTGCCGTTAACGGCGCCGCCAACGCCGCAATACTCTGCGCGCAGATTATTGCCGTTGAAGATTCATCTCTTGCAAAAAGGCTTGAAGATATGCGCTGCAGTGACGCAATGAAAGTTCTTGAAAAAGATGCTGATATATACAAAAAACTTGAAGACTTAAATAAATGATTATAAAACACCGGTTAAGACAGCTTAACGGTGTTATTATACTTTTTGAAAGGACAGTTTATGGGAGGCTTTTTCGGTGTTGCATCAAAAAATAATTGCTTGACAGACATTTTTTTCGGTACAGACTATCATTCACATCTTGGTACAAAACGTGGCGGACTTGCGGTATATGACCCTGAAATCGGCTTGCAGAGAGAAATTCATAATATTGAAAATTCGCCTTTTCGTACAAAATTTCAAAATGTGTTTAATGAAATGAGAGGCACTTCTGCGATTGGCATAATCAGCGATATGCATCCTCAGCCGCTTCTTATTCATTCAAATCTCGGAACTTACGCTGTCTGTACTGTCGGCATTATCAATAATTCCGAGGAACTTATTAATAATTATGTTTCGGTAAACGGCGGTCATTTTAATGCGATGACCGGCGGAAAAATCAATTCTACAGAATTAACCGCCGCTCTGATTAGTCAAAAAAACAGTTTTGAGCAGGGTATTAAATTTGCTCAGGATAAAATTGAAGGAACGGCAAATATTCTTATACTTAAAGATGACGGCACCGTAATCGCCGCAAGAGATAAGTTGGGCAGACTGCCGGTTGTTGTTGCAAAAGGTGAAAACGGCTGTTGCGTATCATTTGAATCTTTTGTATGTCAAAAGCTTGGTTACGAAGATTTAAGAGACTTAGGTCCGGGGGAAATTGTTGCAATAACTCCCGACGGAATCAATCAGCTTTCACCGCCCGGAGATAAGAAAAAGATTTGCTCTTTCCTGTGGAGTTATTACGGATATCCAACTTCAAATTATGAGGGTATCAATGTTGAAGCTATGCGTTACCGAAACGGTAAGATAATGGCTCAGAATGATAAGGAAAATCTGCCGGAATCTGAAATTGATTACATCGGCGGCGTTCCGGATTCGGGTACTCCTCATGCTATCGGTTATGCCAATGAAAGCGGTGTTCCGTTTGCCAGAGCTTTTATAAAATATACGCCCACATGGTCAAGAAGCTTTATGCCTCAAAATCAGAGTGAGAGAAACAGAGTTGCAAAGATGAAGCAAATTCCCGTTCTTGAACTTATCAAAGACAAGAATCTTCTGTTTGTTGACGATTCAATTGTCAGGGGTACCCAGCTTCGTGAAACCGTTGAATTCTTATATGAAAGCGGCGCTAAATCCGTTCATATGCGTTCAGCGTGTCCGCCGATAATGTACGGCTGTAAATACCTTAATTTTTCAAGAAATACCAACGACATGGATTTAATCGCCCGCCGTGTTATTCTTGAGCTTGAAGGTGAAGAAGGTTTTAAACATATAGAAGAATACAGCGACAGTAAAACAGAACGGGGAAAAGCGCTGAGAAAAAATATTTGTGAAAAATTCAAGTTTGATTCGCTGGAATTTCAGTCACTTGAAGGTGTAGTTAAAGCTATCGGTCTTGATGAATGTGAGCTATGCACATATTGCTGGAACGGAAAGGAGTAATATGAACACTATTTCAAAATCTGACAGTTACGCAGCCGCCGGGGTTGATATTACAGCCGGTTACAAAGCGGTTGAACTTATGAAAACCCATATTGCCAGAACCCTTACAAAGGGTGTTTCTTCGGATATCGGCGGATTCGGCGGTCTTTTTGAGCTTGATCTTACCGGCATTAACAAACCTGTTCTTGTTTCGGGTACTGACGGTGTCGGAACAAAGCTTCGTATCGCGTTCTTGATGAATAAACACGATACAATCGGTATTGACTGCGTTGCGATGTGCGTTAATGATATCATTTGTTGCGGCGCAAGGCCTCTTTTCTTTCTTGACTATATTGCGTGCGGTAAGAATTATCCCGAAAAAATCGCCGAAATCGTTAAAGGCGTTGCCGACGGATGCGTTATGTCAGGCACCGCTCTTATCGGCGGTGAAACAGCTGAAATGCCCGGTTTTTATCCCATTGATGAATATGATCTTGCCGGCTATTCAACCGGTGTTGTTGATAAAGACAGAATAATTGACAACAGTACCATTAAGTCGGGAGATGTTGTTATTGCTCTGCCTTCGAGCGGTGTTCATTCTAATGGTTTTTCACTTGTCAGAAAAGTTTTTGATATTGAAAATAACGACATCACAGTTCCTTGTGACAGTCTTAACGGCAAAAGTATAGGTGAAACATTATTAACTCCGACTAAAATATATGTTAAGCCCGTTCTTGCTCTTCTTGATCAGGTTAAAGTAAAAGGTATATCTCATATTACCGGCGGCGGGTTCTATGAAAATATTCCCAGAAGTATTCCCAAAGGTTTATGCGCCCGGATTAACAAATCAAGTGTAAAGGTTCTTCCGATTTTTGACCTTATTTCAAAAACCGGTAACATTAGCGAACGTGATATGTTTAATACCTTTAACATGGGTGTAGGTATGAGCATGGTTGTTTCTGAAGATGATGTTGAAAAATCCCTGGCTGTTTTGAAATCAAACGGTGAAGACGCTTATGTTATCGGTTCAATTACGCAATCCGAAAACAGAATTGAATTAATCTGAGGTGAATTCTTTGAATAAAAATATTCTGAACATTGCTGTTTTTGTTTCGGGCGGAGGCACAAACCTTCAGGCGCTTATTGACGCTCAGAATTCCGGGATTATAAAAAGCGGCAGAATTGTTCTTGTGATTTCAGATAATCCAAATGCTTACGCTTTAACAAGAGCAGAAAATGCAGGCATAAAAACCGAAATCGTTTCTAAAAAAGACTTTAATTCGACTTCTGAATTTGAGCAGAAAATAATAAATCATCTCAAAGCCAATGACATTGATTTAATTGTTCTTGCAGGATTTTTAAAAATACTTTCGCAGTCTTTCACTTCGCTTTATAAAGATAAAATTATCAATGTTCACCCTTCGCTTATTCCTTCCTTTTGCGGTGAAGGGTTTTACGGGCTTAAAGTTCACGAATGTGCTCTTCAAAGAGGCGTTAAAATCACCGGAGCGACTGTTCATTTTGTCAACGAAATACCCGACGGCGGTCGTATCATAATGCAGAAAGCCGTTCAAATAAAAGATGATGACACCCCTCAAGCGCTTCAGAAAAGAGTTATGGAACAGGCTGAGTGGATAATCTTACCTCAATCAGTTGAAAAAATATGTAAGGAGAGAATATAAATATGAACATTTACGGCATTAATGACATCGGGTTATTGATTAAAGATAACACCTATGTTGGCAGGGGAATTGTTATCGGCAAAACTCCGGATGCAAAAAAGGCTGTTGCGGCTTACTTCATTATGGGCAGAAGCGCTAACAGCCGTAACAGAATTTTCACTTTAAAAGACGGTGTTCTGTTCACAGAACCTTATGATGCTTCTAAAGTTGAAGATCCTTCTCTTATTATTTATGCTGCATTAAGGCAATATGAGAACAGCCTTATCGTAACAAACGGCGATCAGACAGATACAATTTATGACGGACTGAAAGCAGGCAAATCGTTTTCTCAAGCACTTACTTCAAGAGAATTTGAACCCGATTCACCTAACTTTACTCCCCGTATCAGCGGTATTATTAATTTTGAAAACGGCGATTTTAATTATGAGATGAGTATTCTTAAAAGTGCCGATTCTTTAGGTTCAGCTTGTAACAGATTCACTTTTTCCTATTCACCGATTGCCGGTCTGGGGCATTTTATTCATACTTATGTTTGTGACGGAAGTCCCATACCTACTTTTCAGGGTGAACCCGAAAGAGTTGCAATAAGTGACAGCATTGATGAATTTTCAGATAAACTTTGGAACAATCTTAATTCTGATAATAAAATTTCTCTTTTTGTTAAATATGTCGATTTAGCTACCGGTAATGAAGAAACAAGATTAATTAATAAAAATAATTGAGGTGCAACATGAAAGAATTTGAATTAAAATACGGATGCAATCCCAATCAAAAGCCGTCAAAAATATTTATGTCAAACGGAAGTGATTTACCGATTGAAATATTAAACGGTAAACCCGGTTACATTAATTTTCTTGATGCTTTTAATTCCTGGCAGCTTGTTAAGGAATTAAAAGAAGCCCTCGGTATGCCTGCAGTCACTTCATTTAAACATGTTTCACCCACAAGCGCCGCTGTAGGCATTAAGCTTTCAGATACATTAAAAAAAGCTTGTTTTGTTGATGATATCGAAGACCTTGATTCTTCTGCGCTTGCCTGCGCATATGCCCGCGCAAGGGGTACAGACAGAATGTGTTCTTTCGGTGACTGGGTTGCGCTTAGCGATGTGTGCGATGTCACAACCGCCGAGATGATAAAGCGTGAGGTTTCCGACGGTATTATTGCTCCCGGTTATGATGACGAAGCACTTGAAATTCTTAAATCAAAGCGTAAAGGTTCATATAACATTGTAAAAATCGATCCTAATTATGTTCCCGAAGTAATTGAACACAAGCAGGTTTTCGGTATTACTTTTGAACAGGGAAGAAATAATTTTGTTATCAATAAAGAATTACTTTCCAACATTGTTACAGAAACCAAAACCATGCCCGAATCCGCTGTCAGGGATTTGATTGTTTCGCTTATTACACTTAAGTATACACAGTCAAATTCAGTGTGCTATGCTGTTGACGGTCAGGCTATCGGTGTCGGAGCCGGTCAGCAATCAAGAATACATTGCACAAGACTTGCTGGTTCAAAAGCTGACACATGGTTCCTCAGACAGGCTGACAAAGTTATTACTCTTCCATTCCGTGATGATATCGGCAGACCTGACAGAGATAATGTTATTGACGGATATATTAATAAAAATGAAGAAGATGTCTGCGCTGACGGAGTTTGGCAAAAATACTTTACTTGTAAGCCCGAAGTGTTTACACTTGAAGAGCAGCAGGCATATCTTGCAACAAAAACCGGTGTCGCTCTCGGCTCAGATGCATTTTTCCCGTTTTATGACAATGTTCAAAGAGCCTTCAAGAGCGGTGTAAAATATATAGCTCAGCCGGGCGGTTCAATAAGAGACGACGCAGTTATTGACTGTTGCAACAAATTGGGCATTTCAATGGCCTTCACCGGTATGAGGCTGTTCCATCATTAATTCGGAGGACTGTAAATGAAAGTTCTTGTAGTCGGCGGCGGCGGCAGAGAGCACGCTATCATAAAAAAAATTAAGCTTAACAGCAGTGTTGAACAGATTTTTGCTCTTCCCGGTAACGGCGGAATGGCAAAAGAAGCGACATTGGTTGAAGGCAATGTAAAAGATGTTGATTTTATTGCCTGTTTTGCAGAAGAAAACAATATTGATTATGTTATTGTTGCGCCCGATGATCCTCTTGCTCTCGGTTGTGTCGATGCTCTCAACAAAAAGGGAATTCCGGCTTTCGGCCCGGATTCAAAAGCCGCTGTAATTGAAAGCAGCAAAGTTTTTTCTAAAAATCTTATGAAAAAATACGGAATTCCGACTGCTTCTTATGAAGTCTTTGACAATTCGGAAAAAGCGCTTGAATACATTGAAACTGCGCCTATTCCGACTGTAATTAAAGCCGACGGCCTTGCTTTGGGGAAAGGTGTTATTATTGCCGATACAAGGGAAAAAGCCAAAGATGCTGTTATATCAATTATGTGCGACAAGGCTTTCGGAAAAAGCGGAGACAGAATTGTAATTGAGGAGTTTCTGACTGGACCTGAAGTATCTGTATTGTCATTTACAGACGGTAAAACAATAATTCCCATGGTTTCCTCTATGGATCATAAGCGGGCTCTTGACGGCGATACGGGGCTGAATACAGGCGGTATGGGAACTGTTGCTCCCAATCCTTACTATACAAGTGAAATAGCTGACGAATGTATGGGAAAAATCTTTATTCCTACTATGAAAGCTATGAATGCCGAGGGAAGAACCTTCAAAGGCTGTTTGTATTTCGGCTTGATGCTGACAAAGGACGGACCTAAGGTAATTGAATATAACTGCCGTTTCGGCGACCCTGAAACTCAGGTTGTTTTACCTCTTCTTAAAACCGATCTCTTGTCCGTTATGATGGCTGTAACAAATGAAACCCTTTCAGATATTAATATTGAGTTTTCCGATTCCTGTGCATGCTGTGTTATAATGGCAAGCAATGGTTATCCCGCTAAATACGATAAAGGATTTGAAATAACTATTCCGGATGAAATTATCGACAATGTGTATGTTGCCGGCGCTAAAATATCCGACGGTAAGCTTTTATCAAACGGCGGCAGGGTTCTCGGTGTAACAGCGGTTAAAGACAGTCTTGAGGAGGCTGTCAGAGCTTCGTACGAAATGGTTAATAAAATTTCTTTTGCTAATGCGTATTACAGAAAAGATATAGGTCAAAGGGCATTAAAAGCAAAGGAGGCAAATTGATTGGTCTACAGAGTATTCGTCGAAAAAAAGCCCGGTCTCGACAATGAGGCAAGAGCTCTGCTTTCGGATGTTAAAAACTTTCTCGGTATAAGCGGTGTTGAAAAAATCAGAGTGATTAACCGCTATGACGCTGAGGATATTGACGAAAAACTTTTTGAAAAGTCAGTAAGCACTGTTTTTTCAGAGCCACAATTAGATAACGCAAGTAAAGAAATTGATATTTCCGGGGCATTTGCATTTGCGGTTGAGTCACTTCCCGGTCAGTTTGACCAGAGAGCGGACTCTGCTTCACAGTGTATTCAGCTTATATCTCAAAAAAACAGACCTGTTATAAGGTCTGCCAAAATCTATGTAATCTACGGAAATATTAATGAAAATGATATTGAAATTATTAAGAAATATGTTATAAATCCGGTTGAATCGCGTGAAACCGGGTTTGAAAAACCCGATACTCTCAAGATTAATTTTGATATTCCCGACACAGTTAAAACTCTTGAAGGGTTTACAAAATTTAATATTGACGAACTTCAAAAGTTTGTCAGCGATTACGGTCTCGCAATGGATATTGACGACATTACATTCTGCCAAAAGTATTTTATCAGTGAAAACCGTGATCCTACAATCACGGAAATCAGAATGATTGATACCTATTGGTCCGATCACTGCCGTCATACGACTTTTCTTACTCAAATCGATAATGTTGAATTTGAAGATGAACTGACACAGAGTGCATGGAATGAATACTTATCTGTAAGAAAAAAACTGGGAAGAACAAAGCCGGTTTGCCTTATGGACCTTGCAACTATAGCCGTAAAAGAACTGAAATCACAAGGTAAGCTGAGTAAGCTCGATGAATCCGAAGAAATTAACGCCTGTACTGTAAAAATTAAAGTAAATGCAGACGGTAAAAAAGAGGATTGGCTTCTTCTGTTTAAAAATGAGACTCATAATCATCCTACTGAGATTGAACCGTTCGGCGGTGCAGCAACCTGCATAGGAGGGGCCATCAGAGATCCTCTTTCGGGTCGTTCTTATGTTTACGGTGCCATGCGTGTTACCGGCGCTGCCGACCCTACAGTCCCTGTATCAAAAACTATACCCGGTAAATTACCTCAGCGAAAACTTGTTACAACTGCAGCGGCAGGTTATTCGTCATACGGCAACCAGATAGGGCTTGCAACCGGTATTGTTGACGAATTATATCACCCCGGATATGCCGCAAAAAGGATGGAAATCGGCGCTGTTATTGCAGCTTCTCCGGCTGAAAATGTTCGCAGAGAAGTTCCTTTGCCCGGAGATATTGTTATTCTTTTGGGCGGAAGCACCGGCCGTGACGGAATCGGCGGAGCAACAGGTTCATCAAAAGCTCATAATTCTCATTCGGTTGAAACATGCGGAGCAGAAGTTCAAAAGGGTAATGCCCCGGAAGAAAGAAAACTTCAAAGATTATTCCGTAACGGTGAGGCCTGCAGATTGATTAAACGCTGTAATGACTTCGGCGCAGGCGGAGTATCTGTTGCCATCGGAGAACTTGCAGACGGGCTTGAAATCAATCTTGATGCTGTTCCTAAAAAATACGAGGGGCTTGACGGTACAGAACTTGCCATAAGTGAATCGCAGGAGAGAATGGCGGTTGTTGTGGCTGAAGATGATGTAAACAGATTTCTTGAGTTAGCAGGTGAAGAAAATCTTCAGGCGGTTCCGGTTGCCGTTGTTACAGAAGAAAAACGCCTTGTAATGAATTGGTGCAGCAATAAGATTGTTGACATCAGCAGAGATTTTTTGAATTCCAACGGTGCGGAAAAACATATAAACATAAAAGCAGCGCAATCTGAGAATTACAACAAGACTTTTTCGGGCTCATTTGAATCAAATATTATTAAAATTGCCGGAGATTTGAACATATGCTCAAAAAGAGGGCTTTCTGAAAGATTCGACTCTACAATAGGCGCCGGAACAGTGCTCATGCCTTTTGGCGGAAAATATCAGAAGACTCCTGCTCAGGCTATGGTTCAAAAAATATCGGTTGAAAAAAAGCATACCGACGACTGTTCATTTATGTCCTGGGGATATAATCCTTTTATTACCGAGCTCAGCCCTTATCACGGTTCTTATCTTGCTGTAGTTGAATCTGTCTGCAAGCTGATTGCTTCAGGCGCAACATATGAAGATGTATACCTGACTTTCCAGGAATACTTTGAGCGACCCGGAAAAGATGCAAAAAGATGGGGTAAACCTCTTTCTGCATTACTTGGTGCTTTTAAGGCTCAACTTGATTTGGAAATAGGTTCAATCGGCGGAAAAGATTCCATGAGCGGCTCGTTTGAAAATCTTGATGTTCCTCCGACGCTTGTTTCTTTTGCAGTGACAACAGGTAAAATTAATGAAGTTGTTTCGCCGGAGTTGAAAAAAGCCGATAACAAACTGATACTTATTTCACCTGAATACGGTGAAGACAACCTTCCTAAACCCGAATCGTTAACATCTGTCTTTTCGTCAGTTTCCTCTATTTTAAAAAGCGGGAGAGGCGTTTCCTGCTACACACCGGGCTTAGGCGGAATTGCGGAAGCTGTTTTAAAAATGTGTTTTGGCAACAGACTCGGTTTTAAGTTTAATGACATTAAAAACGAGGATATTTTCGGTTATAAATACGG
>JAILFM010000160.1 GCA_024697575.1 Clostridiales bacterium
AATCATTTTATCCGGTTAGGCAGTTTGACAATATCCGGCAGATGATGGACCAAAGTGTTCAGCTTTACGGCGAAAGAACGGCTTTTGAAGTAAAAACAGATAAAGAGACAACCAGGAACATTACATTCAATGAATACATCGGGGATATAAATGCTCTGTCAACATATTTTTGCTCGCTCGGTGACAAAAGCGAGTTTATCGCGGTATGCGGCGACAACTGTTATGAATACTGCCTGACATATCTGAGTGCAGTGTGTGCGGGCAAGGTAATAGTGCCTATTGACAGGGAACTGCATGCCGAAGATATTTTAGGAATTATTGCTGCATGTGATGCAAAGGTATTAATCTGTGATAAAAAAATACATCGAGATATTCATTCTTTTTTGCCTTCTGATATGATAGTATTGACATTCAGCGGTGATTGCGGTGAGATGACCGTTGATGAGGCTGTCAAAGAAGGAAATGAACTTATAGAAAGCGGCAAACCTCTTTACTGTCAGGTTATGCAAGACCCCGAAAAAATGTGCACCCTGCTGTTCACTTCCGGCACCACCGGCACTTCAAAAGGTGTTATGCTTTGCCAGCGCAACTTCTGCTTTGAGGTTAAAGCCGCCATGGGTGTTTTGAAAATCACACCGGATGACTGTGAGATTTCGCTTTTACCCATTCACCATACTTTTGAGAGCTGCATTGTTCTCTTTTTTGCTCCGTATTGCGGAGCTAAGATTACATTTTGTGACGGATTTAAATATGTCCTTCGCAATATGAAAGAGTTTGAACCGACCGTTTTTGTCGCGGTACCTATGATACTTGAGATTGTTCATAAAAGAATTATGAACGAAATCAAGAAAAGAAAAAACGGTGAAAGATTTTTCAAAATCGGCAAATCCCTGTGCAAGGTGGCGTCAAAAGTCCATATTGACCTGAGAAAAGTGATTTTTAAGGAAATTCAGAATACCTTCGGCGGAAAGCTGCGTATGATAATCTGCGGCGGCGCGGCGATTGACCCTCAGATTATCAAAGATTTTGATTCTTTCGGTATTCAGATAGTTTACGGCTATGGTCTCACGGAATGCGCGCCGCTGGCAATTATTAATCATGACCGCCTTCGTACGACTGATTCCATCGGCAGACCGCTTCCCGGCGTTGAATCGAAGCTTATTGATGTTGACTCTTCGGGTGTCGGCGAGCTTTGCGTTAAAGGCGGTATGGTTATGCTCGGTTACTATAACAACAGGGAAGAGACCGAGAAGGTTATTGACCCGGACGGTTTTTTCCATACGGGCGACCTTGCTTTTATTGATAGGAGAGGGTGCTATCATATCACCGGCAGGTGTAAAAATGTTATTGTTACTTCAAACGGTAAAAACATTTATCCGGAAGAGCTTGAATATCATCTTGATATAAACGACATTATTAACTCAAGCCTTGTTGAGGGTGTTGAAAACAAAAAGGGCGTTACGGAAATTCATGCCCAGATTTACCCTGAAATGAGTATGTTTTCTTCAATCGAGAATGAAGAAGAAAGAGAAAAAACAATTTTTGCCGCTGTTAAAAGCGTTGTTGATTCTGTTAATGCGGCTTTGCCGGGGTTCAAAAAGATTAAAAGTTTTACTGTCAGAAAAGACGATTTTGAAAGAACGACAACCCGTAAAATCAAGCGTAACGCTGACGGAAACAAAAGAAAATTCCGCCAGAAAAAGGCGGACAGAAAGTCCGATAAATCTGCGTCAGGCGAAAAGGATTAATCTGGCAGGTTAAATCTTACTTGAGGTTCGGTTATATGAAAAAGAAAATTCTTATTGTTTTCGGTGGAGTTTCGAGCGAACATGATGTGTCGCTTGTGTCCGCGAGCAATGTTATCAAGAATATATCAAAGGAAAAATATGACACGGTGATGATGGGCATAACAAAGGACGGCGAAAGCTTTGTTTTCACCGGAAATCCCGATTTACTGCCGAATGATAAATGGTTTGAACAAAAAGACTGCCTTGTAAAAGCGATTATTTCACCCGACAGGCTTCACCACGGCATTGTTTACCTCAAGACCGGTGCAATCGAAAGGATTGACTGCGTTTTCCCCGTGCTTCACGGCAAAAACGGAGAAGACGGCACAATTCAGGGGCTTTTGGAACTGGCAGGGATACCGTTTGTCGGGTGCGATCATACTTCAAGCTGCGTCTGTATGGATAAAACGCTGACAAACACTTTGGCGGATTATTTCGGATTTTTGCAGGCAAAATGGACCGGAACAAACCGCTTTGATTATTATTTAAATCCGGATGAGTTTATAAATGAAGCTCAAGATAAACTCGGTTATCCGGTTTTTGTTAAACCTGCCTGCGCCGGTTCTTCCGTAGGTATCAGTAAAGCGTACTGCCGTGAAGAACTGATAAAAGCGTGCGAAGAAGCGCTTGAGTATGACAATAAAATCCTTTGTGAACAAACTATTGTCGGGCGGGAGATAGAATGC
>JAILFM010000052.1 GCA_024697575.1 Clostridiales bacterium
TGTTTACACCCTCACGGTTACAAAAGACAGTGAGACTGCCGAAAAGAACTACAGCGTTTTGACTTACATCTACAACCAGTATGACAAGGGCGGCACTTTGGGCAACATGGTAAGAGCTATGTATCTCTACTATGCCGCTGCGGATGTGTATTTTAACTGATTAAGGGGGAAGAAAAAGATGAGAATCAGACAGATGAGAAGAATGTATGAACTGACGCAGGAGCAGGTGGCAAAATATCTTAAAATGCACCAGAACAGTTATTCGCACTATGAAACGGGTGAAAACCGTGTTCCTGTTGACGTTTTGGAAAAGCTCGCCGACCTTTACGGCACATCCGTTGACTACCTTCTTGAAAGAACGGACGAGACAAAGCCCTACAGCCCCTGCGCCGCAAAACCCGAGGGCAGCGCCGCTCTCAAACTACTTTTGGCGGAATAACAGTCTTCTTGCATAATAATTCAGCAATATTATCCGCTTTGAGCGATAGCCGACTATACCGGTCTGAAGCTCTAAGCGGATTTTTATTAATAAGCGATTTTTTGAAAACTGTTGAATAGAAAAGTACTTTGTGGTAAAATGAGGCAGAAATAACAATCCGGAGAAAATATAATTGATAAAATGAAAAAATTTTTAAGCGCTATCATTATTATTTCGGTTTTATTACTGCTTTGCGCCTGCGGTTTTAAAGATTTTAATAATACGGGTTATCAGTCCACAACGCCCGTTTTGACTTCCTCGGAAGAAAAATCAAAGCAGAACAGTGACCTTGACATTGATATCATGGATATGACTTTTTCGCCGACTAAGCCGTGGGAAGAGACAAGTGAAGCCGAATCATCTGCAATAGAAGAGTCGTCAAAAGCTACGGTTAAAACAGAACCTTCAACGGCGGAAAAAAGCGGCAACAAAAAGCCCCAGACAACTTCATATCCGTCCGGACCGGAGACAACTGTTGCGAAGAAACCTAAGTTTGTTAATAAAGCGCTGACTACATATAAGGCTGTTTGGACCACCGTCCCTCATATCTATATACCCGGCGAAGGCAGTCAAGATGTTACAAGCCCGGTTTACACAACCGCTGTTACACCGAGCGTTAACAAATGCTCCGTTGAAATCAACTGTGAGTCAATTCTTAATAATAGAAGCAGCTTTAACAGCGAAAAAGAGCAATATCTGCCGAAAAACGGCGTTGTTTTCAAAAGGTCAAACATTAAAGCAAACAGAGGTGACACGGCATTTGACGTTATTAAAAAGGTTTGCGCCGACAACACCTGCTCCGAAAACTGCCGTTACTGCCAAAGCGGCATTCACCTTGAATATTCTGTTATAAACGGAAAAACCGTTATTACCGGTGTTCATCATATAAGTGAAAAAGACTGCGGCGAAAACAGCGCATGGCTCTTTACAGTCAACAATCAGCATATATCCGACGGCATAGCTTCGTACCATGTAAAAGACGGTGATGTAATAAAGCTTGTTTATATATGTGAAGGCTGAGATTTTCAGGTAGTTTTATATAATGCCTGCTGAACAAATCAAAATGCAATATATAGCAACCCATCATGCGCATTTTGATTTGTTTAAAGCGCAAGGTTTTTACAAAGAATACTGCAAAAACCTTGCGCTTGCTGTGCGAACGCTTCGCACAGCAAGCAGGCATTCCAATGGATACTGTTGTTATAATCTGCGATTTTGCCCGAAAAAGCGTTCAGAAACGCTTTTTCGCAAATGCCGACAGCGTGTCGGCATTTGTTCAGTAGACATTATATAAGCTCAAAAACTAAAGGATACCCGGTTTTTCCGGATATCCTTTTTTATAATTTCTTATTTTGTTATCTGAAGCTCTTTGATGAGCGCCATGCAGTCTGTAATATCCATAATCTTCGGCACGGGGTAGAGGGGGTTGCCTTCTTTCAGAGCACGCTGAGCTATTGTTGAAATATCTTCATCCTTAATGCAGTCAAAGCCTGTGGGGATGTTCATTCTTGCGTTCATGTTGCGGATTTCAGCGATGAAAGCTTTTGCTTTTTCTTCATCTGTTCCGTCCGTCTTTACGCCGCTGATGACTGCAAGCTTCGCAAGCCTTGCGTAGGCTTTATCGCCGTAATAATCAAGAACATGCGGCAAAATCGTTGCCATTGCAAGTCCGTGAGGAACATGATAAAAACCGCCGAGATTGTGACCGATAGCGTGAACATAGCCTACATAAGCCCTTGTAAACGCCATACCGGCGTAATAAGAGGCCTTGAGCATGTTCTGCCTTGCCTGAACGTTTTTGCCGTCAGCATATGCTGTTTCGATGTTTTCAAATATAAGCTTGACAGCCTTTTCGGCATATTCTGCGGTGTTGGCAACATTGCTTCTGCCGATGTATGCTTCAACCGCATGAGTCAAAGCATCCATACCGGTTGTCGAGGTGATGTGCGGCGGCAGACCGAGCGTCAGCTCCGGGTCAAGAACGGCGTATTTCGGGCGAAGCTTCGGGTCGTTAATAGGATATTTTTCATGTGTGGATTCGTCAGTTACAACAGCCGCCAGGGTAACCTCAGAGCCGGTACCCGCGGTTGTGGGCACTGCGAACAGGGGGGGCAGGGGACGGCGTATGTGAAGAAGTCCGCGCATTTTTTTAACGCTCTTTTTGGGGTTGGTTACTCTTGCGCCGGCTGCCTTGGCGCAATCCATTGGTGAACCGCCGCCGAAGGCAATTATACCTTCACAATTATTGGTGATATACGCTTCTCTTGCCTGTTCAATGTTTTCAATGGAAGGGTTCGGTTGAACGCCGTCAAAAACGGTATATTTTACGCCGGCTTTTTCCATCTCTTCAAACATACCGTCAAGAAGATGAAGACCGGTTAAGCCCTTGTCGGTAACAACAAGAATGTTTTTTAGCCCTTTGGATTTCACAAATTCCGGCAGCTTCCTGACCGAGCCTGCGCCTTCAAGCAGTTCGGGCTCTTTCCAGTTAAAAAGATTTGTGCCCATAACAACTTTAAAAGCAGTCTGATAAACTCTGTAAAATGCTTTTTTTAAATTCATTTTATCGCCTTTCTTATTTTAAATCTGAATAGAGAGGGGATTTATAAACACCTTTTTCATAAAGGTCTTTAAAGCTTTCCACAACAGAAGGTTTATCCTCTTTGTAAGTTACGCCGAACCATCTGTCGCCGCTTGTCAAAACTGTGCATTTAACGCCACTCTTGATTAGTCCGTCAACGACGGTTGGCAGAAGATATTCATCCTTGAGAGGATTTTTAAGATGTTGAAGAAACTCCGGCAGACCTTCTCTGACAACATTCATAAATTCAGCCGGCAGGCACCAGAAGTTCATTGAAACAAGGCATTCGGGGTTTATTGATCTGCCTTCGCTTTCGGCGCCGGTTTCGGTTTTGACAATATTGTGCGTTTCATCAACGGATTTGAGTTCGCCGTTTTCAACAGTGCAAACGCCTCTTGACACTCCGCCGTTATCGGATAGCGTGTTTTTGAGAATATAGCCGACCATGCCGTAGTCATTCTTTTCAAGGTATTCGCTTGCTTTTACAAAGCCCACTTTGCCGTAATAATCGTCCGCGTT
>JAILFM010000139.1 GCA_024697575.1 Clostridiales bacterium
ACCTGTTTCATTCTATTGCCTGTAAAAGTGCAATAAAAGCGGGGTATAACAATACAAGGGAAGAAATGGCAGCTTTTGCTGAAAAAATTATTAATCGAAAAGATATAAGACACTGCCCTCACGGAAGACCCGTATTAATTGAAATGACACAAAGAGAGCTGGAAAAGAATTTTGGCAGAATTCAATAAAGTTTTTGCAATAATCGGACCCACGGCGTCGGGGAAAACTGCTTTAGGCGTTGAACTTTGCCGCAATATTAGTGGTGAAGTTGTTTCTTGCGATTCTATGCAAATTTATAAAGCTATGGATATTGCCACTGCAAAACCATCGCCGGAAGAAATGAAAGGCATTAAACATCATTTAATCGGATTCGTTGACAAATCAGAATCTTTCAGCGTTTCCTGTTATCAAAAAACGTCAATATCTTGTATCAAAGATATTTTACAAAAAAAAGTTGTCCCTGTTATTGTCGGAGGTACAGGACTGTATTTTGACAGCTTGTATAATTACGATAAGTATTCTTTCGCCCGATTTGATTCTGAATATCGCTGTTATCTTGAGGATTTAGCCGAAAAACACGGTGCGGAATTCCTTTATAATTTGTTATGCGATAAAGATATTGATAATAAGCTTACAGTCAATAAAAATGATGTTAAAAGAATAATCAGAGCTCTTGAAATAATTCACAACGGTTACGATTTAAATGATACTAATCCCGGATTTGACATTACGCCTGTGTTATTGGATGTAAAAAACCGTGATTTTTTATATAAAAGAATTAATGACAGAGTTGACAGAATGCTTGAAAACGGACTGATAGATGAAGCAAAAGAGTATTATTTGACTTACAGTTCGGAAACATCAACACAGGCAATCGGTTATAAAGAAATTAAACCGTATTTAGATGGCATTATGCCTTTAGATGAATGCGCAGAAAATTTGAAAAAAGCCACAAGAAATTATGCTAAAAGACAGCTTTCGTGGTTTCATAGATACAAAAGTATCAAAACATTTCATATAGATGAGTATGCTTGTTTTGATTATTTAGTTTCAGCTGTTACAGAATATTTTACAGGTGTGTTGAATGAAAAGTAAAGAAAATAAAAAAAATGACTTTTATCGTAAATCATTAGTTACGATAATAATTATAACTGTATTTTATATTATTTATTTGCTTTTCTCAAAAAGCTTTAACAGAATACTTACGCAGCCTGCACTGCTTGAAACCGTAACACAGTCAATATCTTCTGATATGTTCATAATTCGTGATGAAATTGTTATCAAAAATAATATCGGTACCACGGTCGCTTCACTTGTTTCAGATGGTGAAAAAGTCAGTTCGGGAACGCCGGTTGCAGGTTCTTTTGACAGTCAGCAATCTGCCGAGAATTATCTTAAAGTCAAATACCTGACTGAAAAATTACTGATTTACGAAAAAATAAACAGTCAATTGAAGTTAGCCTCAGCCGATATTGAATCGCTTTCAAAAAACACTGATACGGATGTTCTCGGAATTATTGACAGTGTCTATGATAATGATTTTACTTCACTTTCGCAAAATATTCTTTCGTTTGATGAGAATAATTCAAGAATGAATATTTCACTTGGGATGAATGTTGATTGTACTCAAAAAATCAATCAGATTAAAACCGAGATAAATTCTTATTCAGGTGCTAAAATCCTGAAATATGCTTATGCCGATCGATCCGGTTATTTTGTTAAAAATCTTGATGGATATGAAAATCTTATTAATATAGAGGATTTAGATTCCCTGACAGAAGATCAGATTGAAAATGCTTTGTCTTCTGATAGAAAGAATTATGAAGGCAATGACCTCGGAAAAATAATATGCGGATTTAACTGGTATGCAGCCTGCTTAATCAATACAGACGATTTAGCCGATTTTCAAAAAGATTCATCTGTCACGCTTATCCTTGGTGAAACAGATGAAAGTAAAGTTAAAGCAAAGGTTTATTCGCGTGTTAAAACTGACAGCGGTAAAATACTATTGCTTTTTAAATGCAATACAATGAATTCAACATTGGCGTCGCTCAGAAAAGTTAATGGAAGAATTGTTGTTAATACATTTAAAGGATTGAAAATTCCAAAACAGGCTATCAGATTTGTT
>JAILFM010000164.1 GCA_024697575.1 Clostridiales bacterium
TGGAACAGGAGAGGAAGCAATTAGCTCAGGAAAGAGAGAAAAATGAGCAAATGATGCAAAAGCTGCTCGAGATTCAGGCGCAGTTAACAGGTCAGTCGGCTTCGATGAATACTGTTTCTTTCACTGAGAACATAATTGAAAGTAAAGACAGTGAAAATCCGGCAAAGTCTGAAACTGATAATCCGGATTCATAATAGTATCACGATATAAAAATGCAACAAATAGCTTATCACTGTCTTTTATGGCAGCGGTAAGCCAAGGGTATAAATCTGTTTTATACCTTTGGCTTACCGAAGGCTTTTTGTGAATTTTGAGAAAGGGTAGCATTTCTCAATCGGTAAAATTTTTTGGAGGTACTTGATAATGAAAAGTACAAAAAAACGCATGATTTTCAGCATGCTTTCTATGGCACTGTGTGCGGTTATGCTTATCGGCACAACATTTGCATGGTTCACAGACAGTGTAACCAGCGGCATTAATCGTATCAACGCAGGTAACCTCGATGTTGAGCTGTACCATTCGAACGGCGTTGCCAATGATGAAGCTGTAACAGCCCAAACTTCCCTTTTCGGTGTTGATTTGTGGGAACCCGGCGTTATTGCTTATGAAAATTTCAAAGTGGCTAATGTTGGTGATCTTGCTCTCAAATATAACCTGAAAATGAGTATAGGCGGTTATAACACTGTTAAGAATACCGATTATAATCTCACTCAGGTGCTCAAGGTTGCCATTGTTGACGGCGGTTTTTCGGGCGACCGCGCAGCTGCGTCGGCTCTTTCTTTTGACGCAACTCTTGATGAGTTTGTTCAAGGCGGTTCGCTTCTTGCCGGCGAAGATTCATCATTCGGTGTTGTTATTTATTGGCAGCCCAACGACAATGATATCGACAATCTTTACAACCTCAATAACGGCAAAGAATCATCTGACGGTTCAGCTCTTTGGGTTGATCTTGGTATTGATCTTGTTGCAACTCAGCTTAGTTATGAGTCAGACAGCTTTGACAATCTCTATGATGAATCTGCTGTTCTTCCCGCGCAGAGAATATCCGCTGTTGTTTCCGACCTTTCACAGCCTCTTGTTATTAAAAACGGTTCGGCTTCCGCTGAAATTCCCGCCGGTGCTCTGGACGGTCAGGCAACTTCCAATGACGAAATTGCTCTTATAGTTGAGCCTGTCGGCAAGACTGAGAACTCAGCTACATACGATATTTCTCTCATGAATATCACTCAGGATCAGCCTATTGAGAGCACATCAAGTGTAGTTAAAGTTACAATTAAGGCTGACAAGAACCTTGTTGATGTTAAGGCTTATCACAATGGTGTTGCGATGGCAAAAGCAACTACGGGCGCCGATCAGACTTATAACTATGATCCCGCAACCGGTATCCTTACTATCTATACAAGTACTTTCTCACCTTTCAAAATTACTTTCGTAACCAATAAGCCTGCGTTTAACTGTGAAGACGTTGACGCTCCTACGGTTAATGTTTATCATTTCGGCGCGTCCATTCCTGATAATCTTTATGATATTATGAACGCAGATGATGCCCGTGTTCTTAACAAAGCAGTTAAATATTCCGCAACTGAAGAAGAAAAAGCGAATATTGAGAACAGTCCTTTCAAAGATTACCAGGTTGATTATGTAATCAGCTTTAATAAGGATGTTAAGTGCGATTCACTTGCGCTTGCAGGAAACTACGGCGACTGGGGATGGATTGGTTTTGATATTCCTTCTTTCCTTGGCGGTAATGTGATTTCAGATGGCAAGCTTGTTGCAGGCTCACAGATTCGTCTTCTTTCAACGGTTGGTATCAATGATTATACATATAAAACCGTTTGCAAAGATGTTGTTGACTTTACCTGCGGCGCAGCTGATTTAGACGGCAGCAATGCCGGCACAACAATGACAATACAGCTTCGTATTTATGAAACTGATGGCGGTGTTGAGACCGGCGCATATATTGTTGTTGATACATTGAACTACACATTCTGATTTTGTTGATATAAGGCGCGGAATTCCGCGTGGTTTTCCGCGCCTTCTTTTGAGGAGTAATTTATGAAAAAAACAAGTGTTATTAAAAAAATATGGAATTTTGTTTCATTGCTCCTCGTCACGGTTATTGCTGTTTTTGCGGTTTTTCTTGTTGGCTCAAGGTTAATGGGGCTGCAGGTTTACACGGTTATCTCCGGCTCTATGGAGCCTGCTTATTCAGTCGGTGACATTATTTTTGTGAAAAAAGTTGACCCGTCTCAGGTTAAAGTCGGTGACCCGATTACCTTTGTTCTGAATGAGGACCTGGTTGTTGCTACCCACCGGGTTGTTGAAGTTGATGCTTCAAGTTCTCACTTTTATACAAAAGGTGATGCAAATGAGAACGCGGATGCTTCTCCGGTTCATTTTAAAAATTTAATCGGCAAACCTGTTTTTTCACTGCCGTATCTCGGTTATGTTTCCGATTGGGTTCAAAATCCACCGGGCAGCTATATTGCCATTGCATTTGTTGCTGTTATGGTGATTGCCGTATTTCTCCCCGATTTTTCAAAAAATAAGAAAAACAATAAAGACATTGATTCCGACAGTTTATCACAGAGTGTAAGTTCAGGAGGCTTAAATGAATAGTAATAAAAAAAGGGTTCTCGCTCTTTCGGCAGTTGCTATTCTTGCGGCAATTGCTATTCTTTCAGGTTCACTTGCTTATTTCACCGATACAGACAAAGCTAAAAATACATTTGTTGTCGGTAAAGATGTCAGTGTTACTCAGGAAGAAAAAGAACGCGATGACAACGGTAACCTGGTTGATTTTACTCAGAATAAAACATTAATCCCGGTTACCGACAATGTTCCGGATAAATCCAATTCGGACGACCTTGTTTCAGATGTAAAGAACTATGTTGATAAAATAGTTTATGTCAGAAATAACAGTGAAACAAAGACATATGTACGCACATTTATTGCCGTTCCCAAAGAATTGGTGTCAGATGCAAACTACAAACTTCTTCATTTTGACAGCAATGTTTCAAAATGGAATTTTAACGGTTATGTTACTTATGATACAACAATTAACGGTGTTGTATATTCCGTTTATGTTGCGACATATGCCGACGCTGTTTCAAAGGATATGAGGACAGATTATGTTCTGAAAGGTGTTTACCTTGATAAAGCCGTTGATGTCAACGAAGATGGAAATCTTATCTATGCCGACCTCTCAAATCCCGGTGCGTCTGCTCTTGTTACAACCGGTTTTAAGGCAACTGATAAGATTAATGTTTATGTTGCTTCACAGGCTGTTCAAAGCGAAGGCTTTGATAACGCCACACAGGCTTTGAATTCGGCATTTGGCGTTCCGTCAAGCGCAAATCTGCCCGCGTTTGAATAATCAAGCGATTTCGTCTGACCTTATGGTCAGACGGTATTCAGAGGATACGGGCTTATTTCCTGTATCCTGTGAATACCGTAAAAAGGAAGGAGGGGAATATAGTTGAAAAAAGTCAAACCGTATGATTCAATTGATGATAATGATTTTGAATTAAGCGAAAAAACAGTTATAAAAAGTCTTTTTGTTTCGATATTTATTATTACTGCGGCCCTTATCGGTATGACGCTTTCTTCTCTTGCAATGTTCTCCGATTCCGGTGTTCAGGTATCACAGAGGCTTGTCGCTTCTGATTTTTATGTTGAGATGTCTGTTAAAGACAATTCAGGCAATTTCTTCAGCGCTGTCGATGATTTATACCCTGCAGGGGAATATACCTTTACTGTTACAGCATGCGGTGAAGTTGTAAACCGTTCTGGCTTTTTCAGGGTTGTCATATCTGATAATTCCACCTCGATTGTCAGAGCTTATTCACCTCAGATGAGAACAAGGTCTCAGGCATCACGAGGTGTGCTTGTTTCATATCCGACCGAAATATCATTTAAAGTAATTCTGAACTCCGATGCAAAAATCATTGTCTCTTCATCATGGGCCACCCATTTGTCTGAGGAAAATGATATTTTAATTAATGCTGACGGTTCAACTGTTCTTGAATTTACGACTGTTGAATCGCCGGGTGCACCGCAGGGTTCATTGGGGTCCGGAAGGAAGGCTGTCTTGACTGTCGATGGCGATTCACCCTATGAAGAGTTTACTGAGCAAGGGGCAGAAAATATACCTCAAAGAAGATTCGGTAGGGCAAGAATTGTTTCGTCAACAAAATCTGCTGATGACATGGATGAAATTCCTTCCGAAGTTGACAGTGATTATTCCGTTATTGAAAAAGAACGTGAAGAAGAGGCTGCTGCACCTCAGGATACTGAACCTGAGACAACAACGCGTTATGCATACTATGTCAGCAGCAGGTGATTGGTTTTTACGAATACTTAAAGTTATAACATTAATGATTATTAAGGAGGGTACGCAAGTGAAAAATAACAGAATAAAAATCGTTATTATTTCTGTTTTTGCAGTTGCCGCATCGCTGATGACGCAGCCTTCGCTTGCGTTTTATTCAACATCTTCAATTGCCACTAATGTTGTTACGGCAGGCGACATCAATGTTAAGATTTTTGAAAAAACCAGCGGTAATAAAGATTTCCCACAGGATGGGGTATATATTATGCCCGGTAGTATTGTCTCTAAAATTGTTACTGTTAAAAATACCGGGTCCCATCCCTGTTGGCTTCGGGTCAAGATTTCTGACCAAAACGGAAGGTCTGATATTTTACAGGATGTTTTTTCAATCGATCTAAACTACATTGATTGGATTGACGGCGGTGACGGTTATTATTATTACAGTCAGATTCTTCGACCGGGTCGCTCAACGGAAAAGCTTTTTTCACAAGTAAAGGTTGCAGGTAACAGCGCTGCTGTTAAACCCGAAAGTGTTTTTGAACTTAATGTTATTGCTTTTGCTGTTCAAAGTGAACATAATGATGCAGTTTCACCGCTGAGTGTTGCAGGATGGCCTGCTGAAGAAAGTAGGGAGACAGCATGAAGAAGATAATAAATATAGTGGTATCTGTTATTCTGGCTGTCAGTGTTACCGGGTTTCACGCTTATGCTGCCGGCGGCAAAGTGATATACAGCGGAAATTGCGGCAAATATTTCTTCAGACCGGGTTCTGCATATTCGTTGACAGACCTTTTTCCTGATTTTAAAGGTGTTATGCCGGGTGACAGTTTAACTCAGGATATAACCGTATTTAACAGGGCAGACAATAGAGTTAAAGTAAAAATTTTTATGCGTTCGCTCGGAGCTGTTGATGAAATGTCAAAAAAGTTTCTCAGTCAGCTTCATATGACTGTTACAAAACTTTCTGACACAAAACTATTTGACGCCACTGCCGACGAAAAGGACGGGCTTGAGGAGTGGACTTTGTTGGGTACGCTTTATTCAGGCGGTAAGGTGGATTTGAGAGTAACACTTGATGTTCCTGTAACTCTTGATAACGAATTTCAAAAATGGGTAGGACTTCTTGATTGGGAGTTTAAAGTTGAAGAACTCGAAATCGAAAAAACCGATCCCAAACCGCCATATACCGGCAGCGGCAATATTTTAACATTTTGGCTTCCTGTATGTTCAATGTTTGCCGGCTCAGTCGCTGTTTTTGTTATTCTGGTAAAAAAGAATAAAGAAAAGGCGGTGAACGGCAGTGTTTAAAATAAAAAACGACCCATCAAAGATAACAAAGATTATGCTGTTGTTAAGCATTTTTCTTCTTTGTTTATGGATGTTAATGGGCACTTTTACAACTGTTTCGTGGTTTACAGACAAAACGAGGACAAAGGTTAATTCCTTTGTAATCGGTGATGTCAGCTTGGAAGTTAATCACAAAGTTGATAAGGAAAACGGTAATTTTGAGTACGAAAAGGTCGACTCATTCACAAAGCTTTTTGATGATGAAGCATTGTATGAGCCGGGATACACACAGGTTGTATATCTTCAGATTAAAAATGTCGGCGATGTTGACTTTGATTACCGGTTGGCGGTGAATCAAAGTGATGCAGTTCTTGGCTTTAATCAAGAGGGTAAAGCAATCTATTTGCCGGATTATTTAAAATACGGTGTTGTTTTCGGTAAAAACGAAAGCGTTATTAATCGAACCATTGCCCGCGCTTCGGCGGAAAATAACATGAGTCTTGCCGACCTGGCGTTTAACTCCTTTGCCGGTCAAAGATATTCTTTAAAACCCGGTGACATAGAATACGCAGCAATAATTGTATATATGCCCGAAACGGTGGGTAATACAGCCAATTATCGCGGCGATGCAAGACCTTCGGTTACTCTTGGTATTACGGTTCTTGCTTCTCAGGCAGGCACCATTGATAGATTATAAAGGTTAGGTGGGTGACAGTATGAATTCTTCAAAAAAGAAATTCGGTTTAAGTGTATTGAGCCTTCTGATGTGCGTTGCTATGCTCATCGGAACAACCTTTGCGTGGTTTTCCGACAGGGTAACGAGCGGCAATAACAGAATTGTTGCAGGCAATCTTGACATGCAGCTTTTCTGGACTGACGATTATGAGAATGGCTCATGGCATAATGTCGAAGAAAGCGGTAATGAAGCAATTTTCGGCGGTGATCTCTGGGAACCCGGTTATACTCAGCTTCGATATATAAAAATTGTTAACAACGGCGACCTTGCCTTTAAATATAGGCTTGGTGTTAAAGCTGTTGGGGCTGTCGGTGAGCTTGCTGAAGCGATTGATGTTTATTGCGTTGATAATATAAGCGCAAATATTGATGCTCGTTCGCAATTGAGCGCATATCCCAATATGGGACCTCTTAATGCAGTTCTTGAGAACGCTGCGAGTATCGAAGCGTCCGGTGTCGTTCTCCCTTCGGGAGCAACGCCCTCATTCGGTGCGTCTCAAGGTGAAAAGACACTTGCTGTTGCACTTAAAATGCGTGAAGAAGCCGGCAATGAATATAAACAAAAAAGTATAGGCGACGGTTTTGTTATCAGCGCAACCGCTTCTCAGGTTAACTATGAAAATGATGCGTTTGATAATCTATATGACAGTTTTCCCGCTATGAGTATAGGTGATTCTGTTACCAGGCTTGTTAGTAAAGACGCTTCCGGAAGGACTGTATCCGAAACTGTTCTTGAAAACGGAACTGATATTAAAGCTGTTGTTCCAGCCGGTGTTTTAATGGATAACAGTGCATCTTCATTAACATTGAAAGTTAAAAATGTCAGTGAAGACAATGCTACAATCGGCGGTTCAATGACGCGCATTCTTGATGTTCATATTGACGGCATTTCGCCTGAAAACAATGTTCCCGTTATAGTAACTATCAAAAACGCTTTACCTCGCAGTCTTAATGTGGGAGCAGTTGCTCTTACCCACAAGGAAAACGGTGTTCAGAATCCGATGACTTACAAAGCTGATGTTTCGTCACTGTCAAGCCACAATGATTATACATTTGATCAGGACGGAACAGCTTACCTTGCGCTTTGCTCGTTCTCAAACATCACTTTTGAAGTTGACGGTTCTAATCCCTGGGACGGAACCGCCGATACAAGCTGGTACAGCAGCAGTGCGACTTCGTTCACTCTTACAAATATTGAAGATCTTGCCGGTCTTGCGCAACTTGTAAATAACGGTAACGATTTCAGCGGCAAAACTGTAACACTCGGCGGTGAATACAATACATGGTATATCAACCGCGAGAGTAGTTCAGCATATAATGAGTTTACACCCATCGGCACGGGAACTGCGCTCACATCTGAGTTATCCGGCGTTAATTACAGACCGTTCAGAGGAACATTTGACGGTGCCGGTCATATCATTGCCGGTCTTTATCATAATTATACCGGGACTGCCTCAGAGAAAAACAGCGTTGTCTCTCTTTTCGGCAGTGTTGAAAATGCAACAATTAAGAATATTACAATAGCCGGCAGTTATGTTGTATCTTACGGCGCCTGTGTTGCTCTTGTTGCAGGTTATGCTGCAGGTACCTGCACATTCTCGGATATTATTCTGAAAGATAATACAATATCAACTTACAATAATTATCTTGGCGGTATTGTTGGCTGCGTTTATGATTATTCATCAAAAAATGCAAATGTAACATTTAAAAATATTGTTATCGACTCATCTAATTTATATCAGGCGCTGTGGAACAATTTTGATTTACCCTGCGGCGGTATTTTAGGCTCGGTATATCCGGACAGCACGGTGAAATTTGAAACATGTGATATTTCATGTCAAATGAGCCTTTATAACGACTGCTGTTCAAGTTATTCAACATCTTCCTACCGTTACAGCGGTATGCTGATAGGTTTTGTCCACGGTGACTCTTCAACTGTCAATTCATTTGTAAATAATAAAGTAACATGCACCAATGTCACCGTAAAATATGGTGAATGGACAGACCTGTATTACTGTGAATTAATATCGCTTGGCAGAGGAAGCTACACAGACAGCCATCAGTGGAAATACCAGAGAATTGATAAATCTCAGGTGTCTTTTTCATCCTCGGGTGCTGTGACAGGATGTACAGCGCATAACCATTCTGCGAATAATTCCGCGCCCGGCAGAACAGCTGAGGACGAAGATCATATTGCCGTTAAGCTTTCATTTAACCAGCTTTTCGGTGCCGCACAGGGTGTTTCCTCGATTACTTCAAAAACAGGTGTAACGGTAATAAATAACAGTGGCAGCTTCCGTCTTGCGTTCCCCAATACCGATTCTTTCCTGTACAGAGCCGGTAATATGAATACAATTGCACTGTCTTCTCTTTTCACTGCAGTCGGCGGTACGGATATCAGAAGCAGCGCCATTACTCTTATCGCAAAACAGCTTCAGGGTAATGTTAAAACTGTTTACACGCCAAATGCTTCAAATTGGTCAAACGGAACCGTAAAATTCACCGGTACCGGCGTTGTTCAGCTTCAGCTGAGTTATTATGATAACACTGTTCTTGCTTTGAATCTTGAAGTTGTAAATGCAAAGAATTCAACAACTGCAGTAAGCGCGACGGCTAATGATGTTGTTATGTTAAACGACGCGTCCTTGTCAACGATTACCGTTTCAAACGGACATACCCTTCACGGCAATGGCTTCACACTTACTGCTTCATCTGATATAGGGTGCAGCGGACTTCATTCCGATTGCGGTTATGTTACGCTTTCAAACGGCAATCTTGATAATGTTAAAATTGTCTGCCCTGTATTTGATACACAGATTCTGTTCCAGAGTCAGGCCGAAAAGGATAGTAACAACAAGTATATTAAGGTTCGCAATGTTGTTGACTGCTCCGGTAACAGCAAAATTATGAACTCCTATCTTTCCGGCGGCCGTACAAACATTCATACCGGCGGTTCATCTAACACTCTGACTGTCAGCAACACCACTCTTTCCGGCGGCACATTGGCAAATACAGATTTTTATGCCGGTAAAAAAATTATTTTTAATAATGTTACAACTCAGATGTCTGTCCAGACATGTACATTTGACAGCTCAAAACAGGTGTTTGGTTTTGGTATTCTTGTTGAAAGTGACACAATTAAGATTGAGCTTCAGGGTTACTTACATCAGTTTAACTGGATAACGAAAGCCGAAGCATCAAGCTATGGTGACTCCAATGTCAGCACTTTTATTAACAAAGCTTTCAGTTACAGTCAGTTTGTTCACAGTTATAACAGCCAGAGCTATATTAACCCCGGTATTCTTTACATTTGTAACTGGGATATGCATAATGCTGCAAATAATATGCCCGAATATTTAACGGATAACAGAAGCGATAAAGGCGGTTATACCGGTCAGGATGTAACTGTTTCCTCATATTCCGGCGGTGTGTATTCTGTCGGTTCAAGTGTTACATTGACTTCTTCGCTGTATAACGCGCCCGCCTATGTCTCAAATAACTATGATGTTATTTCGCCTATATTTACTTATGACAATTCGGTTAACAACATACCCAAGACAAGCACTACGGAACCTTACTGTACATATTCAAACGGAGTAATTTCCGTTGGTACAAAGGATTCAACCAAGGTTATCGATTTCAGCGGTGTGTCTATTGTCAAAGACGGTGAGCAGCTGAATCCTGTTATGACTGTCAGCAGCAACTCCGCGACTGTCAGCGGCAAAAAGGTTACATTCCCGACAAATGTAACAAGCTATACTGTTAATTTCTCTGTCACAATTCCTTCCGCAGGTTACAACCCGGACGGGACAACAAAAACCGGCTCAACGGTTTTCAGTTGGGATATCAATATTGAGATTGCAGTGCTTGCATATGATCCGCCCGTTTGGAACAATGTTTCAACAACGGGAAGCAATCATATTTGGGTTGTCAAAAATCCCGGTACAACCGATCCGGATTACAGTGAAGCTATACCGGTATATAACGGTATCAAAGTTAAATACTATGATAAGAACGGTACTCTGAAGACTTATGATTTTACATCTTTGACAACAGTGCCCGACATTGCTTCTGATAACGCAAGTTCTTCCGTTACATTAAGCGACGGTTCTGTTCTTAAGATGACTTGTACACACGGCGGTTATGCCTACCAGCTTTGCAGCAATGTTGTATATATTTATAAGACAACCGCAAGAAATAACCGTGATACAACAAACTATTCAATCACTTATACATTTAAAGATCCAAACGGTCTTTCAACCCAGAGCACGGTTAAAGTTACATATGCGTTCAGTGACAGCGCGCCTACCATTGGTGTTAAACAAACTGATTTTGTCAACGGTACTTATACAACAACAAGTCTTGAGGCGTCTTGTGTTGTGAAGGGAACAATGGTCACAATGGCTGACGGCAGTAAGAAGCCCGTTGAAAATATCAAACAGGGTGATATGCTTCTTGTCTGGGATTTCGATAGGGGCGAGTTTTCCGCGTCCCCGGTTGTGTTTAACGATGCGGAAGAAGAAAATAACTATGAAGTTATTACTTTGACATTCTCGGACGGTACTCAGGTTGGTGTTGTTTCAGAACACGGTTTCTTTGATGCTACGCTTGGCAAGTATGTATACCTTGATGAAAATGCCGCAAATTACATAGGCCATGAATTTATCAAGGCTCAGGGAAATAAACAGGTTAAAGTCAAACTAACCGATGTTAAGATAAGCGATCAGGTGATTTCGGTTTACAGCCCGGTGACATTCTCATCGCTCTGCCTTTATACAAACGATATGCTTTCAATGCCCGGCGGAATCAGCGGTTTGTTCAATATCTATGACGTTGATGTTGATACTATGAAATATGACGCTGCTGCAAAGAAGGCTGATATTGAAAAATACGGTCTGTTTACTCTCAGCGACTATAACGGTCTTATACCGGAAGAAGCTTTTGAAGCTTTCAACGGTGCCGACCTTAAAGTTGCAATCGGAAAGGGCATACTTTCATTCAGTGATATTGAAAAATATGCCGCAAGATATATTCCGCTTATGTAAATAAAACCGCTGACTGCCGTTTAAAGATTGAAACGGCAGTCAGCGATAGATTGAATTAATGTATGGAAGATATATATTTCAGCCAAAACGGGAATAATCGCCCCGACAGGCACATTTCCTCTCCTTCTGCAAAGAAAAAAACGCGTAAAAAACACAGAGTTTTTAAATTTATTTTTGGGTTTATCATAGTATTCTTTTCCTTATTAACGCTTTTGATTTTTGCTTTGGCATCTGCTTCAGGCTATGAGAGAAATGACCTGAAGATGAACGAATATGTTTCGCCCTTGCAGCTGAAGAGAAGCCCATTTATTACAAATATACTTCTTCTCGGTGTAGACAGTGAAGGTGACGACAGCGGTCGGTCGGATTCAATGATTCTTGTATCGCTTGACTTTCTTCATATGAAGATAAAAATGTCTTCTTTTTTGCGTGACAGCTATGTCTATATTCCGTGCAGAGACAGATTTGCAAAGCTGAATTCCGCATATGCTTACGGCGGTGCGCAGGGGATTACAGATGCTATTGAATACAATTTTGAAGTTGATGTTAATCACTTTGTTAAAGTCGATTTTAAAATGTTTACCGATATTATCGATACCCTGGGCGGGATTGATATTGAGGTTACGGAAGAAGAAAAGAATTTTATTAATAAAACCACAAGATATACTGTTGAAAGCGGTAAAAGCGTTCATTTAAGCGGCTCTGAGGCTTTGGTTTATGCCAGAATCCGAAAGCTTGACAGTGACTATATGCGCACTTACCGCCAGCGCAAGGTGCTTAACGCTTTGATTTCAAAGGCAAAAACGGCGAGCTTCAGTGAACTTTATAATGCGGCAAAATCAGTTTTTCCCTTGATTGAAACGGATATGAGTCCGGCTGAAGTTACGGCTTTGTGCTATAAATTCGGAGTTTCGATACTCGGCTTTGATACTTCGGATATCCGTGTACCGGAGGATGACCAGATGACCACCGGTTATGTCGGTGACGAGTGGGTTGAAAAACCGGACCTTGATAAATGCAGAAAATACCTTCAAAATTTTATATTTAACGAGTAGGAGATATTTATGAAAAAATTAAACATCGGCATTATCGGTGCCGGCAGAATCGGTTCATTACACGCAAAGTCAATTACATATAATGTACCGTCTGCAAACATCAAAGGCATTACGGATGTTAATATTGATAATGCCAAAAAGGTTGCTTTTGAGCTTGGTATTGAGAGAATTTATTCCGATTATAAAGAAATACTTGCAGACCCCGATGTTGATGCGGTTCTTATCTGTTCGTCTACAGACACTCACGCAGATATAGCAATTGAAGCGGCAAAAGCAGGTAAACATATTTTCTGTGAAAAACCTGTCGATCTTACACCCGAAAAGGTTCAGGCTGTTATCGATGCTGTCAACAAAGCCGGCGTTAAACTGCAGGTTGGCTTTAACAGAAGGTTTGACCATAATTTCTCTGCTGTTAAAGGTATGATTAACGACGGAAAAATCGGTGATGTTCAGGTTATAAAAATTACTTCAAGAGATCCTCTGCCTCCACCGGCTGAATATTCGGCTGTCAGCGGCGGAATGTTCCTTGATATGACAATTCACGATTTTGATATGGCAATGTTCCTGGCAGGCAGTGAAGTGACTGAAGTTTATGCAAATGCCGCATGTCTTGTTGACCCCGCTATCGGGCATGCAGGGGATGTGGATACAGCTGTTATCTCATTGAAATTCGCTTCCGGCGCAATCGGTGTTATTGACAACTGCAGAAAGGCTGCTTACGGCTACGATCAGAGGGTTGAGGTTTTGGGAACAAAGGGCGCTGCTGTTGCATCAAATGATACCCCCACAAATGTTACATTTATGGGAGAGGATGGTGTTATAAGTGATAAGCCTTTATATTTCTTCCTTGAAAGATATATGCAGTCATTCAGGGATGAGATGGTAGAATTTGTTGACGCTGTTGTTAATGATAAGCCTACACCTACCACCGGTATTGACGGTCTTAATTCGGTTCTTGTAGCCCTTGCGGCGAAGAAATCGGTTGCAGAAGGGAAACCGATTTGCCTTTGATTTATCACGTTTTGTCGAAAAAAACATAAAATCGGGCGCAAAATATTTGCATATTAAGATTCATGGGATGAAATTCAGTTTGAACTTCACCCCATGTTTTTATTATTATTTTTTCTTTGATTCGGAGGAGGTGAAAGAGAACATCGCTTCTTCTTTTTTAACAGTTTTACCCGCTTTTAAAGCTTTCTCTTTTTTAGCCTCTTCTTTGGCAGCTTTCGCTTCGGCTGCTGCTGCCTTGCGAGCTTCAGCCTTTTCCTTTTTAAATTTTTCTTTTTCAAACTGAATTTCTTTTTTGCGTGTTTTCTTTTCCTGAGTGGCTTTCTCGTATTGACGCATATCCTTTTTTTGCTTTTCGTCAAGGATATAGAATGTGGTCTGCTCTTTGCCCTTTTCAATTTTAGGCTTTGAAACACGCTTTATTTTTGAAAATCCCGGTTTATCTATTTTTTCTTTATCCGGTTTTACTTTTTTATTCTTGTCACCGGTATTACCCGAATCGGTTTTATCTTTGATGTTTTCATTTATATCGTCTGTATGATCGGTATCATCTGTACCGGGATTCTTTTTCTTTCTGATAAATACCGCAACAATCACGACTACAGCAAGGATTATTAATGCGCATATGACAAAAATCGGTAATTTGCTTTTTTCTTCTTGTACAACCGGCTGAGCGGAGGTTGTGCTTTCGGTTACATCGGGAACACTTGTTGTTTCCGGCTGCGCTGAAGTTTCTTCGGGTTGTGTCACAGGCGCCCAGTCGGGAACTGAAATGTTTTTCTTTATTTCATTTCCATCGCCAAGGTCAATAGTCAGATCGGCTGCATCGTTAGCTGTAATCGAACCGGTGTTTGTAAGGCGGATTGTGATTGCCTCTTCGGTTTTCGGAACAAGTGATTCTAATTTTGAAGAAATATTGTCTATTTTAAAGCTTTCAGCTTTACCGCCGGACATTTTTAAAAGCTTATTGAAAGAATCCGCTTTTTTTGCGTCCAGGCTTTCCGGGTAAAAACCGGAAATGGGCGTGCCGTTTTCTTTAAGACTCTTTTCGGCGTCCGAAAGACTTTTTTTGCTTATTGTATCAACACCGTCAGAAAAAAGAACGGGAACACAGAAATCACTGTCACTCTTTTCAACAACATCTGTAACCTTAATAATCGTATCATAGAATATTGTGTCAAGTCCGGGGCAGGTGAGGGCATTGATTTTTGCTTTTGCGTCCTCAGGTTTTTCATTGCCTTTTAAAACCTGCTTAAAAGATGTGTCAAATGTATAAAGTGACATTTTGTCGTTTTCCGACATTGAGTCATAGAGGGCGGCAATTGCCTTCTTTTCAGAGTCGAATATTGATTTAACCGACTGTGAGGTGTCAACTATAACAACCCATTCAATAACTTTAGATTCAAAATCTATGTCAGAAACGGCTAAATCATTACCTTCTAAGCTTGCTTTAACTTTCTCTTTGTCAATTGATGAGAAGGTGCCGGATTCCGCGCCTATAACGACGGTTAAATCGGGTAAATCTGTTTTTATATCATATATCTCGGCTGCCGACGCAAATATGATACTGTTGACTAAAATCAAAAGGGTAAGAAATACGGTAAATAAACTCTTTTTCACAGAATACTCATTCCTTTCAAATTTTTATCTTTCTTCTCTGAAATAAGACAGACCCAATGAGGCAGGCGGTTGATTTTCGCGTTTATTCTTTGTACTTATAAAAATAAGAACGATAATCGTTACTAAGTACGGCAGCATTTTAATTATCTCTTTTGCCGCCGAGGAAAGGCCGGGAATATAAACGCAAACAATGTAAAGACCGCCGAAAATAAACGAACTTAAGATAGCATTTTTAGGCTTCCACAGGGCGAAAATTACAATTGCAATGGCAAGCCACCCTCTGTCGCCGAAGCCGTTATTTGTCCACGCGCCGGCAGTGTAATCCATTACAAAGAAAAGACCGCCCAGACCCGCTGTCATACCGCCGATTAATATGGAAAGGTATTTATATTTAATAACATTAATTCCGGCAGCGTCTGCTGTAGCGGGGCTTTCACCGACTGCTCTGAGATTGAGACCGACTCTTGTTTTATTCAGAATAATCGAAGCGAGAATTGAAATTACAATCGCTAAGTACGCCAAAAATCCGTAAGAAAGAAACAATTCACCGAAAATACCGGTTTTGTGCGCAAAGGGTAAAACTGCTTTATACGCTGAGCCTGTTGTAAGAAGCGAAATTGAACCGCTTTCATTAAAAAGCTTCAATAATGAACCGCCGAAGAAATTTCCGACACCGACACCGAATGTTGTCAATGCAAGGCCGGTAACATTTTGATTAGCTTTAAGGCTTTGAGTCAAAAATGCGTATATTAAAGACATTAAGGCAGAACCTAATAATGATGAAATAAATGAAATCAAAACACATAAAACCGGATTAGCCGTCAGAACACTGTGTTCATAAATATAACCGCCTATGATGCCGGAAATACCGCCGACATACATGATTCCGGGAATACCGAGGTTAAGATTACCCGATTTTTCGGTGATGATTTCACCGGTTGAACCGAAAAGGAGAGGAATGCTTTGAATTATCGCCGCTTTAATGAACGAGACTATTGTCCACAGCATCAGTCAGCCTCCTTTTTTGTCTTTTTTATTTCATAGTTTATGAAGAATTCGCTCCCGATTATGAAGAAAATAATAATACCTGTCAGTATTTCCGCAATACTGGTGTTAAGATTAAAGCTTGTTGCTATTTCACCGGCACCTTTTTGCAGAAAAGCAATTAAAAATGAAGTCAGCACCATAGTAATCGGGTTGAATTTTGCCAGCCATGAAACCATAATCGCCGTGAACCCGTTGCCGCCTGCAAGTTCTTTTGAAATTGTGTGGTTAGTTCCTGCCACAAGTAAAAAACCTACAAGTCCGCAAAGCGCTCCTGAAAAAATCATTGTTCTCAGGATTACTTTTTTTACGTTAATCCCAATATATTTTGCGGTATTTTC
This sequence comes from Clostridiales bacterium, assembly GCA_024697575.1. Lineage (GTDB taxonomy): Bacteria > Bacillota > Clostridia > Oscillospirales > Acutalibacteraceae > CAG-177. Next base: position 16,466 of record JAILFM010000164.1, read on the forward strand.
ACTTTCACCGACAACAGAAATTTCATACCCGTGTTTGCTGTATTTAAGGTATACATACATCACGGCAGTTAAAACAGCGACAGTTATAATATTAATAATGTATTTCTTGCCGAAAAGGTCGGGCAGCCACCCTGCTCTGCTTGAAGCATTGACAAGACCCATAACGCTCGATCCGCTCGGAACCCATACCATAATTGCAAATGAAACAAGCTGAATTGCGATATAATTCATCATCAATGTAAAAAGGCTTTCGTTTGTGTTCCATTTTGCTTTGAATATTGCCGGTATAAGCCCCCATGCAATACCGCCCAGAATTGACGAAATGAGCATTGTTATAATCAAAACCGAATTAGGCAGTTTATCGCCGATTTTAAACATCAGCACCATACAGCAAAGACCGCCGATTAAAACCTGCCCCTCTGCGCCTAAGTTCCAGAACTTCATTTTAAATGCAGGGGTGACAGCAAGTGAAATACCTAAAAGTATTGCCGTATTCTGGATTAAAACAAGAAATTTTCTTTCTGAGCCGAAGCTTCCTTTAATCATAGCAGAATAGACTTCAAGAGGATTCTGACCGGTCAGAAGTACTATAATCAGGGAACAAACAACAAGTGAAATAATAACCGAAACAATTCTTATTGTCCATGCTTTCCAGGTAGGCAGTGCGGATTTTGAACGCTTTGAAATATGAAAAGATGTTTTTCGGGCATTAGTGATAAAATTCTTCAATTTTTATTCACCCCCGTTTGCATTATCATCTGTTTTCAGCTTTTTGCCTGTCATCAATATTCCGATTTCTTCTTTAGTTGTTTTTCTTGCATCAAGTATTCCGGTAACTTTACCGCCGCAAAGAACAAGTATTCTGTCACAAAGGTCTAAAAGGACATCGAGATCCTCACCGACAAAAATTACGGCAACACCCTTTTCTTTTTGCTCATTGAGAAGGTTGTATATCATATATGACGAGTTAATATCAAGCCCTCTGACAGGGTATGCCGCCATAAGTACAGTCGGTGAAGCTTCAATCTCGCGACCGACAAGGATTTTTTGCACATTTCCGCCGGAGAGCCTTCTGACCGGCGTTGAAGCGCCGGGTGTGGCAACCTCAAGGCTGTCAATGACTTTGTGTGCAAGTTTACGCGGATCTTTACGCTCAAGAAAAACAGATTTTCCTTTTTTATAGCTTCTGAGCATCATGTTGTCAACAATATCCATATTGCCCACAAGACCCATACCGAGCCTGTCTTCGGGTACAAATGAAAGTCTGACACCCAGCTGGTGAATCTGAACGGGGGTCTTACCTTTAAGACTTTCGTTATTGCCTGTTTTTGGATTGAGATATAAAATATCTCCGCTGTCAACATTTTGAAGACCGGCAATCGATTCAAGTAGCTCCTTTTGACCGCTGCCGGCAATGCCGGCTATTCCGAGAATCTCACCTGATTTTGCAGTAAAGTCAATATTGTCAAGAACTTTTACACCGTTGCGGTTGATTAATGAAACCGATTTAACGCAAAGCCTGTCGGCTGTGTCCTTCGGCTCGGTCCTGTCGATATTAAGTGTTATCTTTTTGCCTACCATCATTTCTGTTAATATCGACTCATTGGCATCTTTTGTTTCGATTGTGCCAATGTATTCGCCTTTTCTGAGAACTGCGACTTTATCGGAGATGGACAGTACTTCATGCAGTTTATGGGTAATTATAATAATTGACTTGCCGTCATTACGCATATTTCTTAAAACGGCAAAAAGCTTTTGTGTTTCCTGAGGGGTAAGCACTGCCGTGGGTTCATCAAGAATTAAAATATCAGCTCCGCGGTAAAGGACCTTGATAATTTCAACTGTCTGTTTTTCGGATACAGACATATCATAGATTTTCTTTTCGGGGTCAATGTCAAAGCCGTATTGAATGCATATCTTTTTTATAAGATTCGTCGCTTCTTTAAGATTGTATTTGCCGTCATCTAAACCGAGGATAATGTTTTCCGCCGCGTTGAAAACATCAACCAGCTTAAAATGCTGGTGAATCATACCGATTTTACAGTCAAAAGAATCCTTTGGTGAGCGGATTACCGTCTCTTTACCATTAATAAAGATTTGACCGCCGTCCGGGAAATATATACCGGAAATAATATTCATCAGTGTCGTTTTACCGCTGCCGTTTTCTCCGAGTAAAGCGAGTATTTCACCTTTATTGACCGTCAGATTAATATTGTTGTTTGCAATAATACAGCCGAACTTTTTAGTGATATTTTTCAGTTCTATTGCGGGAACAGCCATGCCGAACCTCCGATTGTTTTTTCAAAAGAAAATACCGCGGTATTCTTTTTTGAAAAAATAACCGCTGAAATGTTCCGAACACTATTTTAATAATGAAGCATATTATTTACTGTATTAAAATCAAAACACTACGGGCGAAGTTTAATACTCCGCCCATAGAGATAGGTTGAATTTATGCCTCAGTAATGCCGTCGATAATCAGGTCAAAATAAGGCGCTGAACGGTATTCACTTTCATGGAAGTAACCGTCTGAAACAACCTCGGTTTCGCCCTGGTAGTCGCCCGCATCGTCAACATCGGCAAGATATGTAGTGAGTTTTTCGCCTTTAACGGTGAATGTCGAAGTGTCAAAAACATGAAGTGTGCCTGCTTCAAGCTGAGCCTTGACCTCGGCAATTTTTTCTTCGGTTCCTTCAGCCGCAACAGCGCCGTTTAATTCAAGAAGCTTAACTGAATTTGTTGCGATAGTGCCGGTGTAGTCATACGGAATTTCTTCACCGTTTATAACGGCATCAATAGCTGTTTTATAGTAGGGAGCCCAGTCGATCTTGGAAGAAACAAGGGCTGTTTTCGGCGCGATTGACGCTGTGTTTATGTTATAAGCTACATTCGGAATGTTCTTTTCTTCACAGGCTTTAGGAGCGCCTTCGGAGTCAGCATGCTGGCTGATAAGAACGCATCCGTCATTTATGAGCTTAAGCGCTGCTTCTCTTTCAAGAGCAATGTCAAACCATGAGTTGGTGTAGACAACTTCCATTGTAGCGTCTTCAACAATGGAGCGAACCCCCAGGAAGAATGAAGTATAGCCTGATTTAACTTCGGCATAGGGGAAAGCTGCAACATAGCCGACCTTGGTATCTTTAATTTCACCGGCGTCAAGCTGTTCCTTTATCTTCATACCGGCTGCAACGCCTGCGAGGAATCTGCCTTCATAGATTGATGCAAAAGCGTTGTGGAAGTTGGCAATCTTTTCAGTGTGGGCTTTTGTGCCGGTAGCGTGGCAGAACTGAACGTCCGGACATTCCTGCGCTGCATTAATCATGTATGATTCATGACCGAAGGAGTCTGCAAATATGAGGTTGCATCCCTCGTCAACAAGCTCAAGAGCTGCATTAAGGCAAGCATCGCTTTCGGGAATGTTTGTTTTAATTAAAACCTGCTCATCATTAAGCCCAAGCTCCGCCTGAACTTCTTTAAGCGCGGTGATAAAATTGCTGTCATAGGTTGAGTTTTCGTCATGCAGGCAGATAAGGCCTATTTTAATGTCGGAATAGTTTTTGCCGTCAATTTCAACATTTGTGGGAGCTGCTGTAGCTTCAACATCATCTGTTCCGCTGCCGCTTTCAGAGTTGCCGCAAGCTGCAAGCGTAAATACGAGCGCGAGTGTAAGAATG
>JAILFM010000011.1 GCA_024697575.1 Clostridiales bacterium
GTTATGCTCGGAGTTTCGCTGAATGAACAGGGGCTTACCGGCTTTAACGGTGACACTTCATGCCGTTATTATGTCAAAGTTCCGGCATTTTCATTTTCAAAGCTTCACGGGATGGATTCATACCTTTCACCGGAAATGAAATCAACGGGTGAAGCTATCGGATTTGATGAAAAAATCCACAGGGCAATGTACAAGGCTTTTCTGTCTGCCGGAATCAAACTCCTAAATCACGGCACGGTGATAGTATCTCTTGCAGATGAAGATAAAGCGGAGGGAATTCCACTTGCAAGAAGATTTTATGATATGGGGTTCAGCATAGAGGCAACATCCCTTACCGCAGAATATCTTAAAAAAGCGGGAATAAGGACAAAGGTCAGAAAAAAGCTCAGTGAAGGCAGCAACGAGATACTTGACGCTATCCGAAGCGGTAACGTCAGTTATGTTATTAACACAAGAGCGGTTCTGTCCGGGGTTCATTATGAGGACGGCGAGGCAATCAGGAACTGCGCCACCGAAAACGGAATAACTATGTTCACATCCCTTGATACGGTGCGGGTCTTTCTTGATGTGTTGGAAGAACTCACATTTACAATTGAACCGATAGACTCGGTGCGAAAGGCAAAGTGATGGAAAAAATATTGGTTCTGGATTTCGGCGGACAGTATAATCAGCTGATAGCCCGCAGAGTGCGCGAAGCAGGAGTATATGCCGAAATAATCCCTTACAGCAAAATAACCGTTGACGAAATCATAAAAGAAAAATACAGCGGAATTATATTTACGGGAGGGCCGAACAGTGTTTATGATGAAACCTCACCGCATTTTGATTCTGCGATACTTGATGCCGGCATTCCTTTGCTCGGAATATGCTATGGCTGTCAATTGATAGGATTTATGGCAGGCGGCGAGATAAGGTCGGCAGGCACTGTGAGCGAATACGGGAAAACGAGTTTAAGGGTAAAAGATAATCCGCTTTTCAAAGGTTTACCGGAAGAAAGTGTGTGCTGGATGAGTCACACCGATTATATCAGCTCCGCTCCCGCCGGATTTGAAATCACAGCGATTACAAACAACTGCCCCTGCGCTGCGCTTGCCGATGACAGCAGGAAGCTTTACGGCGTGCAGTTTCATCCCGAGGTAACTCATACGGAATACGGCGGCGTGATTATACGCAATTTTATAAATGGTATATGTAAATGCAAATGCGGGTGGACAATGGATGATTTTGTGCGCTCGTCCGTTGAAAAATACAAAAAATCTCTTGCCGGTAAAAAAGTGCTTTGCGCTCTTTCGGGCGGCGTTGATTCCTCAGTTGCCGCAGTTCTTCTGCACAAAGCCATAGGTGATAATCTTATCTGTGTTTTTGTCGATCACGGTTTTTTGAGAAAAGATGAAGGCGATTTGGTCGAACGGGTGATGAAAGAAGAAATGGGTCTCAACCTTATCAGGGTAAATGCTCAGGACAGATTTCTCGAAAAACTTGCGGGAGTAACAGAACCCGAAAAAAAGAGAAAGATTATCGGCGAAGAATTTATTCGCGTTTTTGAAGATGTCGCAAAGGATATCGGCAAGGTTGATGTTCTGGTGCAGGGAACAATTTACCCCGATGTTATTGAAAGCGGCAAAGGGGACGCATCGGTTATCAAAAGCCATCACAATGTGGGCGGCCTTCCCGATGTAATAGAATTTGAAGAAATAGTTGAACCGCTAAGAGATCTTTTTAAAGACGAAGTCAGGGCGGCAGGCAGAGAACTTGGAATACCGGAAAATCTTGTCAGCCGTCAGCCGTTCCCGGGGCCGGGTCTTGCTATCAGAATACTCGGTGAAGTAACAAAAGAAAAGCTTGATATACTCAGGGATGCGGATGCTGTTTTCAGAGAAGAAATTGCAGCTGCGGGACTTAAGGAAATACCAAGTCAATATTTTGCCGTGCTGACAGACAGCAGAACTGTCGGGGTTATGGGCGATGCGGGTACATACGGCTATACTGTCGCTTTGCGCGCTGTTTCAACCGATGATTTTATGACTGCGGACTGGTCAAGAATACCTTACGATGTGCTTGCAAAGGCGTCAAACCGTATAACAAACGAGGTTCGAACAATTGGCAGGGTTGTTTATGATATAACCGCAAAACCGCCTGCCACGGTCGAGTGGGAATAATCGTCGTCATGCACAAAAACAAGTCATGTATTTAATGCAAAATTCACATTTATACTGAATTTTCCGGATATATAAAAATAATGTTGACATGAAGAAATCGACAGTGTAAAATGAAAATGCAAAAGGCAAAGGCGTCTTTGAGTTTCGGCTCAGTGACGCCTTTTTTTCATTATGAAAGCAATGGCGCTTTTCTCATGTGGGAAGAGCGCCTCTTCTTTTAGGGGGTCAGGGTAATGCAAAACGACAATACCGGTAATTCGAATGAGGTTTATTTCTTTATGGACGCGCCTCAGGTTAAACAGGTTGACAACGAAGAGCTCAGAAAAGAGCACGGCGAAAAAGATTCGCTGGAATATGATGAGCTTTACTGCATCAACGAAACATCGTGGGATTGACAATAATATATTTAAAAACGGAGGAAATAGAAATGAGCAAAATCACAAAAGAAGAAATCCTTAAGAGCGCAAAAGAAAACAACGTTGAATTTATCCGTCTGCAGTTCACAGACCTGTTCGGCATCATGAAAAATGTTGCTGTCACAGTTTCACAGCTTGAAAAAGCCCTTGATAACGACTGTATGTTTGACGGTTCCTCTATTGACGGCTTTGCAAGAATTGATGAGAGTGATATGTATCTTCACCCGGACCTTGATTCCTGGGCTATTGTTCCGTGGAGAAAGCATCAGGAAATTCAGACCGGCCGCCTTATCTGCTCTGCGTACAAAGCGGATAACAAAACACCTTTTGACGGTGACCCGAGAAACATTCTCAAAAGGGTTATGGATGAAGCTGCGTCCGAGGGTTATGGTTTTAATGTGGGTCCCGAGTGTGAGTTTTTCCTTTTCAAGCTTGATGAAAGCGGTAAGCCGACAATGACCACGGGGGATGAAGCGGGCTATTTTGACCTTAACCCCATTGATCATGGTGAAAACTGCAGAAGAGATATATGCCTTGCCCTTGAGAAAATGGGTTATACAATTGAAGCATCCCACCATGAAGTTGCCGAAGGTCAGCACGAAATAGACTTTCAGTTCGGCGACGGTATGACAACAGCCGACAGAGTTATGACCTTTAAGCACGTTGTTAAAACCTACGCCACAAAACACGGTCTTCATGCCACATTTATGCCTAAACCGATTTACGGTATCAATGGCTCCGGTATGCACACCAATATGAGCCTTTATGACATCAAAACAGGCAAAAACATTTTTGACGACCCCGACGGCGAACTCGGCCTTTCAAAACAGGCTTATTCTTTTATCGCCGGTATTATGGAGCATATAAAAGGAATGGCTGTTTTCACTAACCCGACAGTCAACTCCTATAAGCGCCTCGTTCCCGGCTATGAAGCTCCCAGCTACCTCGTGTGGAGCACTTCAAACCGTTCCTGCCTTGTCAGAATCCCTGCGAGCAGAGGAAGGGGAACCCGTGTTGAACTACGCTGCCCCGATCCGACCTGCAACCCCTATCTTGAAATGGCGCTCTGTCTTGCTGCCGGTCTTGACGGCATAAAGAGAGGCCTTACTCCGAAGCCTTCTTACGACAAGAATGTGTTTGTCCTTTCCGATGAAGAACTTGCCAAAGAAGGCATTGAATGCCTGCCGGGTACTCTTGAGGAAGCAATCAAAGAGGCGGAAAAAGATCCGTTTATCAAAAAAGTTATCGGTGACCAGGCTTTCGATAACTACATCAGCGGGAAAAAAGCGGAGTGGGATGAATACAGAACAAAGGTAAGTCAGTGGGAAATCGAAAAATACATGATAAACTATTGATTTCCGCTTGAAAATACGCCGCATATTAAAGAAAGAGAATTATATATTATGAATGGATCAATATTTACCGCTGTTACGCAAAGCGTATTCGGCGTATGGCTTCTGATCGGGGCGGCGCTTGTATTCTTTATGCAGTGCGGCTTCGCGATGGTCGAAAGCGGATTCACGAGGGCCAAAAACGCCGGCAATATCATAATGAAAAACCTGATGGATTTCTGCATCGGCGCCATTATGTTTATTTTGCTCGGATTCGGCCTGATGATGGGTGAAGAGTGCCTCGGCGGGTTTATCGGCATGCCGACTCTCGGAGTTTTCACCGATTACGCTCATTTCGACTGGTCAAATTTCGTTTTCAATCTTGTCTTCTGCGCCACGGCCGCAACGACAGTTTCGGGCGCTATGGCCGAAAGGACAAAGTTTTCTTCATACTGCATCTATTCCGCAGTAATTTCTGCAGTGGTTTATCCGATAGAAGCCGGCTGGATATGGAATTCAGACGGCTGGCTCGCGAAACTCGGCTTTCATGATTTTGCCGGTTCAACGGCAATTCATATGGTCGGTGGTATAGCCGCATTTATAGGAGCCGCGATGCTCGGCCCGAGAATAGGCAAATATAAAATCGATAAGGCAACGGGCAAAAAGACGGCAAGGGCAATTCCGGGTCATAATCTGACTGTCGGCGCGCTGGGCGTATTCATACTGTGGTTTGGCTGGTATGGCTTTAACGGCGCAGCCGCGACTGATACCGATATGCTCGCCTCGATTTTTGTAACGACAACTCTCGCTCCGTCGGTTGCGACTGTCGTTACCATGATATTCACCTGGATTAAAGACGGTAAACCCGATGTTTCAATGAGCCTCAACGCATCGCTTGCGGGACTTGTGGCAATAACAGCGCCGTGTGACTGCACCGACGCTCTCGGCTCGATAATTATCGGCGCTGTTTCGGGAATTCTGGTTGTAGTCGCGGTTGAAGTGATAGATAAGAAGCTTTATATAGATGATCCCGTCGGTGCGTGCGCCGTTCATCTCGCAAACGGCATGTGGGGTACTTTCGCTGTCGGCCTTTTCTCGACCGGCGCGAACGGTGTCGGAAAAGGATTATTCTACGGCGGCGGTTTCGGGCAGCTCGGTCTGCAGGCCCTCGGCTTTGTCAGCGTCGCTGCGTGGACGGTATTCACAATGCTGATTGTATTCACCGCAATCAAAAAATTCCACGGTCTGCGTGTCAGCGAAGAGGAAGAAATCAAAGGCCTTGACGCTACCGAGCACAATCTTCCCTCAGCTTATGCCGATTTTATGCCGGCTATGGCGGTCGCGACCTCCGCTTCAATGAAGGCAATACTGCCCGACGCGAAAGATGTATCGCCTCTCGTTCCCGCTCAGCCTGTGGAAACGGCTGTTCCGGTTGAATCATATATTGCAAAGAGCAAACCCGCCCTTACTAAAATAGTTATGGTCTTCAATCCCGCGAGGTTTGAAGCGGTCAAAGACGCGATGAATGATATCGGCGTTACGGGAATGACGGTAACAAACGTTATGGGCTGCGGCACTCAGAAAGGCCACAATATCAAGAAATACAGAGGCGTTGAGATAGAGGAAATGAATCTCAATCCGAAGATGAAGCTTGAAATGGTTGTCTCGGCAGTGCCCGTGCAGGATGTTGTTGACGCCGCGCGCAGGGTGCTCTATACAGGCAATATCGGCGACGGCAAAATCTTTATCTATGAGGTTGACGATGTCGTCAAGGTCCGCACCGGAGAGCGCGGTTATGACGCTCTTCAGGGTGAGGACGATATCTAAAAGCATAATACAGGCAATTAAGGGCAGTTTTACACTGCCCGGATATTGCTTTTAAGAACAATTATAAAGGAAGTCTGATTATGTTAAAGGAAGGGCAGATAAGAATTCCGTCGGGATGCGCGATTGCCGCGATTATCGACAGAAAAGGCGGAATGATAAACGGCTCGGAAATAATCAAATCCATCGCCCTTATGCATGACCGCTCAAACGGTCTGGGAGGCGGTTTTGCCGCCTACGGAATCTATCCCGAGCACAAGGATGAATATGCGTTTCATATCTTTTACGAAAACGCTCAGGCGCATCAGGCGTGCGAGGAGTTTCTCTTCAAGCATTTCAACATAGATGTTGCCGAGAGAATTCCGACAAGGACAGTCGATTCAATAAGCAACGGCCCCGATATCTGGCGCTATTTCGGCAGAGTCAACAGAGTCCGTATGAAGAATTCGCGGCTTGATGAGAGCGAATATGTTGTTCAGTGCGTAACGCGCGTGAACTCTTCTTTTGACGGCGCATATATTTTCTCTTCGGGCAAGAATATGGGCTGTTTCAAAGCCGTCGGCTACCCCGAGGATGTAGGCGAGTTTTATATGCTCGAGCGTTATAACGCATATCTCTGGACTGCCCACGGCCGTTTTCCGACCAATACACCCGGCTGGTGGGGCGGAGCCCATCCTTTCAACATTCTCGACTGGTCAATAGTTCATAACGGCGAGATTTCAAGCTACGATACCAACAGAAGATATATCGAACAGTTCGGCTATAAATGCACCATGCAGACAGATACGGAAGTTATCACCTATCTTTTTGACCATCTGATAAGGCATCACGGTCTGCCGGCGAATGTAGCCG
>JAILFM010000065.1 GCA_024697575.1 Clostridiales bacterium
TGCGCCGTTGTTAACGGTGATATTTGAATAACCGTTACCGGCAATACCGGTGTGGATTTCATCACCGCTGAGGTTAGAAGCGTCAACTGTGCCGTTAATTACGATATTGATTTCGTTTGCGGTATTCTTAAGGTTACCGAGCACGAACAGCATACCGTTAACGGTGCCGTCTACTGTAACATCAATCTTGTTCTTCTGCGCATCGTTGGAGCCGAAGATGTTAAGACCGTATTGAGGTCCTGTGAGTGTTGCACTATCTTCAATAACAAGGGTACGCTTGCTGGTCAAATCGCCGGTGCCGCGAACTTCCAAAGGAGCCAGACCGGCTGCCGATGTTGAAATTGTACAATTCTTAATGGTCAGACTGCCGCCTGACAAAGCGATATTGCTGGTACTGGTAATGTTATGACCCGCAAGGTCAAGTGTGATCGCCTTGTTTTCGGTGGTCGTTGCATAACGATTGTTTGTGCCTGCGTAAGCGGGAGTTGAACCGGCGTTTACGAACAGGCGGTCGGTGAGAGATACATCACTCAGAAGAGTAATTGTGTCGCCATTCTGAGCCGCTGCAAAAGCTGCTGCAATGGTCCCGTAGCCCTGACCGGATATTTCAGCCACATACGGACCATCCGCAAACGCCATAATACCGCTGAGCGGAAGGCAGCTTGCAATCAGAAGCGCTGACAAAAGAACAGCTAAAAGTTTTTTGGCTTTCATCGAAAAACCTCCTTTTAAATATTTGGCTAAATTATAGCGCTTTTGCGCAAATAATTCAAGTTTTTTATAAAAAAGAATTGTGACGAATAGTAACAAAAAAACTGCGAACAGCAAAAAACACCGCTCACAGCTTTTATTCACTTAAGCCTCTTTAATAAATACCTTCAAATAATCGCTGAACATACCGTCTTTACTTGTAACTACAAGAACATAATACTGACTGCCCTTGGGAACCTTAATAACGGCGTTTTCGTATGCGTGTTCCTGTTCATATTTGACAGTTCCGCCTTCGCCGGTGTCAGCCATCTTGACCATATTGGCGCCGGGATAAAAAAGAGTATCTGCGCTGGATTTGTACCAATGATAGTTGTAGTTCCTGTTCCAATACTTGAGCTTGTCAGACGAAGGGGAAACCCTGACATTGATAAGGCTCGCGATATTCACACCTGTTTTCTCAATTCTAAGTTCCTGCGAAGCGTCGTTGGCGTTTCTGACCTTAATATCGGTGACAATCATGTCAAAATCAGGGTCACCAGCAAAGAATGAAAACAGGTTTGACAGCCATCTGTTTAATTTTTCAAAAAAAGAAGCCTTGTCTTTGGCAACATCTGACAGAACGAGGTTATAGTTTTCAGTTACTTCCTCCGCACTAACGGGAACCGCCGCAAAGGAGCAGCAAAAAACAGTCGCCAAGCAGAGAACAAGGGCTAAAAGCCTTTTTGACAAAATCATATATATCAACCTTCTTTCAATTTTTTGAGAAACGCTGATTAAATCGAAGTGTTTCCTATGATATTTTAGCACTTTTTAACCCTGTTGTAAATAGAATTATTCATTTTTCTTTGACAAAGCCGGTATATTACATTATAATATAACACACTCAAACACGAGAAGGGCTGAAGTTATTATGAAGCGCGAAAACCTGATAATATCCCTATCAAAACTGACAATTATCGCATTCATGGTTTTATCAATCTATGAATGCTTTATGCTGTTTTACAATCCCCTGATTGAGGAAGAATATTTAATAAAAGGTCAAGTGTTAATCGCCGGGATTTACCTTGCGCTTTATCTTTTATCAACGGGAATATACGAAGCGTTTGACATAAGACTTAACCGCATAAGCGACATTGTGTACAGCCAGATACTGTCGGTGCTGATACCTGACACCATAATGTACCTGATAATGATATTTGTTTTGCGCGGCATTCCGGATTTTCTGCCCGCGCTTGCAACCCTTGCGGTTCAGATTTGCTTCATACTGATATGGTCGTTTTTCTCAAAAAAGATTTACATAAAAAATATAACACCGCTTAAAACAATTGTGGTCTTCGACGGTGAAACCGATATTGAGCAAATGATAATAAAATACAACCTTGAAACAAGGTTTGATGTTCAAAAAAAAGCCGATATTAACGAATGCTTTGAAAACCCCGGGCTTCTTGACGGGTTTGACGCGGTTTTCCTTTGCGACAATAACAGTGAAAAACGCAACAAAATACTTATACACTGCGTTGAGAACGGCAAAAACGTTTTTGTGAACCCGAACCTTTCGGATATGGTCATGCACGGGGCAAAGGCAAAGCACATATTATATCTGCCGATTATGAACGCCGGTAAATATGAACCGGACGCATATTATCTGATTGCAAAACGTCTTTTTGACTTTTTTATGTCACTCATACTGCTGATTATCCTTTCGCCGGTACTTGCGATAACGGCTATAGCCGTCAAAATCTGCGACGCAGGTCCCGTTTTTTATAAACAGACAAGAATGACAAAGGACGGCAAAAACTTCAAAATCATCAAATTCCGTTCAATGCGCGTTGACGCTGAAAAGAACGGCGCACAGCTTTCAAGCGGAGAAAATGATGACAGAATAACACCCGTAGGCAAATTCATAAGAAAAATCCGCCTTGACGAGCTGCCGCAGCTGATAAACATTCTGAAGGGCGATATGAGCTTTGTGGGTCCGAGACCCGAACGCCCGGAGATAGCTGAAAAATACTATGAAGACCTGCCGGAGTTTGCCCTCAGACTGCAGGTAAAAGCCGGCCTGACCGGTTACGCGCAGGTTTACGGCAAATACAACACAACGGCTTATGACAAACTGAAAATGGACCTGATGTATATCGCCCACCCGACAATAGCCAATGACGCGTCGATCATCCTCGCGACGCTGAAAATCCTTTTTGTGCCTGAGAGCACCGAGGGCGTCGAGAACTAAGGCAAAAAGCATAACTAAACTATAAATTAATAACACCGTAAAAAAGCCGCTCTGAAGAATGTCACCGGACACCTTCAAAGCGGTTTTGATATTTATTTCATTTCATTCAGAATATGAAG
>JAILFM010000102.1 GCA_024697575.1 Clostridiales bacterium
GGCGCAAGGGTTGTTACAGGCGCCGGCGACATCATTTCTTCCTTTAAACTTCGCTTTCCCGACCTCGTCGGCGAAATACCGCAGGCAGGAGCAAAGCCGGTTCCCGTATCCGAAAACCCGGTTTTCGCCGTAACGGCGCAAAAGGAAGAAAATAAAGTTAAAGCAGAAAAAGCCGCAAAAAAGCGCGAGGAGCCTTCATCTCTCGGTGAAAAAGAAAAGAAGGTTTATTCCTTTATCGGCTGTGAGCCGGTTTATTTTGACGACCTTTGCGCTTTGACGGGTTTTAATGCCGGGGATGTCTCCTTCGCTGTGACAGTGCTCGAAATTGAGGGGCTTATCGAATGCTCCGGCGGCAGAGCGTACAAAGCGAAAGCCTGAATTTATCCGTTAATATTTAAGGATTGAAAAAATGAAACTTATTATCGTCGAGTCGCCCGCAAAGGCGAACACCATCAAAAAATATCTCGGCGCCGGCTATGATGTCGTCGCTTCAAAGGGTCATGTGCGCGATTTGCCCGCCCAGTCGCTCAATGTTGATATTGAGCACGGCTATAAGCCACGCTATGCCCTTATCAAGGGGAAAGAAAAGCTTGTTGAAGATCTTAAGCAGAAGGCGGAGAAAAGCGACACCGTCTATCTTGCGGCGGACCCGGACCGCGAGGGTGAGGCAATTTCATGGCATATCGCAGGCGTTCTGGGCCTTGATTTAAAAAAAGCCAACCGTGTCATTTTTAACGAAATCACAAAAACCGGCGTTCAGTACGGTATGGCGCACCCGGGCAAGGTCAATATGGACCTTGTTGACGCCCAGCAGGCAAGGCGCGTCCTTGACCGCCTTGTCGGTTACCGCCTGTCGCCCTTTGTCTCTCAGAAGATAAGGAAGGGCCTTTCCGCAGGGCGTGTTCAGTCTGTCGCCGTTCGTCTTATCGTTGACAGAGAAGAGGAAATCAACGCCTTTAAGTCCGAGGAATACTGGCTCATAGACGCAAAGCTCGGCTGTCAGGGCGGCAAAGCCTTCAAAGCGACCCTTTCAAGCGATGAGAACGGCAAGGTTTCAATAACCTGCGAAAAAGAAGCATTGGATTATGTCGGAAGACTCAATAACAGCGTTTTTTCGGTTAAAAGCGTCAAAAAGGGTATACGCAAAAAGAACCCCATGCCCCCGTTTACAACTTCAACCATGCAGCAGGAGGCGTCAAGAAAGCTCGGCTTCCAGGCGGAGAGAACGATGCGCGTTGCTCAGGAGCTGTATGAGGGGGTCAACATCACCGGCCACGGCACCATGGGTCTTATCACATACATGAGAACAGACTCGCTGCGTATCAGCGAAGAGGCAAGAAGCGCAGGGTGCGAATATATAAGAAAGACCTTCGGGCCTGAGTATCTGCCCGAAAAGCCCGTTTATTTCAAAACCAGGGCAGGCGCTCAGGACGGGCACGAGGCAATACGCCCCTCCGTGCCTTCTCTTTCACCTGAAGAAGTCAAGGGCGATCTTACCCCCGACCAGGCGAAGCTGTATTCGCTCATATGGAAGCGTTTCACTTCATCCCTTATGGCGCAGTGCGTTCAGAACACGGTCAAGGCGGAAATTCTGGCAGTGAGCAATGCGGACCTTTCTAAGCAATCAATTCTTACCGTCGCTGACTATTCCGTTCGTTTTGACGGCTTTACGAAGCTTTATGACGCCGGCGATGACGAAGAGGGCAGCGGAAAGCTTCCGGATATCAGACAGGGAGAGGATTTAAAGCTCAGAGAGCTTATCCCTTCACAGCATTTTACCCAGCCGCCTGCGCGTTACACGGAAGCTTCGCTCATTAAAGAGCTGGAAGAAAACGGCGTAGGCCGCCCGAGTACCTACGCTTCGATTATTTCCACCATAACAAAGCGCGGTTATGTCGTCAGGAAGGCAAAACAGCTTGTGCCCACCGAGCTCGGTGAAAAAACCACGCACCTTCTCAAGGACCAGTTCCCCAAAATTGTCAACACGAAATTTACCGCTCAGATGGAAGCGAACCTTGACAAGATTGCCGAGGGCAAGCTGGACTATGTCCGTATGCTTGACGATTTTTATCCGGATTTTGAAAAAAACCTCAAAAAAGCAAGGTCTGATATGCAGAATGTCAAAATCCAGCTTGAAGAGGATAAAACCGATATTCCCTGCGATAAATGCGGACGCATGATGATTATCAAGACCAGCCGTTACGGTCGCTTTCTCGCCTGCCCCGGTTATCCGGAGTGCAAAAACACAAAGCCTTTGCCGACGGGTGTCAAATGCCCTCAATGCGGCAGTGATATTATCGAAAAACGCTCGAAAAAGGGCAAGGTCTTTTTCAGCTGTTCCTCATGGCCGGACTGCTCGTTTTCAAGCTGGGACAGGCCCGTGAGCGAAATCTGCCCCAAATGCGGAAAAAACCTGTTCACCAAAACCACAGGCAGGCTGTATTGCGCCACGCCCGGCTGCAATTTCAAACCGCAGGGAAAGAAGAAGAGCGGCGATGGCGAAGGTTAAGATAATCGGCGCGGGCTTTGCCGGCGTTGAGGCGGCAAATCAGCTTGCTTTAAGGGGAATAGAGTGTGAGCTTTATGAGATGAAACCCGTCAGGTTTTCGCCGGCGCATTCGAGCGAAAATCTGTGCGAGCTTGTGTGCTCCAACTCCTTTAAAGCGGCGAGGCTTTCCAGCGCGGCGGGCATGATGAAGGCGGAAATGCAGCTTCTTTCATCTCTGTGCGTTGAGTGCGCGAAGGCGACTGCCGTGCCCGCGGGCGGAGCGCTTGCCGTTGACAGAGAGAAATTCTCTTCTCTTGTCACCGAAAAAATTCTTTCAAAAAAAGAGATTACGCTCATAAGGCAAGAAGTGACTAATATACCCGACGGTCCCGTTATAATTGCCGCGGGGCCGCTGGCGAGCGAAGCCCTTGCCGAAAAAATCGAAGCTCTTTGCCCCGGTTCTCTCTCGTTTTATGACGCGGCGGCGCCGATAGTCACCGCCGAAAGCGTTGATTTTGAAAGCGCCTTCCTCGCTTCAAGGTATGAACGCGGAGGGGAGAGCGACTATGTAAACTGTCCGCTGACAAAAGACGAATACAACGCGTTTTATGACGCGCTCGTCACTGCCGAAACTGTTCAGACGCACTCCTTTGACAAGAGGAAGGGCGTTTATGAAGGCTGTATGCCGATTGAAGTGATGGCGGGGCGCGGGCGTGACACGATACGCTTCGGACCAATGAAACCTGTGGGGCTTACCGACCCCGCGACAGGCAGGCGGCCGTATGCGAACGTTCAGCTTCGCAGGGAGAATGCGGCGGGCACCATGTTTAACCTTGTCGGCTTTCAGACAAACCTTAAATTCGGTGAGCAGAAGCGTGTTTTTTCAATGATACCCGCCCTTAAAAACGCCGATTTTGTGCGCTACGGAGTTATGCACCGCAACACCTTTATCGACTCTCCGCGCTTTCTGACACCCGGCTTTGAAATGCGTCAAAGACCAGGCCTCTTTTTCGCCGGGCAGATAACCGGCGTTGAAGGGTATATGGAGAGCGCCCTTTCCGGCCTTCTTGCCGGCATCAATATGGCGCGCTTTTTAAAGGGTGAAGAGCCCTTTGTTACTCCCGATACAACCATTTCCGGCGCGCTTGCCCGCTATATTTCGGACGAGAGCGTCAAATCCTTTCAGCCTATGGGCGCGGCGTTCGGGCTTTTGCCGCCCTGTGAAACAAAAATCCGCGACAAACAGGAGCGCTACACACGCCTTGCGCAGCGCGGACTTAACGACCTTGAAAACTGTTTAAATTCGGATTTTCCGGTCTAAAGTTTACCTGCATTTTTACGGAGATTATTATGATTCTTGAAAAACTTATTGAATTCTTAAGCGGATATCTTGAACTTGATGAAGATGATATTGACGAGGATATGACCCTCGCAGCCCTTGCAGGCGGCGATGAATTCGACGAAGCGGTTGACGCTGTTGAGGCTCATTTCAGAATAACCTTTCCTCAGGTTATCGGCGACGACCTTACATTGTCCGACATTGCCGATATAATTGCAGGGCTCACAGACTGAAACATTTAATTTACCGGGGAGCGGGCGCCTTCCACGGCGCTTCTCATGTCCACGGTGAAAGAAGGTATAAAATGGCAGACGAAAAGCTTGAGACTCTTCAAAACAATCTCGGCTACCGTTTCAAAAACATTTCTCTTCTCAAAACCGCTCTAACACATTCCTCCTACGCCAACGAAAAGGGGACGATTTGCAACGAGAGGCTCGAATTTTTAGGCGATTCCGTTCTGGGTTTTGTCAGCGCAAACTATCTCTACTCAAATTATTCATACCCTGAGGGGGAACTGACAAAGCACAGGGCGGCGAAGGTATGCGAAAACGCGCTTTACACTTTTGCCAAGGAGCTTGACATAGGCAGCGCCATGTTTCTCGGCAAGGGTGAGGAAAGAATGGGCGGCAGGGAAAAACCGTCCATGTTAGCGGACGCCTTCGAGGCGGTGCTCGCCGCGGTTTACCTTGACGGCGGGCTTGAAACGGCAAGCAAAATTATCCTGCGCTTTATTTCGCGCCACGATAAGCTGGACGAAATAAAGGATTACAAAACCACTTTGCAGGAGATTATTCAGCGCAATCCCGAGGAAAAACTCGAATATGTTCTGACAGGGGAGAGCGGTCCCGCCCACGATAAGCGCTTTGAAATTGAGGTGCACCTTAACAGTAACATTATCGGCAGGGGCGAGGGCAGGAGCAAAAAGATTGCCGAGCAGATGGCGGCGAAAGAGGCTCTCTCGCTTATGGGAATTTCGTAATGAAGCATGTTAACGTTGCCCTGTTCGCGGTTCACGGCGGCTGCCCGCATATGTGCTCGTTCTGCAATCAGAAAAGTATTTCCGGCAGTGAAGGCAACCTGAAAAAAGAGGATGTCGATTCTGCCGTACTTACGGCGCTGAAGGGCTCTCCGGACGGCTTCGGCAACAGCGGTGAAATCGCATTTTTCGGCGGCAGTTTCACTCTTATGGACCGTGAATATATGGTCTCTCTTCTTGAAAGCGCTTACTTTTATGTGCGTGAGGGGCTTTTTAAGGGTATACGCATATCGACCCGTCCCGACGGCATTGACCCTGAGATTTGTGCTTTATTAAAAAAATACGGAGTCACCGCCGTTGAGCTCGGCGCTCAGAGCCTTGACAACAGAGTGCTTGCCGCCAACAACCGCGGTCACAGCGCCGAAAGCGTTGTCACAGCGACCCGTATGCTTCAGGAAAGCGGCTTTGAAACCGGGCTTCAGATGATGACCGGGCTTTACTTATCGAAAGATGAAGACAGCATTGAAACGGCTGAGAAGATAATAGCTTTAAGACCCGACACCGTTCGCATTTATCCTACGGTGGTGCTTGAGGGCACGGAACTTGACCGGCTTATGAAGGCGGGGCTGTTCAGACCCAAGGGAGTTGAAGAGAGCGTCGCCCTTTGCGCAAAGCTGATCCCAATGTTTGAAAACAGCGGCATAAAGGTAATAAGGGTCGGGCTGCATTCCGGCGGCGGCGTTGAGGGCAAAATGACCGGCGGCGCCTATCATCCGGCGTTTCGCGAGCTTTGCGATGCGAAGATATATCTTGAAAAAGCCGTGTCCCGTCTTAAAGATATGCCTTGTGGCAGTTACGAAATATCCGTTGCCCGGGGTGAAAAATCAAAGATGACAGGGCAAAAAAGGCAAAATATTGTTCACCTTCAGTCTCTTGGCTATATCTGCCGTGTAAGTGAGGGCGAAGAAATTGTTAAATATGACATTAAGATAAGGAAATGCGATGATATTAAAAGGACTTGAAATGCAGGGCTTTAAATCCTTTCCGGACAAGACCCGTCTTGATTTCGGCAAGGGTATCACCGCGGTTGTCGGGCCCAACGGCAGCGGCAAAAGCAATATATCCGACGCCGTGCGCTGGGTTCTGGGCGAGCAGAGCACAAAGAACCTGCGCGGGTCAAAAATGGAGGACGTCATCTTCGGCGGCACATCGCTTAGAAAAGCCACGAGCTTTGCCAAGGTGACGCTGCATCTTGACAACCGCGACCGCTCGCTTAACAGAGACGACGACACGGTTTCCGTCACGAGGCAGCTTTTCAGAAGCGGCGAGAGCGAATATAAAATCAACGGCGAGGACTGCCGCCTGAGAGATATTCATGAGCTTTTCATGGATACGGGTCTCGGGCGTGACGGTTATTCAATGGTCGGTCAGGGCAGAATTGCCGACCTCGTTTCGTCAAAATCATCACAGCGGCGCGATATGCTTGAGGAGGCGGCGGGTATTTCACACTACCGCTACCGCCGAAACGACGCAACAAGAAGCCTTGAACGGGCGGAGGAAAACTTAATACGCCTTCGCGATATTCTCACCGAGCTTGAAGGGCGTGTGGGACCGCTGAAAATCCAGAGCGAAAAGGCGGTTAAATTCCTTGCGCTGTCGGATGAAAAAAAGGCGCTTGAAATCGGGCTCTGGCTTCACACCATCGAAAAAAGCACGAGGCTTTTGAGCGAGCAGGAATATAAGCTCTCAATAGCGGTCAATCAGTATGATAAAACCGAAGAGGAGCTTGATAAACTGAGTCAAGAGATTGAAAAAACCGCTGAGCATTCCCGTGAAATCACTGTTCGCATTGAAGAGATGACAAGGGAGATGTCATCCCTTGACGAAATGGCGGCTGTTGTTGAAGGCAATATCAATGTTGAAAAAAATTCGGCTGAAAACAATTTAAGCATAATTGAAAGAATCAGGCGCGACATGGAGTCGGGCGAAAAGAGCGTTGCCGATATCGAAAACAGCATTGCCGAAATTGATATTTCCGTTAAAGAAAAAAGAGAAGCAGTCGGCAGAAAAGAGGGCGAAAAGAAGCTTCTTGTTGACAAAATGTACTCCCTTATCGAAAAAGCCGGTTCCGGTGATGAAAAGGCGGCTTCCCTTGCCCGCACAGCGGCGCAGCTTAACGCCGAAAACGCCGATTTAAGGGTGCAGATTAGCGCCTTGGAGTCCGCCTGCGGCGAAGCAAAAGAGAGGGTAAATGCCGTTGACGAAATCCTCCTTTCAAAGAAAGCTCTTTTTGATGAAGCTCTGGAAAAGAAGGCGGGGGCGGAGAACGAAGTCAAGAAAAACGAAGAAAGCCTGAGCGAAAACAGCAACGCCCTTGAAGGCCTGAGGATGATTCAACTCTCGAGGCAGAGCAAAGAGAAGGAAAAATCCGCCGAACTCGAACAGTTAAGACTTAAGATATATCAGAAAAACGCCCGCATCAAAATGCTTGACGACCTTGAAAAAAATCTTGACGGCTACGCCGGCTCGGTTCAAAAGGTTATTAAACATGCTCAGCAGGGGGCGCTTCACGGTATACGCGGCGCGGTTTCACAGCTTATCACCGTTGAGCCGGAGTATACTGTCGCCGTTGAAACCGCCCTTGGCGCCGCAATACAAAACATTGTTACCGACGACGAAAACGCCGCAAAAAGGGCGATAAACTATTTAAAAGAAAACCGCCTCGGCAGGGCGACCTTCCTGCCGCTGACATCGGTCAAAGCCAAGCAGTTCACCGAAAACGGTCTGTCATCCTGCCGCGGATTTGTCGACATGGCTGTTAACCTTATAAATGCCGACAGGGAGTACGACGCCGTTTTTTCATCCCTTCTGGCAAAAACCGCGGTTGTTGACAATATCGACAACGCCATCGCAATGGCAAAAAAATATTCCTATCGTTTCAAAATCGTTACTCTCGACGGTCAGGTCATAAATGCCGGCGGTTCGATAACCGGCGGTTCAAGGGGCTCGGGCTCCGGACTGCTCAGCCGCGTTAACGAGATTGAAGCGCTCAAAGAAGAAGTAATTTCTTTTGAAAATAATCTTAAAGAAAAAGAGAAGGCGTATAAAACCCTTGCAGAAGATTTGGCTGCCGTTGACGCGAGACTTCAGGCGGGCGAGGCGGACGGCATAAGGCTGCAGGAGGATTTGATAAGAGCCCAGAGTGCGCTGTCCCTTGCAAAGGGCAACTTCGACTCCATTTCGGCTCAGATTGACGAACTTGAAGAAGAAAAAAATCAAAAGACCGAAAAAATCGCCCAATACGCTGCCGATATTGAAAACGCCGGTAATAAGCTTCGGGAAACGGAGACTCTTATAGAAAAAATCAACGGCGAAATCAGCATCGTAAACCGCTCAAAGGAAGAGTTTGACCTTGAAAGGGAGAAGAATCTGTCTCTTCAGAACGAAATAAGCCTTGAAATTCTGTCGCTTAACAAGGAACTTGAGGCGGCGCTTGACAGCAGGGAAAGCCTGATTTCAAGAAAAGCCGACGCCTCAACGCGAAACGATTCTCTTCTTGAAGAAATCGCGTCGTACGAAAAAAGGAACGAAGAGATTTTAATTAATATCGAAAAACTTGAAAGTGAAAAGCTCTCACTTAAAGAAAAAGCCAAAATGAATTCAGGGGCGATTGAAGCCCTTGCTGAAGAAAGAACGCAGGACGAAACGGCGACCGTTCGCCTTCGAGCGAAGGAGCGTTCCCTCACATGCGACAGGGAAAAGCTTGTGGGCGAAAGGGCAAGGCTTGAAGAAAGGCGCGACTCGCTTTCAAAAGAGCTTGAAAACACCAAAAACAGACTGCTTGACGAATACAGTCTCTCCGTGCGCCAGGCGGGCGAAATTGCTCAAATTCCCGACGATATCGCCTCCGCGCAAAAACAGCTTGCCGAAATCAGGAACAAAATCCGCGCTCTCGGCTCCGTTAACGTCGGCGCGGTTGAAGAATACAAAGAGGTCAGCGAACGGTACAACTTCATGTCCGCTCAGCTCGGTGATATTGAAAAGAGCAAGCAGGAGCTTGAAAAGCAGATAGCGTCCCTGACCGAAAAAATGGCGGAAAAGTTCAAAGAACAGTTCAGACTTATCAACACTTCCTTTACTCAGACATTCAGGGACCTTTTCGGCGGCGGCACGGCGGAGCTTGTGCCCGACGACCCGAAGGATATGCTCGAGTGCAATATAAGCATCAAGGTTCAGCCTCCGGGCAAAAAAGTGCAGAATATCGACCTTCTTTCCGGCGGTGAAAAGGGGCTTTCGGCGATTGCGCTGCTCATAGCGATACTCAAGATAAATCCCGCGCCCTTCTGCATTTTCGACGAGGTTGAGGCGGCGCTTGACGACGTCAACGTTCAGCGCTACGCTCAGTATCTCAGGTCGATGAATTCAAAAATCCAGTTTATCCTTATCACCCACCGCCGCGGCACCATGGACGAAGCGGATATTCTCTACGGTGTGACAATGCAGGAGGAGGGCGTTTCAAAGCTTTTGGAGCTTAAATCCGCGGAAATGGCAAGAAAGCTCGGGCTTGAAAATTAATGGAAACGCTGATTAAATCGGGGTGTTTAGAACGGCGAGCAGGTTTTTCGACTGATGAAGTCGAAAAATTGCGGAAATAATTTGTTTGTTTCAAGGGCAATACCGAAAAATACGCGGCACGCGTTTTGCGCGAATATTATTCCGTCATATTTCACAAAAATCTCAGTCAATACACAAAGTATCAACTTCGATTTTTGTATCGTCTGACGAAAAATCTTACATCGCAATCCGCATACCTGAATTGTGCGGTATTGCCCAAGATTTGAGACAAAATCAGGCGGAAAAGATGCCGCCGTTATGAGTGCGGCGATTTAATCAGCGTTTCCTAAGCTATATTAACAGGAGAAAAGTATGAGCGAAATCAATACAGCATCAAATTTTATTCACGATTTTATCGACGAGGACCTTGCCGCCGGCGTAAATACAAGGGTGCAGACAAGGTTTCCGCCGGAGCCCAACGGCTACCTTCATATCGGTCACGCAAAAGCGATTTGCATTGATTTTTCCACTGCGGAAAAATACGGCGGTGAATGCAATCTTCGCCTTGACGATACAAACCCCTCAAAAGAGGACGTTGAGTATGTTGACGCCATTAAAGAGGATATTCAGTGGCTCGGCTTTAAATGGAACAAGGTTCTGTACGCTTCAAGCTACTTTGATTTTATCTATGAGTGCGCAATAAAGCTTATTAAAAAAGGTAAGGCGTATGTATGCGACCTTACCGCGGATGAAATCAGGGAATACAGAGGCACTCTTACTCTTCCCGGTAAAAACAGCCCATACCGCGACAGAAGCGTTGAAGAGAACCTTGACCTGTTTGACAGAATGACAAAGGGCGAATTTGCCGACGGCGAAAAGACCCTTCGGGCAAAGATAGATATGTCTTCGCCCAATATCAATATGCGAGACCCGGTTATTTACCGCATCGCCCACATTCATCACCACCAGACGGGTGACAGGTGGTGCGTATATCCCATGTATGACTTTGCCCACCCGCTTTCCGATGCGCGCGAAGGGGTTACCTATTCGCTGTGTTCTCTTGAGTTTGAAAATCACCGTCCGCTCTACGACTGGTTTATCAATGAAATAGGCTTTGAAGAGCCGCCCAGGCAGATTGAATTTGCCCGCCTTAACATCAACTACTGCGTCACGAGCAAAAGAAAGTGCCTTGAGCTTGTTCAGAAGGGATTTGTCAGCGGCTGGGACGACCCGCGTATGGTCACACTTTGCGGTATGCGCCGCAGAGGCTATCCGGCGGCGGCAGTGCGCGAATTTATTGACCGTATCGGCGTTTCAAAGGCAAACAGCGTTGTTGACTACGGCCTTCTTGAAGCGTGCGTGAGAGATAACCTTAATCAGAACGCTCCGCGCGCAATGGCGGTGCTTCACCCGCTGAAGGTGGTTATTGATAACTATCCCGAGGGGCAGGTTGAAGACATTGAGGTTGAAATCAACCCCGATAAACCCGAACTCGGCAAAAGAACGGTGCGCTTTTCAAGAGAGATTTTTGTTGAGAAAGACGACTTTATGGCTCAGCCCGTCAAAAAATATTTCAGGCTTTACCCCGGCAACGAAGTAAGGCTTAAGAGCGCCTATTATGTCACCTGCACCGGTTATGAAACGGACGAAAACGGCGAAGTCACCCTTCTTCACTGTACATACGATCCCGAAACAAAGGGCGGCGATTCGCCGGACGGCAGAAAGGTCAGGGGTACTCTCCACTGGGTCGGCGCCTCCGACTGTGAAAAATGCGAAGTCCGCCTTTACGACCGCCTGTTTAACAGTGAAAACCCCGGCGGTGAGGACGGCGTTGACTACCTCGACTGCATTAACCCCGACTCTCTTGCCGTGCTTGACGGGTGCCTTATTGAGGGCGGAATTTCTTCGGCAAAGCCGGGCGACTGCTTCCAGTTTATGCGCCAGGGCTATTTCTGCGTCGATAAGGATTCGGCTTCCGGAAAACTTGTTTTTAACAGAACCGTCGCTCTTAACTCGAGCTTTAAGATAAACAAATAATCTTTTCGCCTTTTCGGGCAATATCATGATTCTTTGGGGGAAAAAATGAAATATGTTTACCGGGTCGTGAACGCCCTGCTTGCTCTCGCCGTTTTCCCGACGCTGTACTTTGTCGATTTGATTTATGCCGAGATGTCGGTGTCGCTTATTAAAAAGGCTGCCGTTTATGAATCTCTGAGCATCAAGGAAATTGTCGACATTTTCACCGGTAAAAGCGATTATTCCACGCTTTTGTCGATTTTTAAGGTTGACACTTCGTCCGTTTTCAAATGGCCGCAGGAGTTTAACATTCTTAACACCCGCCTCATAGTTATCGGCGTTCTGCTCGCCGTTATGCTTTTAGCCGCTCTTTTCATTTTTATCTTTTCATGTGTCAGCGGCAAGCGCATTCCCGTTCTTGTTTCTTCCGCTGTGGGGCTTGTTTCGATTATTGCCGCGAACATCGTTTTCAAATCTGTCGCGGCTGAGTTCACATCCGGCAATATCAATGTTGTCAAAGCCCTTTCCGGAGGCGGACTTATACAGTCAATCGTCGGTACGGTTGTCAACATTGACTCAGTCAGGTTCGCAGGTTTTCAGAATGCGGAGATTATGATTTTTGCCGGGCTGATTACATGGACGGCTATATTCTACCTGTCCGAGTTCGGCGATACGGAGAAGAAATGAAGGATTTAATTTACAGAAACACTCCGAAAATTGCCGACAGCTTCACCCTGTGCACCGTTGACAGTGAGCAGGGTCTTAATCATTATGAAGTTTTTTGCGAGGACGGGAAGGTCGTTATCTGCGGCGACAGCCCTTTGAGTCAGGCGATGGGCTACTATGACTATCTTAAAAAATACTGCCGCGTCAATATTTCCAACTGCGGCGGCAACGCAAACGGCGTTGAAAAAGCCGTCATTTTTGAAGGCTCAATGCAAAAGACCGTCAGGCAAAAGATTCGTGCCGCCTTCAGCTACGGCACATATTCATATTCGACCGCCTTCTGGCAGTGGAAGGAGTGGGAGAAAGAAATTGATTTTCTCGCCATGAACGGCATCAATATGCCTCTTTGCCTTGTGGGGAGCGAAGCTGTGTGGTATTACACAATGCGCGATTTCAAATACAGCGAAACCGGCGCTCTTTCATATCTGAGCGGCCCCGCTTTCTGGCCAAGGCAGGTGACAAATAATGTTACCGGTTATTTCAGCCTGACCGACGTCAAATATATCGAAAGCCGGGTTGTTCTGGGCAAAAAAATAATCGACAGAATGGTGTCTCTTGGTATGACTCCCGTTCAGCCGGGTTTTACCGGCGTTTTGCCCAAAAGCATAAAAAAGCTTTATCCGAAACTTCATCTGAACATTGTCGACTCGTGGAAGAACTTCGGATTCACCTTTGTGTGTGACCCTGATGATCCTCTGTTTTTAAAATTCGGCAAAGCTCTTCTTGAAAAACAGCGCCAGCTTTTCGGCGCTTATCACTGTTATACCTGCGACCCGTTTTATGACGCAAAGGTACCGGTCAAATCAAAAAATTATCTTTACCGTTTCGGCAAGGCTCTTGTGAATCTCTATGAAAGCTTTGACCCGCAGTGCGTTATGGTAATTCACAGCGAGTGCGCAAGGAGCGGCTTTGCCGCCGCAATTCCCAAGGAAAGGGCTGTGGTTTTTGACACTCAGAGCATCGCCTTAGCCGGCACAGACCGCTTTGAGGGCTTCGGCTACGTTGCCGGAGCGACTCACTCAAAGGGCAACAGAACCTGCCTTCACGGCTCGCTGGATTCTTTGGCGGAAAACAAGTTTCTTACTTTGCCGGGGGACTGCCGCGGTGTCGGTATATTCACCGAAGGGCTTTATCAAAATCCGCTGTATTATGACCTGGCGTTTGAAATGCTCACAAGCGATAAAAAGGTTAATCCCCTGCAGTGGCTTGAGGATTACGCCGAAAGGCGCTGGGGCTCAAGGGAACTGTGCCTTAAGGACGCCGCGAAAAAGCTGTATGAAAGCTGTTATTCGTCCAAAAGCGACGATGAAATAATGAGCGTTATCGCCGCAAGGCCGTGCACCGACCTTGAACACACCGCTCCTTTTGATAAAAGTGAAATTCCCTATGACACCAGTGTTCTTAATGAAGCGCTCTCACTTCTTCTTTCTGCAAAGTACGCTAAAGGCGAAGGCTACCTTTTTGATGTGTGTGACGTTGCAAGGCAGTGCCTGAGTAACAAAGCTCACGAGTATTATCACAATGCCGTTGAGGGCTTTAACAAAAGGGATGTTCAGCTTTTTGAGCGTTCGTCAAACGCTTTTCTCGCCCTTTGCGAAAGCATTGACTCCCTGCTTTTGACAAGAGGGGAGTTTACCCTTAACGAGCATTTAAGGCAGGCGGGAGCGCTCGCGTTGAATGATAAAGACAAAGAAAATTACGAGCTCAACCTTCTCGCTCTTATCACTGTCTGGGGTCCGATTGCCGCGCCTGTTAATTATGACTACGCCTGGAAGGAGTGGGGCGGCGTTGTAGGCACCTATTACGCAAGGCGCTGGCAGAGTTTTTTTGAACTGCTCGCCCTTAAATTCCGCAGCCGTTTCGCTTTTTCCACAAAGACCAAAAAACAGCTTGAGGGCAGGAATGAGTATTCCTCCGGCCTGTTCGGCAGAAGCTGCGCGTCTTTTGAAAAAAACTGGCTTTCTACCGTCGACCCCTCGCCGTGCAGCGGCTCGGATACCCTTGAAGAAGCCAAAAAATGTCTTGAGTTAATCAACAAAGAATAAATGCAATAATTCAAACGGAGAAAAAACAATGCCCGTTGATAAAATCAGCTGCCCCGGCGGTGAATTTAATATTGAACGCCCCGATATTGCGAATGTGAAAACTATCAGAGCGTCGTATTTCGGGATGAGCCCCTTACTTACGGATAATACCGACGGCTTGAGGGCGGCGGCGCAGTATCTTAAAGACAACCCCGGAACGGCTCTGTTCATTGACGGCGGAAACTACCGGTTTTCCTCCCCCGGCGGCGTTGATTTTGACGGTTGTGAAAATATTGTCATTAATGGCAACGGCTCCGTTTTCACTCTTTCACAGCCCGGCGGCTTTGCAAGGATAAAAAACTGCTTCTGCCTTGAAATCAAAGACCTTACCGTCGATTGGGACGGGGAAGGCGCTGTTGCGGACCCCGCAAAAGTGAAAAATGTTCAAAGCGGCAGTTTGTGCCTTGAGTTTTTTGAAAAAGATGAAATAAGCAAGCATTCTGTTCTTGCCGGTATCCAAAGCCGGGATACTTACTTTGACAGTGTTTATTTTACCGACGGCGACGGCAAAATCACCGGGATTGAAAAAATCGGCGCGGATACTCTCAGATTAAGCCATAACGGCTGCCTGTCTTTCCTTCGCGACGGTATGAGCGTTACGGCGTTTCATTACCGTGAAAACACGGCTGTTTTTGAAGTGACGGAAAAAAGCGAAAATATCACTTTCGGTAATGTCGCGGTTTTATCCTGCACCGGTCGCGCCTTTTCTTTCAGCGGCGGAGCGTCACATTTTCAGCTTCTTCACTGCGCTGTCGGCGAAACCGACGCGGAAAAAAGGAAGCACCTTGTTTCGTCGGCGAACGGCGGCGTTTATATTGATAACGCCAAAGGCTTTTTCCATATTGAAGACAGTGATTTTTCTTTCACCGCCGGTACCGCCGTGACTGTCAGGACCGAAGCGAAGTGTGAAAATGCCGAAAAAAAAGGAGCCCTTACAGCTCAAGGCGTTATCAAAAACAACTCTGTGTTCTGTTCCGGCGAAGCCGGTATTGAGCTGAAAGCCGGTTTTTGCCTTTGCTCCGGCAACAGACTTTGCGAAACACGGGGAGACGGGATAAAAATATCGGCTTATAAACCGCCTGAAGAAAAAAATGATGAACCGGTAGTTTCCGGTATAAAAATAACCGGCAATATTTTTGAAAAATGCGGTGCTTCCCCCTTAAACCGGCAGGTTTCGCTCGTGAGCGAGCCCGGTTCTTCCGACTCAGTTTTGTTTAAAGATATTGAAATTACCGCCAATACCTTTACTTCATTCACCGGCGGAATACTCTATATATCCTTTACGGATTTTCTTACCTTTAAAGGCAATTCAATCACGGCAGGGGAAAGAAAAAACCGCATTGAGGCGGCCCTGCAATGCGGTAATGTGGATATATCGTCAAATGACTTCACGGGAGCTTACGCCGCCCTTGCCTCGGTTGTCAAAACCGGCTCTTTCGCCGATTTTTTAAAAATCAACGGCAAATGATTGACTGAGTTTAACTGTGTCACCGGTGGGTGGCACCTTTTTATTGCCTGAATAGTTTTTCACGCACCATCATCAGAGCAAACCCGAGCAGATTCTGACCTTGCCATTTGCTCATATCATACCGGTCGGGATTGGTCATTGATAATCCGATGCCCCAAATGCTGTCTTTAACAGCGCATTCAGCTAAAACCGTGTTGCCTGTTGAAAGCAATTTTTCTTTCAGATTCGCATTTTGAATAAATTTTGCCTGCAAGCCCTCATATACAGCGATTTGCCTTATGCCGCTCCAGATACGATCATCATATCCCGACACATGCCTGCCAAGTTGCTTTATTTCGGCGACATTATCTGTTTTCATAATTTGTGAAGCGATTCCTGCATCACGAAAGCATACGGCTTTCTTATACATCATATATTGCTCCATTGAAGAAAACTCTACACCTTCAATGACAAAACTCGACGGATACCAGTTGCTTAAATAGCCGTATTCTTCATCCGGGTTATGAAAACAAATAATATTCCCGTTCATCCTGCAACCTTCTTTACCGCCAGAGCCATGTCAAGATCGTGGAGCGCATTGGATTGTGCATACATCGTCTTAAACGGGTACTTACGAATAACATCTTTACTGCTTTTGTGAGTATACGCCTGCAAATATGTATAAAAACAGCCAAGCCAGTCGCACAGTACCGTATCATAAGCCGTTTCACCCTTAATACCTTCAAATTGCTGAGCCATATCATACCACATTTGTGTGCAGAATTTTGCATATCGCTTATCTGCATTTTCCCGGAATGAAGAGGTCATATATCCGGTTACCATGGCGTCCATATCCATATGATTTTCCGCCCAATATTCAAACAGCTTTCCTGTTTCTTCCGCCAGATCATTTATGTAATAATCCATCTTGTCTCCTTATATGTATCTGCTGAAAGTGTCCGTCAGCGTATTTTTCTCTGAATTCATCAGTTCATACAGATTCTTTCTGGCTTTGCTGTCTCTGGTGTTGTATCTTTCCAGATATAGTTCCTTTCTGACCTCTTCTATCGGTTCGAAAGGGTGATGAATTTTTTCAAAAGCTCTCGAAGATTTAATACAATACTGTATTCCTAAATCGCCGAGTTTTAATGCTTCTTGCAAAAGAGCTGCATCCAGTTCATCCCGGACAAACTTTTTGGCAATTAGAAAATATGAGGAATCGGCACGCCACCCCTTAATAATGTCGTAATGTGACACATTGATTTTGTGCTTTTCAATAAACTTCGGCGCAAATCTTTTATATCTTATAGAAGTATCTGCATCCCTGTGGCTCATCAGCTCGGCAATCCAAGCCAATGGATCGCATTCATCAAAATTCAGCAACACCAAGCCACTGAGATTAAGCTCAATTTTGTAAAGGAAGCCATCGGTTCCGTTGCAGACAGCCCATTCTCTGGCAAGCTCAATATTTGGGGTCAGATACAAGCCTTTACCATAATCATGCTTTTCTTCGCCCAATCCGAAAGTCGGGAACAATGTTTGATTCGGCGAACCGTGATAGAGTGTTACAGTCTCCATTATCATGACCCTCTTGTTATACAACTCATTTAAGCGAAAAGCAAACAGATAAAAGCAATTGAAAAACAGTCTTTTTCATTTTTAAAGCTGTTTTGTTGCCGGTAATTATTCCGCCATTTATTCCGCCATTACTTGGCGGAATAAATGGCGGAATAAAAAATTATTTGTGTCTGTACGGGAATATCTTGATGAAAATGATTGAAATCACAGCGCCGATTGCGTTAAGCACGCTGTCCGCCATGGTGTCCATCAAACCCCAACGGTCATCGAAATATGGGTTGAAAAGCGTTGCCGCTTTCGGCGTGCCCTCTGCTAAAACTCTGCTCCAGTGCTGGGCGTCGCCGGCTTTGTATATATCCCCCGCGGCAGCGGCGGCTTTGCAGGCAATCTGGTCAAAGGTGAATTCGAACAGCTCCCACCCCGCGCACGCGAAGAACGAGAAACCCAGCGAGCAGAGAAACACCATTGTCATCGGCGCTCTTTTGTTGTCCCTTTTTTCAATGGCACTGCAGATTTCATAGCCGAAGAAAACGCACGCCCCGCCGCCGATAGTGTGCAGGATAATGTCCCACCACCTGAAATCGTAGTAAAGGTTGAGGAACTTTCCGCCGAATGAGCCGGCGAATATGCCGATTATCAGAAAAGTCTGAACGGATGATTTGATATATCTCAAACAGCTTTTTTCGGGGAAGAGCATGAATATTTCCCAAACAAACATGCAAAGAAAATTTGCCCCCACCTGAAGCGGGTCTGTTATGTCAAACGGTTTTCTGAAAAAGCTTGCGATAAACGCGTAAATCATCAAAAGCCTGAAGAACCACCATATGGCGAACCGGTATTTCGGAGTGTTTTCAAAAAGTCTGTTAAAATAATTTTTCATATTCATATTTCCTGTCAGTTTTTTCTGCGGGTTATTCTATCATACCGCGGCAAATATTTCAATACGCTTCTTTATAAACGATAATTGCCGCTTTCGGCGTTTCCTCTATTTTTATCTCAACGCCGCTTTGCATCAGAACCTTGCCGCTTTTGGTGACTGCGGGATTAAATGAATCGAAATCCGTCAAAGTGTATATCTTTTCGGGCGAAAGTCCGCTCAGTACAAGGCGGTATGTGTTTTCTTTCACATTCTCGCGTTTAAAAATCAGCGCGAATCCCTCTTCACCGTCGCCGAACTGCATGGCGTGATATTTTTCGGTGTCCCTTGCGCCCCATGTGAGCGGATAGTAGTATTTATCCATATACTGCCTTACTTCTTCATAGCCGACCCTCTGTGTGCAGGCGGTGATGAGCGAGCGGTGCGCATATTCGCCAAAGGCGTTAAGACCGGAGCCGCTCAGCGGCAGCCAGAATGAAAGGCCGTATGTCTGCGACTGCGTGCTTTCCAGAGCGTCCGGCTTAATGACACCCTGCGCGTCTGAACAGTTGTAATCCGTTCGCCACAGCGGTATGCTCCTTCGGCTCATTTCAAGGTCAAGACGCTTGCCGCCGCTGGCGCAGTTGTCAATAACAAGCCCGGGATTGACTTCAAGAAGGGTGTCAAGGTAGCGGTAAAGGTTTGTCACATAGTGGTTTTCTTCAAAGCCTTCTCTGTTTCCCCAAAGAGTTTTGTCCGCTTTCTGCCACATGGCGAGCGGCTGAAAGTTAAAATCCTGACGGTAAAGGCCGACCTTGTTATCCTTTATCGAGTTCGCGATAAGCGAGCCCAGGTAGTCGCACGCGCCGTCAAAGGCGAGGTTGACCATGTTCACCTCATCGCTTTTTTCTATAAGCCAGCCGTCGTGCTTTTTGCACTCGTTATACACCTCGGTGCCCTTGCAGCAGCGCTCCGGCTCGTACCACAGAAGGAACTTCATCCCTCTTTTTTCAGCCGCTTCGGCTACGCCGGCAAAACCGTCCGGGAATCTTGCCGGATCGGGCGTCCAGTTGCCGACACCGTCCCACCAGCTTTCGCTGTATTGATACCAGCCCGCGTCCTTCCACAGGTAGTCTGTCCTTTGGCAGGTCTCTTCGTCATATGAATTGATTTTTTCAATGAACTGCTTGTCCGTGGATAAATCGAATTCGCCCCCCAAAAGGGTGCAGGTCAGGCAGTTTGCACTTTCGGTGTAAACACAGTCAGTCATCCAGCGGCGAAAAGAGTTAAAGCCCTTGAGAGGGTTGCTGTTTTCATAGAATGTGATGGAGACAAGGGGTGAGCGCACCTTTTCGCCCGGGGTCAAACAGCCTTTGAAAAATTCCTGCTTTTCCTTCACCGCAACGCCGCCGAGACCCTGACGGAAGGCGGAATACCACTGCCCGGTCCAGCCGTTGGTGATAACAGCGCCGCCGTGTTTGCCACTGATGTTGAAAAACGGCAGCCACGATTCGCTCCTGCCGCCGTTGGCGTTGAAGACCATCGGCGTTGGGCATACGGCGGATTTCATCAGTTCAAAGTCGCTTGAGTCGGGCTCGCTCCCCTTGCTGAAATAAATGTCGCTTATCCCCGTGTCAAGGGTAAAGTCCGCGGCGTAAAATTCGCTCACATCAGGCGAATTGCTTTCGCCCGTGTTCTCAATAAATACCGTCCACTCGCAGGTCGCGTATTTTTCATATATCGTCGCTTCGACTGTCGCTGTCAGGGGCGACTTTTTGCTTTTAAGGGTAATAAACGCCGTTTTGCCAAAGCGGCGGTATTCGCCCTCCCGGCTTTCTTCACCGACGGTAATGTCCCAATTTTCAATGCTTTTTCTCAAACTTTTGCCGTTGACTTTAAAGCCATAGGCGGGGTTTCCGGCTGTCAAGATGTTTTCTTTATACCACACGCGGCATTTAGCCTTTTCGCTTTCGGTGACGGCGGTGTCTTCGGCGGTTAAAGTTTCAAATGAAAAATCCGTTACCGACGTTACTGCCATAGCTCCTCTGTCCATCCATCTTTTGAAATTTGAATCGTAAAGTGAAAAATGCGAAACGATGAGAAGAAACGCCTGTATAAGGCAGAAAATTGATTTTAATTTAAACATGGCTTTCCTTTCGTAAAGACAGTAAAGACAGGGGACGGTTCCCTGTCTTATTTTGGACTTTTCTGCGACGCCGGCTTTCACGATTTTCCTGACCTCAGGAAAATCGTCTTGAACACAGTTACCTCTGTTTATCTGTTCACCCCTTAAAGAGTATTACACAAAAGTAACCTTGTCAATATATTTTTAGGAGGACTTACGAGGAAGGTGACCTTATAAATTCTCAAAGTTAATTCAGTTTAGAGATTTGATTTGGGAACTTAATATATTTTTTATTGATTTTTCTTTTTTTATGTGTTAAGATGACCGTGGAAGTCTATCTAAAAATAACATCTATCTTTTTCATTTATGAATTTGATTGTTTCTTTACCTTTTTAAGGAGGGGTTACTGTGAATAGAAAAATATATCATAACGGCGTTTTCAGGCGGGTTCTTTCCGTCCTGCTCGCTTCGCTGATTCTTTTCGGGTCGGCAGGCGCGGGAGTTTCGGGGCTTGTCTCCCTTTCCGCCGCCGCGGCTGATGTGTCCGAATTTACTTTTAAGGACTGTATCAAGCCCGCGGGGTCAAGGTGGGATTCCTACCCCGCTTTCAGGGACGCCTATAACACCGCTTATATTTATTATGAAGGCGGTTCACAGAACCTTGAGCTGAAGACTGCTCTTTTCAACGCCCAGACAGCGGCAAGGAAGCTCAATGATAACGATTTTCCGTCCGGTTCCGAGATGAATACGGACGCGCTCAAAACTGCCGTTGAGCATGTTGACGCCGCTCCGCTGATTAAGTTCGTTGTTCCGGAGGCTGTTTATCTGAACCCTCAGGTGAACGGCAGCGGCAACTACACCTTCCAGTTTTTTGTCAATAACAACACTGACGGGTCCGCAAGAGCGATTAACAACGAAACCACAGGTCGTATATATGTTGATGTCGGCACCGGTACTGTTGACGGCATCGCCGCCGAAATGCTGAACGGAGCCATGACCCAGACATATTCCTCAAGTGATTATTCAATTAATGTCAGCGCGGGCGGCGGCGGGTCGGACGCTAATTCCGTGCCTTACACCCACAGCTTTTCCGGCTCGACAAAAAAATACGAGGTCGCTTTTATCCGCTGGACTCTGTCGTACAAGGAGACTTTTTATAAACTCGATGAAGAGGGCAACATTCTAACCGAGACTCAGAACAGGAAGGCTTATGCATATACCTATGTCTATAACCCCTACTATCAGGTGGCGGGCGGCGCTGGTCGTGCCAAGCATTCAGGCTTGTTTAATGCAGATGATGTTTTTTCCGCTCAAATTTCCTGGTGGCAGGGTGTTCACGGCTATGATAATTCAACCGGAGTAGGGAGAAACACACCAGTAGACCCTGACGGTGACGGTTACCAATACCCGAAAACACACGGAACCGGTGACAATCAGAGCACTGAGTATTATCTTCAGCCCTTAGTTCGCGGTGTGGGTATCGTGGGCGGTCATCACAATTCGGATGGTTGGCTTCATGGCAGTGATGCGAATTCAAACGGATATGAAAGATCCGTCAGATATACCAACCATGAGACCGGTGTAACAAGGGATACGTGCGGTGTGGATGTTACGGGTTACACTTCACTGATTACCGTTGATTCGTCGCGTTATGCCAGCATAAAGGATATTCCGAACCTTAAAGGCGGAACGATGATCACGGACTGTGAAGACCATAAAAAAAATGAATGCAGAGCGATAGGTCTGTCGACCTATTACTATCAGGGCGCGTACAGAGATGACTCTGACTATAAGAAGTACGGTTCAGACTATGGTACGTATATGAACCTTGGTATCCTTTTTCAGACGAGTTCGTA
The DNA here is from genome assembly GCA_024697575.1 of Clostridiales bacterium. Lineage (GTDB taxonomy): Bacteria > Bacillota > Clostridia > Oscillospirales > Acutalibacteraceae > CAG-177. Next base: position 22,046 of record JAILFM010000102.1, read on the forward strand.
CTCCGCCGGTGATCAGTGGATAAACCCGATTGACAGAGCGCCCAGGAACGAAACATTCTATTTTGTAACTGAGTTAAAAGGTTCTGAAGGCAATTACGATGCCCAGACAGTTGTTTTCTGCCCCCTGAGGGTGACCGCATTTGACAAAGGTGCTCTTCGCTCCGCCGTCAACCGTGCAACCTTCCTTATGGGTCAGTTCGGCGTTAACGGCGCGGTGAGCGACGGCAGCGGCAATGTTGTTCTGACCTCCGGCCGTTTCAACACCGACAGGACGGAGAGCAAGTGGAGCGCATTCTGCGCCGCCTATTCAGACGCGGTCAAAGTCCTCACAAAGCTTGACGGTACTGTTTCTTCCGATTACGACTCTCAGGATGAGATGAACGACCTCGCTCAGTCTCTTCAGGATTCGATTGACGCTCTTTGCGTTGAGGTCGAGTTCAGAAAATCGCTTAAGAACGCCGGTAATACCGACGGCATAAAAATATTGAACGGCTCAACGGAGCTTACCGGCACTCAGACCGAGTGGAAGACCCTCGGCGCAAAAATGTATGTTCAAGGGACAACTCCTCTTTACGCCACCCGATCCGGCTACAACTTCGCCGGCTGGACTTCGGATATCAACAGCACGGATATCGACCCCGACGCCGTTTTGGGCGCGACGAACACTGTCGTCTATTCTCTGCCATCGTCTCAGAACGCGACTCCCGTCTATGCCAAATGGCAGCCGAGAAAATACCAGATAAGGCTCAGCGCCTATCCCAAGGACACTGCCAATGATGGCGAGGGTTTCGCGGACCATCAGGAACACAGCGTCATCGCCGTCTTTGGTCAGATGCTGCCCGTACCGGACGATGTCGCAGCCGTTATCCCCGAGCGTACCGGCTATGATTTCACCGGTTATGACAGATGGGACGGCGTTCCGGCATATAACTACGACGCATCGACAAATACCCTGACCAGCGTTCAAAGCTGGGTCAACGCCAACGATGTTCTTTTAGACACAAAGGACCCACCCAACGATGTGAGCAAAAACTGGATTGGAAATGATGATTTTAACGAGAACTCTTATTCCACTATCATCGAACAGCAGTATACCCTTTACGGCAGATGGAAGCCGAAGGTTTCGACCGTTACCCTTGACGTTAATAATAACGACAAAGACGGCATCTTCGGTGAGACGGAGATAGTCAAAGCCAACAGCGATTCGAGTAACGCCGGCGACAGCGCTTCTCATAAGCTCACCGCTTTCAAGGTCCGCTATAATGAAGAGGCGACAAATATGAGCGCCCGTGTGGAAGATGACAACGGCAACCTTATTTCCGCCTCGGCGGCGATTGAAGTCCCCGTAAGGGCGGGCTACACCTTCGACGGCTGGTACGGCGCGCCTGAAGGCGGCACAAAGTATTTTGACTCCAACGGTGAGTTCTGCCCTGACGCCTTCACCGGCAACACAATTAATAGACCCAAACAGTATCCGGATGTTTATTATAATGCCTATATTCCCAATGAAAATAATTCCGGTGATAATAAATTCTACTGGCGTGTTGCCGCGGACACAACCCTTTACGCCCACTGGACTCCGGTTCAGCAGATTCTGAATGTTAACGACGGCGGTGACTCCGACGCGACCTTTAATAATAACATCCTTTATTTCGCTAACGGTAAAAGCTCGGCTCAGCTGGGCGGTGTGACTTATTCCTACACACCCCTTGCCGGCGATATGCCCGGGGCTGTTGTCAGCACAAAGGCTGCCCATACCGGCTACGGCGCTGTCAAAGCCGACCTCGGCACCGGTAAACAGTACAGGATCCGCCTCGAGACGGACGGCACTCTTGACGTTGTGTTCCGGGACGGCGATACAGAATACAAATTCTACAAGACAAAACCGACTGAGGAAATTCCCGACGTTACATATTGGCTCCTGGCGGACGACGGCAGTGACAAGTCCGCATTTGACCTTGTCGGTCCCGCTTATATCGACGCGCCGCTGGATTTCACTTTTACTGCTCAGGTAGGCCATTCCTTCGATATCAGCCTTACAAGCTCTGCCGCCGTGACAGTCAACACGTTTTATATCACGGACACGGTTGAAAACAGCGGAGCGGACAAGGCAATCAGCGCCGACTATTATTCGCAAAGGGTGATTATCAACCCGCTCAGAAGGGGTTATGATTTCCTCGGCTGGCAGTGGTCGGCGTCGGGAATGGAGGACCTGACGTCCGCCATCAGCGGCAAAACGGATAATTTCACCTTCGATGAAAACGGCTTTGTTAAATTCAGCGGCAACAGCTTTGTTTTCGCTCTGGGAACAAACACTCTTATCGCCCGCTGGAGGCCGCACGAATATACCGTCACCTATTCTTTAGAAGAAAACGATCCCCACGATACGCGCGTAATCACCGCCAGCGGAACCCCGGTGGCTGACGGCAAGGTGAGCTTCGGATCCCGCTTTTTGACTCTTCCGAAGCCCGAGATTACGGACAGCAAATATCTCTTTGACGGCTGGTATTCCTACCCCGACCCGGATGTTACGGAGGAGGAAAGCGTAGTCGGCGCCGACGCTCTGAGCGAGATATATACCTTCACTGAGGGCAAATCAATCGGCATCGAAAAGCTTGACGAAGTCCTCGGCGACAGTTCCTTAGCACCGGTTGACGCTACAGGCAGACTTTATGCCATCACCGAGGAAAGCGCAACCCGCTATGACATCGCTTCCGATATTACGGTTTATGCCCACTGGCACACCGCGAAGGTTATTCTTGAACCGAATCTTCCGGATGATTTCGATAACCACTTTAACATAAGTATATTTGACTATAAGGTCGGCGACGCGGGCGAAAGAAAGACTGTTGATTACGCCGCCAAGTCAAAGGTGGTTAACCTTACCTACACCTCATCGGATCCGCAGTATGTGGATACCGCGAGCCTTAAGGATTATTTTGACCCTGAGACAAACAAGGGCAATCTGCCCAAACTTCAGTATCAAAGAGGTGTCAGCGTATTCGCTGAAAATACCGTTGAACCGTTGCCGACTTATGACGGCTATGATTTCGCCGGCTGGTACACCGAAAAAACCGGCGGCTACAGAGCCGTTTACGGAACGAATATTTCCGATAACAACACCTTTAACGCCGACAACACATTGGCGACAATCAGTTCAAACGGCAACAGGGATATTACTCTCTATGCCCGCTGGACTCCGAAAAAATACACTGTTACTCTTAACTGGCAGACCGGCGTTCAGTTCATGTCATACAAAGGCAGCGCGTTCAGCGTCAGTGAGAGCAATATTGTCAATAAAGACGGCGAATATAACTATGTTTATTACAATGCGGTAACGCAGCAGAATGTTGAAAGAACATTTGAAAAAGCCGTCAGGCAGATTACCGTTACATATAATTCGCCCGTTATACTGCCCGCCGGAGGCGGTCAGGCAATCACAGTCGGTCTTCCGAGAACGGACGACGGCAGCAGAACGGACAATACTCCGTCATATGACTGCATCGGCTACTGGGACGAGAGCGGCGTTTCGGCAGGCAGACAGTACATTGACGAATACGGCAAAATGTATTCTGAAGTTAATGAAGAGGGCGAAACGGTTCAGACTGTCTGGGATAAGTTCACCGAACCTGCCGGCGGCTTTGTCCTCTACGCTCACTGGGCGTGTGCGGACTATAAAGTTTCCTTTGACCGTAACGGCGCAACCAGCCCCGTTGAGAATGATACAACTTCCGTAATTATCCGCTGGGGCGACGAATATCCTATCATTAACCTTCCGGAAAGAACCGGCTATGACTTTGCCGGATACTTTGACGCTGAATATCTCGGCGTAAGGATTGAAAACGGCGAAAGGGTCAAATATTACCGCTTTGATGAAGAGAAGCAGTATTATGATGAGACCGGCCCCTATGCGGACAGATACAGGCAGCCGGACGGCTCCATTCTTGCCGTTACCCGCGTTTTCAGATACCGTGATGACATTACTCTTGTCGCCAGCTGGTCAAAGGGCAAGAACCACCTTGTTATTAACCCCAACGGCGGCACTTGGAACTATTACGGCACGGCGGCGCCGGATGAATGGTCAACCCTTCCGGGCAGCCCCTATTACAAGCTTTATACCGATTACAGAGACAGCTACGTTGACGATAACCCGACCTATCTCTACACAAAGGATTACGGCACTTCGATAAGAATCCCCGTTCCGAGACGCCAGGGATATACCTTCGTCGGCTGGCAGCGTATCAACAGCCACGGTCAGCTTGCTAACAACGGTTCTTACCATACATATACCTTCGGCGGCGATGTTGACAGGTACAGCTATTACACCGACGAATACGGCAAAGCTCAGTACGCAAAGTCGACAATATATAATGTTGATACCATAGTCGGTGTTGTCAAGGCGTTCCCGGGTATGTCCGGCAGAGACTTTGAACTTGAATATGACGACCTCGGCAGAGTTCAGTTTGCGGTTGACGCGGACACCGGCGATGAAGTGTTCGCCTTCGCGTGTTCACCGACAGACGGCTCGATTATATCCGCCGCTGCGGTTGAAGACGGCGCTCTGTTTAACTTTAACTATAACGCGGCTTCAAAGCTCACGGGCGTAACCTACACTCAGGGTGAAAGTCAGCAGACAATTTCTTTTGACGCTCTTTCACTTACGAGCGAAACTACCGAAAGATTCAACAGAGTTATTGAAGAGTTTTCGGTTGACACCATCAGAGCAATGTGGGTTGAAAACTTCTTCACCGATACGGCTCTTTCGTGGAACAACAACATTGCCGACGGTTACGCTGTCTATATGGAGGGCTCATCCGGCAAGAACACCTACACCTTCTCATATGCCGGCAGTGAGCCGAAAGTCGAAGGCATTACCTTCAAAGCGTATGACAGCGATGTTTCCACATCTTATCAGGTTAAATATGCCGACAATTCCCCGGAATACAGCGTGGAAGGCGACCACACCCCGACTTTCAGTTACTACGCCACCGGCGTCGGCGACGCCGTACTCAGTGAGAGGAAGCTTATCGCCAAACGGACCTATTCAGACGGAAGCTTCATAGACAACGCAATGCGGGTAAGAAATCTGAATACATCCGATCCCGGGCTTTATGTTGATGAAAATGAATCCGACGGCAGCACTATTGTTGTCAAATCATCAAATGCAGTTTATGAAGGTTATTACCAGCGCAGCGAAGAAAAGTTTGTGTATTCGATTAACAACAGCGGTAAAGTCACAAAATGTGTATATACCTACAAAAAGGGTTTTATCTTGATTGGGGATCCGCAATCATACACAGAAGAAACTTCAAACCCGGCGATTGAATATTCTGCCCCTGTTTATGAAAGTGAGAACATAAAAGCTCTTCTGAATGAGATTAACTCAGAGAGTGACGCTATCTATACCTTCCGTACGGACAGCGCGGGCCGCTACATAACCGCCGAACAGACCCTGAGTCCTATGTATTCGCTTGCTGAGGCGGATTACACAAATACCACGCAGGCGACGACAAGGAACGGCGAAATTGCCTTTGATAATTTCAAGACTGACTTTGTTCAGACAATCTCATTTAAGGTCAATAAAGAGAATCTCGTGAGCATGAAAGTGCCCATCAGGGCGTTTATTGCCGACGGTGACTCATCTAAGAGGGCGTGCGCAGTCTTCACAACTATCTACAAGGATGGCGACGAAATCAGAGCTAAAAACCTGTTTGATGCTGTCGGCGGCGCCGGCACAAAAGAGGTTGAGGTCATCAGGTCCGACGGTAATGCTCTTGTTTACCGCGGTGTTGATATCGCTATGAGTCAGGAGCAAAAGGAGTTCTACGCAGGCTATCTTGACAGCGACAGCGTTCTTGTTGTTGCCCGTCAGTCCGGTTACCTTAATACCGACCACGCCGAGGGTGCCATGGTTAAAGAAACCAGTACCGGTGTCCTCATCATCGGTGTGCCGAAGTTCACAATCGAAAAAGAGGACGACGGCACAAACATCAACGGCACTCCGAAGGATAATGAAGATATTCTTTCATCCTATTCGGCAGTCAAGACCCTGACAAATGCAAATATCAAACTCATAAAAGCTGTCCTTACCCTTAACGCGGGCTTTATCACAACCGAAAATCAGGGTGATGATAACGACAACCCGGGCGGGAACAATGATGATCCGGGCAACAATGACAATCCCGGCGGTAACAATGACAATCCCGGTGGAAATAACGATAATCCGGGCGGCACCGATGAACCCGCTGAGACCGGCAAAGTTGAGATTATCAACAAGTCGGCTTATGACGGCAAGTCAATCGGATACAAACAGTCCATAACCTTCAGGGCAAAGGTTGACCCCGCGACTCTCAACCTTGTCTGGAGCGTTAAGAATGAGGACGGCAAAGACCTCAACTTCACCGTTGACGACGCCGAGGGCACCTGCACTGTCAATGCCCCGACCCGCAACTTCACCGTTGCCGTCTGCGCCGTGGGCAAAACCGGGGTCCTCAGCTGCGAGAGAGAAAAGGTCAGGGTTAAACAGGATTTCTTTGCGAAACTCCTTGCTTTCTTCAGAATCCTCTTCAGACTCAACAAAACAATAGTCCAATAAATACTTAAAGGCTTTGATCAAATACTCACAAACTCCCTCTCCTGTTTAAGGGAGAGGGAGTTTGCAAAAAAAAGAAAAGGTTGGCAAAATGATTAACATTACTCTTAAAGGCGGTACCGTCAAGGAATATGAGAGCGGCATTACCGCTGAACAGATAGCAAAAGACCTCGGCATGGGTCTTTACAAAGCGGCTTGTGTAGCGAAAATCAACGGCGAGGTTATGGACCTTCGCACCCCGATTAACAACGACTGTGAGCTTGAAATCGTCACTTTTGACGATGAAGACGGCAAGCGTACCTACCGCCACACTGCCTCGCATGTTCTCGCTCAGGCGGTCAAGCGTCTTTTCCCGAAGGCAAAGCTTGCAATAGGTCCGTCAATCAACAACGGCTTTTACTACGACTTTGATGTTGACAGCCCGTTCACCCCGGAGGACCTCGAAAAAATCGAAGCCGAGATGAAAAAAATCATCAAAGAGGACCTTCGCCTTGAAAAATTCGAGATGACACCGGAAGAAGCCATTAAATATTATGAAGATCTCGGCGAAATCTACAAGGTTGAGCTTGTCAAAGAGCACGCCGATAAGGGCGAAAACATCAGCTTCTATAAACAGGGCGAATTCACCGAACTGTGCGCCGGTCCCCATATTCCTTCAACCGGCAGAGTTAAGGCTTTTAAACTCACTTCCTGCACCGGTGCATACTGGCGCGGCAGTGAAAAAAATAAAATGCTGCAGCGTATTTACGCTACTGCGTTTACCAAAAAAGAGGATCTTGAAGCGTACCTTGCCGCCATTGAAGAGGCAAAGAAGCGCGACCACCGCAAGCTCGGCAGAGAACTGGGGCTGTTCGCATTCCGCGATGAAGCTCCCGGTATGCCTTTCTTCCTGCCCAAAGGTATGGTGCTTAAAAACACTTTGATTGATTACTGGCATTCCGTTCACAAAAAATGGGATTATCTTGAAATATCCACCCCGCAGATTATGAAGCGTTCTCTTTGGGAGACGAGCGGTCACTGGGAGCATTATCACGACGATATGTTCACCACCGTTATCGAGGACGAGGATTTTGCCATTAAACCCATGAACTGCCCCGGCAGTATTCTGGTCTATTCTCTTGAACCGCATTCTTACAAAGAGCTTCCTCTTCGCTACGGCGAATTGGGCAAAGTCCACAGAAACGAGCTTTCAGGCGCGCTTCACGGTATGTTCCGCGTTCGTTGCTTTACTCAGGACGATGCGCATATCCTTCTTGCGCCCGAGATGATTAAGGACGAGGTTATCCGCATCGCAAGGCTGTTTGATGAAGTTTATGATATGTTTAAGCTTCCCTACACCATCGAGCTGTCAACCATGCCGGAGGACCATATCGGCACCGAAGAGGACTGGGCGGCAGCAACCGGCGCTCTTGCGGACGCCATAACTTCAATCGGCAAAACATACATTATCAACGAGGGCGACGGCGCTTTCTACGGTCCGAAGCTTGACTTCCATATTGAGGATTCCCTTGGCAGAACATGGCAGTGCGGCACAATTCAGCTTGACTACCAGCTGCCCGGCAGGTTCAATCTTGAATATACCGGCGCGGACGGTGAAAAGCACACCCCGGTTATGATTCACCGCGTTGTTTTCGGCTCGGTCGAACGTTTCCTCGGCGTTATTACGGAGCACTTTGCCGGCGCATTCCCGCTCTGGCTGTCGCCCGTTCAGGTTAAGGTTCTGCCCATTGCGGACAGACATCAGCCCTACGCCAAAGAGGTTGCCGAGAAGCTGGATTCACTCGGTATTCGCGTTGAGGTTGACGACAGGAGCGAAAAACTCGGCTACAAGCTTCGTGAGGCTCAGCTTCAGAAAATCCCCTATATGCTTGTTGTCGGCGACAAGGAGACTCAGGAGGGCACTGTCAGCGTTCGCAAACGCGGCGAAGGCGATGTGGGCTCCATGGCTCTTGATGATTTTGCCAAAGCGGCTCTTTCCGATATTGAATCAAAAGAAATCTGGTAAGTGTTTTATTAAAACGGGGCTGTAGCAAAATAGTTTTTTGCACAGCCCTGAATTTTATGAGGTATGAGGCACTGAAAACAAAAAAGAAACAGCAAAATCAGCTGTTTCCGGATAAA
>JAILFM010000118.1 GCA_024697575.1 Clostridiales bacterium
TCATCATAGATTTCGGAGAGCCAGTAGTTGGCGGTGATGGCGCCAGAGTTTGAAAGAATAAGACCGCCTACCGAATATGTAACGGTGGAGTTTTCTTTAACGCGCCAGTCGGTAATATTTACATAACTGTTTACTATATCCTTATAGTCAAGGATGGTTGATTTCATATTACGGATTTTTTCACGCTGTTTGCGGTAAAGAATATATGCCTTCGCAACATCGTCAAAACCCGCCTGAACAAGAACATACTCAACGCTGTCCTGAATATCTTCAACGGCAATGAGGTTATTATCAATCTTGCTTTCAAAATCTGCCGTAACCTTCAAGGCAAGAAAATCAATTGTTGACGGGTGATACTGTTTTTCAAGCGCATCAAACGCCTGCGTAATGGCCTTTGTAATCTTAGTAATGTTAAATTCGGTTACACTGCCGTCTCTTTTTACTACCTGGTACATATCGCAAATCCTTTCAAAAAACTTAGCCTTGAAATAATAACAAAATGTGGTGGAAAAGTCAACAAAAAATAACAACATATTGTACATTTTTTTGATTTGTACAATATGCTGTATTTTATATTTCAATTTGTTGAATTTAAACAAGGTCCATACGGAAAGCGAATATAAACGGATTACATTATAAATTATTTACGCCGTCTTCAAATAACTGCTCAACCTGCCTTGTCGGAGCTTTTGTAATCAGTGTCACAACAACCGCGGCGATAACACTGACAGCTGTACCCGGTATAATCTCATAAATCCCGGTATCTTTTAGGAGAATAATCCAGAGAATATCAACCGCAGCGCCGGACACAATGCCCGCAAGAGCGCCGGCAAAGTTAAAGCGTTTCCAATAAAGTGAAAGAATGATGACAGCCGAAAAAGCGGAACCAAAAAGGCCCCAGGCGTTTTCAACAAGGTTCATAATAGTGCCTGAATTCGGATTTGATGCAATTAAAACAGCAACAAACGAAATAAACGCAACAATTATTCTGCCGACCCAGAGCATTTCCTTATCGCCCGCCTTGTTCTTTCTGATAACGGGTTTATATACATCGCTGGCAAAAGCGGAGGACGAAGCGAGCAACTGACTGTCGGCTGTTGACATTGAAGCGGCAAGAATAGCGGTGAGAACAATGCCCGCTATTGCGGCAGGGAACAAAAGACGAGTCATCTGAATGAATACCGTTGATGAATCCTCAATCTCACCGAGAAGCAGGTGACCTATACAACCGGCGGCAACAGAGAAGATAACGATAAGAACATTCCAGGTGATACCGATTTTGGCGCTCTTTTTAAGCGATTTTGTGGATTCAAGGGACATAAACCTTATTATAATGTGAGGCATACCGAAGTAACCCAAGCCCCAGCCGAGGCCGGAAACAATATCCTTCCAGTTTGTGAAAAGCGACCAGTAGCCTTCGGGGAGCTGACCGGGCTGAATGGAAGAACCTGTGTCTTTAATAACAAGAAGAGCAAATATCGGCGCAGAAAGAAGCGCCAAAAGCATAAGCATACCCTGAAAGAAATCAGTCCAGCATACTGCTTTAAAGCCGCCGAGGAAGGTGTAGCAAAGAATAATTCCCGCAGCAAGGAACATCGCCTTTTGCGAATCAATACCCAGGACGGTATTGAATAAGGTTCCGCAGGCTTTCATACTTGAAGCGGCATAGATGGTATATGCAATAAGAAAGATGACAGCGCAGATAACGCGGATTGCGCCGTTTTTACTTAAAAATCTGTTTGACAAATACTGCGGAATGGTTATTGAATCATTTGCCGCAATTGAAAAAGAGCGAAGTCTCGGAGCTTCAACAAGCCAGCTTACGGCATAACCGATAACAAGCCCTATAGCTATCCATGACTTACCTATACCGTAAAGGTAAATAGAAGCGGGCAGACCCATAAGAACCCATGCGCTCATATCTGATGCGCCTGCCGAAAGAGCCGACACCCACGGACCCATACTTCGCCCGCCTAAAAAATAATCCTTTTCACCGTTACTCTTTGATTTGACAAAAAAATAAATGCCGATACCGAGCATGAACACAAGATAAACAATAAAAATAATCAGCTCGGTTTTGTTAACTGCGCCTGACATAAAAAGCCCTCTTTTCCTAAAAAAATACTTTTACATTTTAACAGAAAACGGATTTCATTCAATATAGAACGCGGTTTATACTCTTCGCTATGCAACA
>JAILFM010000129.1 GCA_024697575.1 Clostridiales bacterium
GCAATGTCTGCTATGCTTGACACATCGTCGCACCACGGCTCTTTTTCTTCAACAAGCTTATACGCTTTGCCGATAAGGTTGTAAGTTGCGCTGTTCAGTTCACCGCACGGGTGCAGCTGATCGCCGATTGAACATTTGGCACCCAGTGCGAGAGAAAGCGAGGTTTCGTATATAAGCGCGTTCGGGTGTTTGAATCCGCCGAATTCGCCCCACGAGACATGAAATTTTCCGGTCATGCCAAGATATTCTTTTCCGAGATTTCTGCAATACGCGGCTGACATCGGGAAGTGATCGTAGCCCCAGCCGCCGGTCGGCAGGCTTTCAAGCTCAAGGTGAGATTCATAAGAAACAAGGTCTCTTCTGCCCCTGATTATATTGCCTCCGTTGTGAAAAACCGCGGTTTCGCTGTTATATTTGTCAACAGCTTCACGGACTTTTCTGCAATATTCGGCATAAACGAATATTGAATACTTGTCATGATCCTCTTCACTTTCAGGGTCAAGACCGGCTTCTTTCATACCTTTTATGCAGTTTTCGCAATAACAGCGTCTTTCACCGCAAATGTCAAGGAATATTTCGTCCGGGTTAAAAAGCTGCATAACCTCTTCAACCTGTTCGATAAGCAGATTCAGGTATGGTGAGTTCATGCACAGCAGTTGATAATGCGGGAAGCTGAAATCGGGATTGAAATCAGGATTCGGTTTAACAATCCATTCGGGGTGCTTTACAGCTTCCTTTTCGTCATAACCTGCCGAAATATAAATCGGGGCGCGTATGCCCGCTTTTTTGCACGCTTTTAGCTGAGCCGATAAAAGGTCAAATTTCAAATTCGGATGAATGGGATTGACCTTGGAAGGGTAATATGACCAGCCGTGGTGGCATTTTGCAAAAACAGTTATTGAGTTAACATGACCTGTTTTTAATGTATTTATAAAATCTTCTTCATTGTATGCCGATCCGATTCCCGGAATCTTTTCGCTTGTGTGAAAATCAAGGTGAACCTGTCTGAAAGGCAATCTGCTCATTGTATCTAATTCTCCGTTTCTTTATCAGAGTGTAAATTCGTTTGCCTACAGTATATCGCCCCTAATTATACATTGATTTGTATTCATAATCAACATTTTTATCATTAAAAAAGACGGTGCAATTTGGAATTTGCACCGCCTTTAAAATCCTGTTTATTTTTGAAGTTTCGCTTTTTTGTCTCTTTCCGTTATCAAATCCAAAAGACTGCTTCCGGTTGATTTTGCCATTTCGTCATCGTCTGAAGTAATCGCGTCGGAAAACTCCGAAAATGCCGCTTTTATTTTACCTTCAATTTCGTCAAGACCGCTGTGGCTCGACTTGTTTGAATAACGCAGCGCTTCATAAACTTTTTTTGCAATTTCTTTGGCTTCGTCTGTTTTGGCTTTTGAAAGTGTATTTTCGGCATTTAAAGTCATTTCTTTAATGAATGCAGTATTCTGTGTAACCTGATTACCGATTTGCGACACAACTTCTGCCGCGCCTTGGGATGCAATAACGGCAATAGCGTAAAATCCGAGAATAACTAAAGCGATTATTGCGCCGAGCCACTGCGGAACTTCCGGTATAATCATCAGAGCAGTGCCGAAAACAAGCGACATTACAAGACAAGTCAGGCTCCATGAAAACATCGGTAGATTAAGAAATACCTTATCCTTGTTTTCTTCTTTAAAGAAAAAGTATGAAACAGCGAACTGACCGATGAACGCGAGCATTATCAGTGTATATCCCGCCCAGAATGCTCCGCCGAATTTTGAATATTTTTCACTTTCATTCGGCGCAATAAAAACAACGGCGTTAAAAACAACGAGAGCGATTGCCCATATGACAGCATAATTTTTAAAATGCTTTCTCACCTTTTTTATCCTCCTATTTTTGTTCCGCATTCAAGGCAGAATTTGCCGCCTGCCGGTACCTCTGCTCCGCAATTCGGGCATTTATTTACAAGCGGTGATCCGCATTCCATACAGAATTTACCCTTGGGTGTTTTGGCTTTACATGACGGGCAGATTATTTCATTTTCAGTCAGGTTTATAACCTTTTCACCGCATTCAAGGCAGAATTTAGCTTTTTCGGGTAAAGTCGCGCCGCATTTTGTGCATTTAACCGTTTGTGCGGGAGCGTTGCTTTCCGCCTGTTTGTTGTTCAAACCGCTGAAAATGCCGCCTATCTGTCCGCTCATTGCCTGCGCCGCCTGTAATCCGACGCCGAGACCGACTATATCGCTCATTGTTGAGCCGCCGGCGCCGCCGCCCGAGCCCATATTGCCGATGCCTTCTGCATAAGCTTTCTGAACTTCTGCCTGTATAACATCCTTTTTGTTGTAACCCTGCGCCTGCATTACCTGCGCTTGGGCAAAGCCTGCCTGTCGCGCTGCTTCCGCCTGAGCCTTAGCGGTGATAACCTGACGCTCCGCTTCGCGTTTTGCGACCTCGGTCTGAGTGGTCTGTTTTTCAAGCTCAATCTCTCTTTGCGCCGCGGTTACCTGCGCTTGTGCCTGAGCCTGAGCAGTGCGTACCTGCGCTTCTGCCTGAGCCATCTTTGTCTGCAAAGAAATTGTGTGAAGCTCGCGGATTCTTTTGAAATTGGGATTTTCTTCGGGTAGAACCACAGTTGTGAGGTAGAATTCCGGTACCGTCAGACCATACTCTTCAAAACCGGGGATTATCTTGTTTTTAAGTGTTGCGGAAAGCTCGGTTAAATGCTCGTCGATTTCAAGAATGTTTATATTGTTTTCCTTGATAGCCGCCGTCAGGTTGGATTTAACCGCGGTTGATATCATCGGACGGAATGAATTCTGAAGCGATTTTGTGAAGTTTGCTCCGCTTTCGCCCCAGGCGATACCGTTCATTGTGCCGACTAACTTGACAAGGAGCTTCAGTCCGTTGGAAACCCTCAGGTTCATTGAACCGCTTGCTCCGAGTTCAAGAGGGATACCGTACTCCGGCTCAAGATAGCGGACCTTGCTGTCAGTTCCCCATTTGAGGTCCATTTGTACCGTTTGATTTATGAAATAAACCTCGCAGTGGAAGGGTGTTTGGTCGTCCGTCGCTCTGTTCAGTGCTTTCCCGATAAGCGGAATGTTCTGCGTTTCAAGCGTATGTCTGCCCGCCTGAAAGACATCAAGCGCTTCGCCGTTCATAAAGAATACGGCTTCCTGGCTCTCGTGAACAATCAACTGTGTGAGAGAATTGAAATCTTCACACGGGTGTTTCCAGATAAAGGTGCTGTTGTCGCCTTCATATTTGATGATATCCGCTATTTTTGCCATTTAATAATCCTCCTGTCGGTTTTTGGAATGGTTTAACCGCATTTGTATGAACCTATATAGTTAAATATTCTCATCATAAAATGGGTTTTTATTATTTTTCATCCCAAGTTTGAGATACACCTTGTACAGGATAAAAAATAACATATCCTACGATGGAAAAAATGGATAAACAGAGACCACCTTTTTCGGCTGATACAAAAACGCATATCAGAATCAAAGAAATTATTCCACTTATAATCAACCATTTCATAGGTAACTTAATTTTATAATTACGTATTCTCACGATATAGATGATAAATATCATTGCAAAAACGCAAACAAAAATAAGAGAAAAAATTGAAAACTCGTCTCTATAAAAATCAAGATTTCTGAATATTATTTGAAATATTGGAGGTATTAGCGCATAAAGCGCAAGCATTATGTCATAAATAATATTTGCTTTTCTTACTTTTTTTGAAACCTCTTCTTCTATGCGTTTTTGATCAACTCTGGCTTTTTCTTCTTCTGCAGCCTTTATTTCTTTTATTCTTTGGTCGCATTCTTCAATCTTTGCGCGACTGTCTTTCCAGTCGACGATAGAGTTAAAAAGCTTTATGGCCCTATCGTAATAATCAATCAGGTCATATTCACATTCATTTAATGCACGATTATAAATCTCATCTTTGCGAGCAGCTTCTCGGATCTCTTCTTCAGCTTTGGCTGTCTCGGCCTTTTCAAGACACTGACTTAATAATTCATCAGAGTCTTTAAAACCTGAAATCCTATCAAAAAGATAAGCGGATTCTTTAAACTCTTTTTCACTTTTTGCAGAGTTCATAGATGATACAGCTTTATTATATAACTGTTCTTTTTGGGTAAACTCAGCTTCTTCATGTGCCTTTTCGGCGTTTTCAGCACATTTCTGTGCTTTTCCGTCAGCGTCTTTGAATCCGGAGATGGTTTCAAACAATTTTTTTGCTTTTGTATATTCGTCTTCCTTAATTGCTGAATTTAATATTTCGGTTGCTTCGTTATAAATCTTCTCTTTACGAGCATTTTCATTGCGTTCACGAATAAATTCGTTGCAAACCTTCAGTTTTTCAGCAATCACAGAATCAAATCGGCTTGCTTTTATAGCGTTATCGGATTCATCAAACGGTTCATATGCGTGTTTCAAATCATCTATATTACTGACATGCACTTCCGCCATCAATTTGCCGAGATATGCCTCAGCGTTTTCAGGCTCAAGATCAAGAACCTTTTCGCAGTATTCATCAGCTTCCTTCCATTTGTAATCTTCAAGGAACATGTAAGCCCTTTTTAGAAGCGGAGCGACGGATGCGGCGGATTCAGAGGCTACAACCACGGTTTCTTTTGCTGTGCCGTTGTCTCCTTCGCCGATTACTTTCTTTATTCCTCTTACAACATCGTTTACAAACCCAATTTTACTCATATCCTGCGCCTGCAGATGGGCAAATTCTTCGGGCAAGTCATAAGCATCCATATCACGGTAGCAGGGAATAAGCAACTTTGTGCGGTCTGTCTTCATAAGTTTAAGGAATCTTGACCATTCGTTGCGCACCCAAACTGCCTCAAAGTATTCGGGTTTTGTACCGACAACGAGCATAACCTTTGCAGAATGAAGAGCGGCGAAGATATACGGCTCATATTCCTGCCCCAGCTTATCCTCAAGAGTTATTGCGGCATAAAAGACTTTCAACCCTTCCTGAGTAAGCTGATAATAGATATCATTTGCAAGGGCGCTGTCAACTGTGCGTTTCCCGTTCTCGTCCGTTTCTTTATAGCAAATAAAAACATCAAATGGCTTTTCTTCATTTACAATTGCAAGAATGCCCTTCTGAATATTTGAAATCTCGATCGCCTGCTGAGTAAGCAAACTCTGTTGAGATGTATCGGAGTTTTCGAGCGCTGTAATGTAATCGGCATCGGTCAGTATGCTCTCATACTGAGCTCTGTGGCAGGTAGGAATACGCTTGTATGTTGCGGGATCCTCAACATATTCAATGCCGTATTTGCACAGGACCAAACCCCAATGCGCCTCGGCATCGGAGTTATTCTCGTTTAGTATTCTTTCATAAATCTCAGCTGCCTTGTCAAACTCGGACTTAAGACGGAGGTTGTTTGCCCGGTTAAAAAGATTGTTGATTACTTCATCATTGCCTTTCGGCAGAGTCTGCACCGAGCCGCAGCTGTCACAGGTGCCCGTTGCATCGCCGGGATTGAACTCGATATTCCCACCGCACATTTTGCATTTGAATAAAGCCATAAAGATTCTCCTCAAAAGAACAATTATCAAATAGCCTACTTTTTGAGAGTATAACAGCACATAATAATTATATATAATCTTATTAATTATTTCAATAGATATAAACGAAAGGCTCTTTTCTTTTTTTCGTCTTTTTTTCGTGAAAAATTCCTCA
>JAILFM010000163.1 GCA_024697575.1 Clostridiales bacterium
ACTGCGCATTTTCAATAACAGAAAGCACGGTATTAATCGCCTCTTCAAGGGTTAACTCACTCGTATCCACAAGCACCCCGTTTTCCGCCATCTTCAGTGGTGCCACCGGGCGGTGAGAGTCGTTATAATCCCTTTGAACAATATCGTTTAAAACCTCTTCAAACGAAACCTCGGTTCCCTTTTCAGAAAGTTCTTTGAAACGGCGCTCGGCTCTTTTTTCGGGTGAGGCGGTCAAAAAAATCTTAACCTGAGCGTCAGGCAATACAACAGTACCGATGTCACGCCCGTCCATAATACAGTTGTTGGTGTTTGCAATATTGCGTTGCAAATCAAAGAGAAATTTTCTGACCTCGGGAACCGCCGAAACATCGGATGCCGCCATTGAAGCCAGAGGCGTTCTGATTTCTTCGGAAACATCCTCTAAGTTAAGCAATACTTTTTGAACTCCGTTTTCAAATACCAAATCAATATTGATACCCGAAAGTGTATTTGAAACAGCCTGGTGGTTTTTTGTATCAACCCCAAGTCGAAGCGCATTAACGCCGACCGCTCTGTACAAAGCGCCGGTATCAACATATATAAACCCGAGTTTTTTTGCAACAGCTCTTGCCACCGTGCTTTTGCCTGCCCCTGCCGGACCGTCAATTGCTATATTTATTACATTATTCGGCATATTATTTCACTTTCAAAATAAAATCACGGTTTTACTGTTGTGCTCGGCAGTTTCTTAAACAGTCCTTTGAAAAATGCGGCAAGTTTTTTGAAAAAGCCTTTATTAACCGTTATTTTTCCGCCTTCTTTTGTAAGGTTGTTACCTGCGCCGTCTTTTGCAACATTGCCTTTTGAGTCAACAACCTTGACGGAGTAAGTAATGTCTTTCTTTATCTCTCCAATCTGGGCTGTAACTTCCATGGTGTTTTCACCGGTCGCTTCACCGGTATATGTTTTGCCGTCAGCGACAATCAAAAGCTTATATCCGCGGTCAGTCGGTATATTGGATGCAGTCGCTTTGATTGTAACCTTGGTTCTCCAGTCAATCTTCTTTGCTCCGGCGACGCTGATAACAGTATTCGCCGTATCCAATGTCCACTTTGCGTAAAGCACAAGGTCAGAATTAACGGGCAAAGAAAAATTATATCCGCTCTTGCACGCCGCATCGGTAAACCAGCCGCCAAATGTATATCCTTCAACAACAGGCGCGGTCGGTTCTGCCGCTGTTTTTCCGTATTCAACACTTTGACTTGCCGGTGCTGTGCCGTGACCGTTCATATTGAAGGATACTGTGTATGAATTGATTGTCCACTTTGCGTAAAGAACAAGGTCGGAATTAACAGGAGAAGCAAAATTGTATTTATAGTCGCAAGCCGTATCACTGAACCAGCCACCGAATGTATATCCTTCAACAACAAGCGCAGTGGGCTCTGTCGCTGTTTGACCATGCTCAATTCTTTGATTCGCCGGTGAAGAGCCGTGACCGTTGGTATTAAAGGTAACAGTATGAATAACAGGAGCAGGGTTAATCGTTACCGAACCTGCCTGTGTTGTGAAGTTAACCTTTTGTAAATCTTTATTTTTAGCACTGCTGAAGGTAACCGAAAGGTCGGTTTTGCCCTCTTTCAAAAGCTTAAACTTCAGGTTAACAAGCGCACCGTCGGACGAATGATTTTCAGTTGCGGTTCCGTCGGTAAAGGTAATAACATAAGGATTATCCGCTAAATTCTGGCTGAATGTCGGTGTGACAGTGCCAAATACGGTTCCTTTTGACGCGGAAACAAGCTGAAGGTAATCGGAATCATAAGAAACCGATAATTTAATGCTGACAATACCCGGGTTGCCGCTGATGTTAATCGGAACATCAGCGGTTTTACCGTTAATTCCGGTAACATTACCGGCAGAAACAACCGGACCGGCAGCCCCGGCAAAAGAAAACGGAAGAGAAAAAGTAATCAGCAACGCCAAAAGTAAAGCCGAAAATCTTTTTGCTTTCATGGTTTTATTCCTTTCATATGTGAATATTGACGCAAAATCAGCTCAAACAATATTCTCTTGTGTTTTTCAGCCGACAGTGTATCCCTGCCAGCCTGCATACCAACGCTGAAGATAGATTATATCCGCATCATCAACTTCGCCGTCGCCGTTAAGGTCTCCCGTAACGGTTTTTACGGAATATCCCTGCCAACCTGCATACCAGCGCTGAAGATAGATTATATCGGCATCGTCAACTTCGCCGTCTTCGTTAACATCACCGCGTATACCTTCAAGCGCCTCGGTTGTCCACTGAGCGTTGATAAAATCATCATTTCCGCCGGCAGCCTGCGCGTTTCCCTTGAGAGCTGCCGCTTCGTTGATATTGCCACTGAAATATACATTGCTGAGGGAGTCGCAACCGTTAAAGGCATTTTCTTTAACAGCAGTAACAGAAGAAGCAACGGTCACGGATGAAACATTTTTAAGATCAGTGAAAAGATTTTGACCCAGTGAACTGACACCGTCCGCAACTTCAACACTATTGATTCTATCTCTGAACAGTGCCCAAGGAAGTGAATCGGCATTTGGATAATCCGCCGTCGCTCCGGTACCGGTTATAACAAGTCTGCCGTTTTCACTGTCAAACGACCACGTTGTGTTTTCGCCGCATTTTCCGCCGCTTTCAGTCCAAAGCGCATACAGCACCGTATCGGAAGTAAGGTCTGAGATAAAGTTGAATTCGTTCTCAAACCCTTCGTCGGTAAACCAACCGCAGAATACAAATCCGCTTTCAATCGGGTCGACCGGTTTAACAGCTTTTTCGCCGTAAGGAACAGTTAATTCTTCAATTGCTGCGCCGTGACCGTTCAAAATAAATGTAACGGAAATATCGGTGCATTCATAAACAGCATTGACTGTTACACCGCCGATTTGCAATGAATAATCTTCCCATTCGCCCCTGTGATTTTTCTTTTCGGGGACTTCCGGTTCATCAATGACCTTTGATTCAAGAGTATACTCAATTCTCGCAATTTCTTCACCGTCCGCAACAAAAACCGCAAAGTAAGCAATCGGAGAATAAACGGGGTAAATCCTGACATCACTGAGTCTCACCGAAACATCATCCCACCTGCCGACATAACCCGATTTTGCAGGTACAGACGGACAGTCGATAAACTCATCAATAACAGTGAATTCAATGATATCCAGAAGTGTGTTATCTTCTCTGTAGAATTTTGCTTTATAAATGATCGGCGTATATTCGGCGTTTACGGAAAAGTTTTCATCCCTCATTGCATATTTTTCCCATGACGCAGTGTAGCCATCCTTTTGAGGAACATTGGGTTCGTCAATAAACCTTGCTCCGGTTTTGAAGCCTACATTTTTAACGAATATACCGTCCGCATAAAATGTTACCATATAATCGCCTTCGGCATAAACGGCTTTTACGATTATACCGCCGGCAGTCAGTTCATAAGGCTCCCAGTTGCCGACATAACCGGCTTTCACAGGCACCTCAGGCTGAGCAATCTTTACGCTTTCAACGGTATATTCTATGGAATCAACAAGGATATCATCAGCGTAAAATTTTGCATAATACACAATCGGTGTATAAACAGCATTTATGGTTATTCCTCCGGGTACAAGAAGATATTTTTCCCATTCGCCGGTATACCCTGTTTTAATCGGTATGGCAGGCTCTTCAATACCGGAGCTTACAACCGTATATTCGGCCGTTCCGACAGTCTCTCCGTCTGCA
>JAILFM010000165.1 GCA_024697575.1 Clostridiales bacterium
CCCCTGAGCTGTTCGCATTCACGCGAGTCCATAATCAAATTCTGCTCACCTTTGGTAGTGATTGACTGAACATTCACGGTAACAGGATCTTTCATATAAAGCTTTGCCTTTTTACGGGCAACAAAATACTTTTTTCCGCTCTGCCTCGACATTTCATATGCAAGAGGTATGCTTTTTGCCTCAGGCGTAACAATATAATCGAATTCCGGCAGTTTTTTGATAAGCTCTTTTGCGCAGTGAATTGTCAGCTCAACATCACCGAAAATAATGAATGCAGCAATATCAAGCTTATCACTGATTGCGCAGCGAAGCAGGTCTCTTTTCATGCCGGCTATATCAACGGTATAATATTTATCCATAATTATAAATCACCTTTCTGTTTCATCCTGCAGGCCAAGCAAAACTGCGACCGCCGAGCAGATGAAAATGCAGATGCTTAACTGACTGCCCGGCGTCATCGCCGGTGTTCGTTACTATTCTGAACCCGCTGTCAAGTCCCTTCTCTCTGGCTATTTTTGCAGCCACTTCAAAGATATGCGCCACGACACCGCTGTTGTTTTCATTAAGAGCCGCTACGCTTTCAATATGCTCCTTCGGAATGATTAATATGTGAACAGGCGCCTGGGGCTCCATATCGTTAAATGCAAAAACCGTATCGTCTTCATAAACGATGTCTGTCGGTATTTTGTGTGATGCAAGTAAGCAAAAAATACAATCAGCCATAATGAATTTCCCTCAGCTATTAATAAAACTGTCAACTATATCCTTAAACTGTGAAACAGCCTTTTCAACCATATCAGGTGATTTTGTTCCCGCCGCCGCCTGATCCGGCTTTCCGCCGCCGGAACCTCCTGCAAGGGAAGCTATCTTCCTGACAATATTGCCAGCATGAGCGCCGGCTGAAACGGCTTTTTTACCGCAGGCGCAAACGAATGAACCACCCGCTTCGCCGACGGAATACAAAAGAGCCACTATTCCGTCGTCATTTTTAAGTATATCGGCGGTGTTACGAAGCTCGTTAACGGTTGAGCCGGCAACTTCGGCGCAAATAACCTTCAGTCCGTTAATATCAACGGCTTTGTTAATGATATCGCCTATCTTCAGTGAAGCGATTTCTCGCCTGAGTTCTTCAATTTCTTTATCCTTAGCCTTACCGTCACTGACAATTGAAAGCGCACGCTTGTCAATTTCACCGATATTCGCGACCTTCATTGCCTGAGCTGTTCGGGTAAGAAGCGCATTCTGTGACGCAATGTATTCAAGAACCCCTGAACCGGTAACCGCTTCAATCCTTCTGACACCCGCGGCAACGCTGCTCTCTGAAACTATTTTGAATAGACCGATTTTTGCCGTATTGTCAATATGGGTACCGCCGCAAAGTTCAACCGAAAAATTACCGGCTCTGACGACTCTGACAATGTCGCCGTATTTTTCGCCGAACAAGGCCATTGCGCCGAGTTTTTTCGCCTCATCAATGGGCATCTCCGTAACATTGACCTGAATACCGCTGAGTATTATCTCATTTACCCTGTTTTCAACCTTGTCCTGCTCTTCCCTTGTAAGAGCCGAAAAATGAGTGAAATCAAACCTGACAGCCTTGCTGTTTACAAGCTGGCCTGCCTGTTCAACGTGACCGCCTAAAATCTCTCTGAGCGCCGCTTGAAGAAGGTGAGCTCCGGTGTGATTTCTTGCAGTTGAAAGTCTGTTCACCATGTCATATTCGGCAGTAACATTGTCGCCGACGCTCAAACTTTCGCCGCTGACAACACGCCCCGTGTGCAAAAAGATACCGTCGCCCGTTTTTGTTGTTGAGGACACTTCAAATACCGTATCACCCAATGTCAAGGTACCTGTATCCCCCGCCTGACCGCCGCTCTCTGCATAAAACACGGTTTTGTCAAGAACAATCGAAGCTTGAATATCGGTCGTCACAAAGTCGGATTTTTCACCATCGACAATAATCGCCTGTATTTTCCCTTCGCATTTTGCATTGTCATAGCCTTTAAAATCGGTTGCGGTAAACTCTTTGAGTGACACTCCGCCGTCTTTCCACGCTTCCGCGCCCGCATCTTTACGGGCGGCTCTTGCTGTTGCCCTGTTTTCAGCTGAAAGGCGATTATATTCTTCAATATCAACCTGCATATTTCTTTCTTCAAGAAGCTCTTTTGTCAGGTCAATCGGGAAACCGTAGGTATCCTGAAGTCTAAATGCATCCGCACCGGAGAGCACATTTCCCTGTGTTTTTGCGATAACATCTTCAAGCACCGTAAGACCGGTGTCAATAGTTTTGTTGAAGCTTTCCTCTTCGCTTTTGATAACCTTAACGATAAGGTCTTTTTTTTCAACGAGGTTCGGGTAAGCATTTGCATTTTCACCGATAACGGTTTCACAGACTTTGTAAAGGAAAGTGCCTTCAATCCCAAGCAGTCTGCCGTGGCGCGCTGCTCTTCTCAAAAGCCTTCTCAATACATATCCGCGGCCGTTGTTTGACGGCATAACACCGTCACCTATCATAAAAGTTGACGAGCGGATATGGTCGGTTATAACTCGAAGCGAAATGTCTTTTTTCTCATTCTCGTGATATTTTACGCCGGCAATATCAATAATGTGTTTCATAATATTCTGCACGGTGTCAACTTCAAAAAGGTTATCAACGCCCTGCATAATGCACGCAAGTCTTTCAAGACCCATGCCGGTGTCTATATTGCAGTTTTTAAGCCTTGTATAGTTGTTGTTTCCGTCATTTTCAAACTGGGTGAAAACAAGATTCCAGAATTCCGTATAGCGGTCGCAGTCACAGCCGACCTTACAGTCCGGCTTGCCGCAACCGTAGTTTTCTCCACGGTCAAAATAGATTTCCGAACACGGACCGCACGGACCTGCACCATGCTCCCAGAAATTATCTTCCTTGCCCATCCTTGAAATATGGTCGGTTGCCACACCGATTTCCTTTGTCCATATGTCATACGCTTCATCATCGTCAAGATAAACCGTGACATGAAGGCGCTCAACCGGCATTTTCATAACTTCTGTACAAAATTCCCACGCCCAGTTTATCGCCTCGCGCTTAAAATAATCGCCAAACGAAAAATTGCCCAGCATCTCAAAATAAGTGCCGTGACGGGCGGTTATACCGACCCTTTCTATATCGGGTGTACGGATACATTTCTGGCATGTTGTCACCCTTGTTCTGGGCGGAGTCATTTCACCCGTAAAATACTTTTTCAGCGGCGCCATGCCTGCATTAATCAGTAAAAGGCTCTTGTCACCCTGCGGCACAAGCGAAAAACTCGGCATTTTCAGGTGACCCTTGTTTTCAAAAAAATCAAGATATTTTTCTCTGATTTCATTAAGACCCATGTATTGCATTATTGTATAAAACCTCCGAAAAATGTCAGGCGCACCGGCTCACTGCCAATGCTCCTGACTGTTTATTCATTGCTTAACTTCCTCTAACATCGTCATCGAAACATATCCGAATTCGCCGTTATATTTTATGCAAATCCAGTAGTTTCCGTTTGCAGCCTGTTTTTTTCCGTAGCCATCGACAACATCGCCGGATTTCAGCGTACCCATCAGCTGTGATGAAGCGTCGGCATCTTTTCTGACATTCGCTCCGTCGGCTGAGCGCACGGTATACTTAATAACATCACCGCCTGCCGAAACATCATTCGGAACAGAAGTGATATTGAAAGGAACTCCGGCGTAATTATCCGAGTTTTCGCCGACTACAATAACTCCCCACTGACCGTCTTTTTTGGCTATAAACACACCGTTTACACCGCAAAGAATCTCAGTATAATTAAACTCAACTACAGTGTCGTTTTTGAGATTAATAATCCCCATGTATCCGTCTTTTTTGACCGGAACAAGCCCGTCGCTCGTTACCGGGCGGCAGTAGTCGCAATATGCGGAATCGGCAAGCTGAATATCATTAACGGCCTCGTATTGATAAGGTATCACCTTTTTGTCCTTCTCCTGACTGACATATCCCCACTTGCCGTCTTTTCTGGCGGCAGCATAACCGTTAAAATACCTGTCTCTCTCATCATATTTGGCACTTGAAGGCAGTGAATCATCCTGAACGGTATGGGCGGCATGAGGCGTATCGGAAATAACGACCTGCTCACCTTCAATCGTAAACTCAAAATATTCGTCACCTATTTTCACAAGTGTGTGATAACTGTTTCTGCTACTGTAATCCCTGCCGTATCCGCAACGTGTAAAGCCGTCGTAATTGGGCTGAAGAAGAACCCTGCCCTCATAGTCCATAAGGCCGTATTTACCTGTGCTGTCATACTTGAAAGAGCAACAGTATTCGTTTAGGTAGCTGATTTCACTGCAGCCTGTAAAACCGCCGGGATAAAAGCTGTAGCTGTTTGAAACGGCGGCATTGGCGGCATTTTCCCTGTGATTTGAAATTCCTTTGGCAACGCCGGCAATAATCACTATAACCGCAATAACCGCAACTGCAATAACGGCAACGGCCTTCTTGTTCAGCCTGCTTAAATCAATCTTGACCTTTTTTGTGCTTTTTTTCGCTTTATTGCCGTTTGAACCCTGTTTTGAAGAAGCGGGTTTTTGTTCAAGCTCATTGACCGGATTATCTTTCCTTATTTCCGGTATATCTGCCGAACGGGCGTTTACTGGAGCGGATGGTACGGTAACAGAGCTGTCAGGTTTAACCTTCGCGTCTTCGTTATCGGTTTCACCCGCCAAAAGGCGATTTATTTTATCTTTAAACGAGAGCATATTAAGCTCCGGCTCGCTCATAGCCGACTCAGTTTCTTGCTTAACAATCGGCTTTGCATTGTCGTTCTTCGCGGGAGCAACCGGAATTTCCGGCTCCTTACCGCCAGCGCTGACTTCTTTGACATTATCTGAATCCGCGCTTTGCACCTGCGCAGCCTGCTCTCTGAAAGAGTTTACGATTTCAACGCTGTATTTAAAGCTTTCCCTGACTACGCTCTGGGGCACTGCAACCTCGTCGTTCATTTTCCCGTATATTCTGGTAAGAACAGGCAAATCTTCGCTTTGTACAACCGGTTCACTGTTAAAACCGCAGGCATCAACGATTTCTCCCCTTGCGCAGGAAAGAAGTTCCTCAACAGAAGCAACCGACGCGCCGAAAAGCCTTGCAACAGCGCCTTCCGGCATTCCGCTGCAATATTTGAGAATGACAGCAGTACGTTTCGCTTTATCAAGGTTTTTAACAGCGGCGCTGACGCGCAGCGACTGAGTGGCATCTTCGGCGGCAAATGTGGGCAAAAATTCAACACCGGTGTATCTTCCGTCGCTCTTGACACCGTCAATGTCAAGATTCATGTTCTCACAGAAAACCGAGATGATATTCTGCCTGACCCACAAATCAAACGCATCCGGCTTTTTAAGCTTGGAAATGGTGCAAAAAACGCGGGAATACGCTTTTTTGACAACTTCGAGAGTTTCATCGGAATCAGCGCATAGAAGGTCTGCAAGAAAATAGGAATTTTTAATTGTTTTGGCAAACAGCCTGCCCATGGACTCAACGTCACCGTTACAGGCTTTGTTAACAAGTTCTGTCATTTGTTCGTTCATTTAACAAACTCCTTGTCATTTACTGTTAAACTTTTATGTTTTCAAACAATCCTTTTTATATAACTTTGAAATAATATACCATCATCCATGTTTTGTCAAGACTGCGGGCAACCACAAACCTGTTTTCTGCTCAGAAACAGGTTATATTTCGAAGCAAAGAATCGATTTTGTACAAAAAACTCTTGATAATCGTTTTAAGCGGTATTAGAATTCATAAACGGTATCAAAGAATTCATAAAACATCGGAGGTTACCGATATGTCTTATCTTTATGATTTACATGTTCATACAAGCGAGTCAAGTTTCTGCGGTGAAGTGAGCGCAGAGAATGTTGTAAAAAGGTACAAAAATCTCGGATATAACGGAATTATCATTACCGACCACTTCAATAAATACACACTCAACCGCTATAATATGCCGGACAGAAAAAGCGAACGCGAGCGCTGGCTTCTCGGTTTTCGTACGGCAAAAAAATTTGAAACGGAAGATTTCCGTATTCTTTTGGGTATGGAACTCAGAGCCGCAGAAAATGACAACGATTACCTGGTTTACGGCTTTGATGAAAGCTTTGTTTTTGACTATGACATAAACTCACTTGTCCGCATTGAAGATTTTATCCCCACAGCAAGGGAAAACGGGCTTGCCGTATTTCAAGCTCACCCGTTCCGAAATAATATGACAGTTGTTAAGCCCGGACTTCTTGACGGAATTGAAGTTTATAACGGGCATATGAATCACGACTCAAGAAATGATATCGCCTGGCGCTGGAGTGAAAAATTCTCTTTGAAGCGTATTTCAGGTTCCGATTTTCACGGCAACACAAAAGGTACGCCCGGAGGTGTCAGATTCAATCATAATCCCGCCGACTCCGCCGACGCGGCGAAAATGCTTCTGGCGGGTGAATACTGCCTTGCGGTTTATCAGAAATAAATTAAAAACAGTATAAATTGAAATCCCAGCAGGGAATATACGGGTGCCTTCTGACAGCGAACCTGTAACCGGGGTTTATCTGTTTTACCATCAAAGGCAATGTGAAAAAGTCTTCACTGCGGTGATAAAGAGCAATATTAAGGCGCGGTTTTGCTTCTTTAAGGCAGTTTACCATTCCCTTTATGATTTCGCTTTCGCTGCCCTCTGCGTCGATTTTGATGTAGCTGAACGCAGTTTTTTCAAAAAGGGTGTCAACCGCAAAGCACTCACTTTTACCCTTACCTCCGACAGCCGACTGGCGCCCGGCAAAATGCGAAAAACAAACATCGCCGTCAAAAGAATAAGCAGACTTGTTGAGCAAAGTAATGTTGTTTAAATATCCGAGATTTATTTTCAGCTTTTCAAAGGTTTTCGAGTCCGGCTCTGCGGCAGTTATACCGACATATTCACCGTTTGAATAGTGCAAAAATTCTTTCACTGTTTCTCCGCGGTATGCGCCGATATCGAGAAAAAGCTCTGCGTCGCCGGGTTTCATCAAACCGGACATAATCTCTTCTTTTTCGCTTGTCGCTTCAACAAGATAATTAAGCCGTCCGGTAAACATAAAGCTGATTGATTTTTTGTAAATAAACTTTGACTTTTCGTCAAAAAGCGAAAGGCATTCTTCAATCTTCTCCCGGTTCTTAGCTAAGAATTCACGGTTTATAACTTCGTTTCCGCAAACCGGAACAACCGGAACAACAACATCGGTCTCGGCGTCCATTGCACATATCTTATTCATCACTTCCTTGCGGCAGGAACCGAAAGCGACGGCAAAAATGCAGTTTTTTTCAAAACTGCCAAGCGGCTTAACTTCAAAGCCCCTGAACACACGCTTTCTTACAAAACCGTCGGACGCGGCAACGCCGAAAATTTTTATGCCCTGTTTTTGCATTTCATCAATAACCTTGTCCGCGCCGTTACCCGTACCGTAAATTACAACCGGTTTTTTGCTTTTGAGAATGTATTCCCATGATGAAGGAAGTGAAAGCAATTCGTCTGTAAACATCTTTTTATCCCGACTTTTTATTCTTTTTGCAACTTGAAAAACGCAATCGATATGTTATAATAAACAAAATATTTTTTCAAGAGGTGTGTTTAATGAAGATTCTATTTCAGGGCGATTCAATAACGGATGCCGGCAGAAACCGTGAAGACTGCCACGATATGGGCAGCGGTTATCCTTCGTTTGCAGCGGAATTTATCAAAGAAAACGATCCCGATATCGAATTTGAATTTGTCAACCTCGGTATAAGCGGCGACCAGACAAAAGACCTTGTTGAAAGAATCGAAAAAGATTTTGTTGAGGTGAATCCCGATATTCTCGTTATCCACATCGGGATAAACGACACCTGGCACCGTGCCGAAACCAAAGAATGGCTTGATAACGAAACATTTGAAAAGAACTACCGCGAAGTTCTTGAAGCGGTCAGATACAGAACATACGCGAAAATAGTAATGGTCGAGCAGTTCCTTCTTCCGGTTGAAGACAAGGAATTCTTCAGGGAAGATTTGAACGGCAAAATTGACATCACAAGAAAACTTGCACGCAGATTTGCCGACTGCTACATTCCCCTTGACGGTCTTATGGCAATGGCTTGCGTCAACAATAAGCCCGAGCACTGGTCAGATGACGGTGTTCACCCGAATAAAAACGGCAGTGAGTTTATAGGCAGGCTTGTCGCCGACGCTGTCAATGAAATGATTGCAAAAGGCGTTGTTGAATGAAAAAAGTTAAAAGCTTTCTGAGCTATATCTTCATTGACGGGCTGTCGGGTATGGCGCTCGGTCTCTTTGCAACGCTTATTATCGGCACAATCCTTGCCCAAATCGCTTCATTTGTGCCCGGTCAAATCGGCAGATACCTGACATGCATTTCATCGGTTGCCAAAGTGCTGACAGGCGCCGGTATCGGCGCGGGACTTGCGTCAAAATATAAAGTCAGCCCGCTCACGGGCGTTTCCGCGGCAGTATCCGGGATGGTCGGTGCGTTTGCCTCAAAGCTTGTCGCTGCAGGCACGGCGGACATCAGCACTGTGTTCACGGGGCCCGGCGACCCTTTGGGCGCTTTTATCGCGGCTTTCACAGCCATACAGGTCGGCAGACTTATCAGCGGAAAAACAAAACTCGATCTTCTCCTGACTCCGGCGCTATCGATTACCGCCGGTTCGTTTTGCGGTCTTTATGTCGGCCCACCGGCAAGCATGCTGACGTCAAAAATCGGCGAGCTTATTGAGTGGGGCACTCAGCGCCAGCCTTTCCTTATGGGCATTGTTGTTGCCGTTATCATGGGCATGTGCCTGACCCTTCCGATTTCTTCCGCCGCTATCGCCATTATTCTCGGTCTTGACGGTATTGCGGGCGGTGCCGCGGTTGTCGGATGCAGCGCGCAAATGATAGGCTTTGCTGTTGCAAGCTACCGTGAAAACCGTCTTGACGGGCTTATTGCTCAGGGCGCGGGCACATCGATGCTTCAGATGCCCAACATTATCAGACACCCTCAGATATGGATACCGCCGATTGTTGCCAGCGCCGTTTTGGGGCCGGTTTCGACAAAGCTGCTCGGAATGACATGCCTTGCCTCAGGAGCAGGCATGGGCACATCCGGCTTTGTGGGTCAGTTTATGACATACAATTCAATGACAGCCGACGGTGTTCAGGGGTGGGTTGTTATTGCAGAGATTATTGTAATGCACTTTGTCGCCCCCGCTTTGATTACGCTCGGTTTAAGTGAGATTATGCGTAAAATAAACATCATAAAGCCCGGCGATATGGAGCTTAAAGACGTTAATTGAGGTAGTTTTATGAACAAAAAAGTCATTTCCGTTATCCTTTCCGTTTCAATAATCTTTTCCTGCTTTGCGCTACCCGCATTTGCAAATGAAGATGTTTCAGATAAGAAAATGCAGACTGTATATTCCGTTCTTGACAAGGTTGTCAACAAACTGGTGGGCGGAATAGCGGCTCTTATTCTTTCACCTGATTGGACAAAAAAATCCGATTATAAAACTCCGGATTCGTTTCTTTCGGGCAATTCATCTAATGAATTTCTTGACGAAGCCGATGAAAACAGCTCATGGTCTTTGGGCTACAGCGATGCTTCCCTGCTCACAGGCGAAGAAATAGGTTCAAACGGCGATTATTACGTCGGCGGTTCACTCACTGTCGACAAAAAACTTGCTACCGAGCAGTGGGATGATCAGAGAGTGAGAACCGTTGCAATTTCAGACGGCAGGGGTATAACCCTTTTCACCGTTATCGACTGCTACGGAATGGCCAACACAGACGTCAGAGCAATCCGCGAACAGTTCCTGAGTCAATACAAAGGTTCAAAAGAGATAACATCCATTAATATATCCGCTCTTCACCAGCACAGCTGCGTTGATACATTCGGTATGAACGGCGACCTTGTGTCCGCTGTTTTCACAACTTCTCTTAAACGCCTTTTCGGCAAAGAAGTTCCCGGCGGTCAAAACAAAAAGTATATGCAGCACCTTTATTCTTCGGCGATAGACACCATGAACAGCGCCGTTGAAAATATGAAAACCGGTTCCCTTTATTTCGGCAAAGTTGATGTTTCCTCATTTATCCGTGACAAGAGAGACCCCATTGTTTTTGACCCGTATCTTAACAGGTTCCGCTTTGTGCCGGATGACGGTTCAAGACAGACATGGTTTGTTGAGGGCGCAATCCATTGCGTAGGCAACGGCGCGGGTCACAGAGAACTTACCGGTGACTACCCTCTTTACATGCAGCGCTATATTGACAAAAACTATGACGCAAACTTTATTTACATTCAGGGCGCCGAGCTTGCAATTTCCGACACCGACAAAACCGCGACCGAAAGCTATGCCGGCGATGTCAGGCAATACAGAGACAGGAATATTGACAACTGGAAAAAAGAAGAAAGCTTTAATGAAAACACAGCCGACATAAGGGCATACGGCGAATTGCTTGCTCAAAAACTCGGTTCAATAAATGAAAGAAGCGAAAATAAGCTGGACCCGGTGTTTAACATTGCTTTCAGAGAATGCTTTGTGCCGATTGACAACAACATTCTTGTGCTTGCCGCAAAGGGCGGTCTGCTTGTCAATAATGTGGTCAGAACAGGGCTGTTCAAATATGAAATAGTAACCGAAGTGGGCTACGCCGAATTCGGCAGCGACACCGACGGCATTGCCGTAGCAATCATCCCCGGTGAGCTTGCGCCCGAAATTGCTTTCGGCGGCACCGAAAAGGTTCTAAACAACTGGACGGGCGAAAAATGGGAATATGAGCCGTTCAAAGATGTTGTTAAGGACAGATACCTGCTCGTTTTCGGTATTGCAAACGATCAAATCGGCTATCTTTTGTCAAACAACAACTGGCACAGCTTCTTTACAGAAAATGAAGAAATTGTTTCAACGGGTAAATATGCCGGCGCAACAATTGCCTCCGCCTGGATTGAACTGAGCAAAACCGTTAACAAATAAAACCGTAAAAGCTATAAAACATAAGTTGAATGAATAAAAACAGCTTTAAAGAAGCGATAAAAGAGACAGATTTTCTTTTATACATCGTGTGCATTCTGACATCCGCATTCGGCGTGCTGATGGTTATGAGCGCAACAAAGAACTCCGCCGAAAAGCAGGAGTTAACAATAAGCCGTGAATGTTTGATAATGATATTTGCGGCTGCCATCGGTATTATCGCGTGTTTTATTATTTCGCTTCTGGATTATAATTCTTTTGTCAGAATCTGGCCGGTTGTTGCCGCCGTATGTCTGCTCCTTGTTCTCGCTCTGTTCATATGGGGCGAAGCGCCGGCGGACAGACCCGACGCCAAATGCTGGCTGCCGATTTTAAAAATCGGCTCAACAACCGTTAACTTCCAGCCGTCGGAGCTTGCCAAAGTCGGGTTTTTAATCACATTTGCCTTCCACATTAACAAGGTTAGGCGCGATATAAACAAGATAAAAAATGTTGCCCTTCTGGTGCTCCATGCTCTTGTCCCAATCGGGCTGATAATATTAACCGACGACCTCGGCTCGGCAATTGTTTTCGGCTTGATGATGGTAGGAATGCTCAGCGCCGCCGGTCTTAAATGGTGGTATTTTGCAATGGCTCTGGCGGCGTTTGCCGCCGCTGCGCCTTTGGTATGGACAAAGTTCCTTTCCGGCTTTCACAGGCAGAGAGTGCTTGCAATTTATTATCCTTCCGCTCTGAGCGAAACAGTTTATAAAAATGTGATTTATCAGCAACAGCGTTGCGTTAACGCCATAGGTTCAGGTGGACTGACAGGCGACGGCCTTTTTAAGGGCACTTATACTCAATCCGCCGCCGGAGTGCCCGTCAATGAAAGCGATATGGTTTTTTCCGTTGTCGGTGAAGAACTCGGTTTCATAGGCGCCATAGGTCTTTTAGCCGTTATGGCTTTCATCGCTGTCAGAATCGCCGCCACGGGCAAACGCTCTTTGAATCTGACAGGCTCGCTGATTTGCTACGGTACAGCTTTCATGATTGCCGGACAAACCATACTGAACATAGGTATGTGCCTTAAACTCCTGCCGTGTATAGGCATAACATTGCCTTTTGTCAGCGCAGGCGGCTCAAGCTGCCTTTGCGTATATCTTGCAATCGGCATGTGCATGAGCGTTTACCGGTTTAATAAAAGCAAAGAAATAAACTCTTTAAGCTTAATGAATATCACAACACCGTTTGTTGAGGTTTAAATATGGAAAACATTATAAATGAAGAATACACACCGGAAATAGTCAGCATTGTTGACGAAGAGGGCAAAGAACATGTTTTTGAAGAACTTGACAGGATTGAAACCGACTCCGGTAAATATATAGCTTTGCTCCCTCTGCCCGAAAATCCGGATGAAGAGGACGACGAAGCAGATGAAATGATAATTCTGCGGGTGAGCGAAATCAACGGCGATACCTATCTTGAACCGATTGAAGACGACGCCGAATTTGATGAAGTCGGCAAAGCATTTGAGGAAAGGCTCTCCGAATTATTTGACATTGAAGGACAATAATGATATAATTCTGAAAACAAAACAGATAATAATTCTGCCTTGTGCGTGAATTCCCGGCTTAATGTAACCCAACGAAGTATTCAAAAGGGAGCTTTTCTCCGGTGGCAGGGTTGCAGACCTCCCGCATTTGCGGACGAAGGGAGCGCGAAACCACCGGGACGCACCCACCTGCTGTTATTGCAGGTTACTATTGCCCGTTATACGGCAAGGCGGAATTTTTATTGGAGGAATTACGTTTGCAAAAGATATTTAACGCCGATATTCTTGATTTGATTGTCACGGATAACGGCTTTATTTATTCCTGTGAGGAAACAAATGAGGACGGCAACAAAATAGCCTTGTTTTATGAATACTCAGAGGACAATGATGTGTTCACCAAAATTCCGGTTGTTGAATACATCACGGCAAAATACGGCAAGCACGGCAGGAGAATCGCAAAGTCATTAGGTGATTTCATCACCTGCCGCGTAATAAATCTGGAAAACGATGTCTGCCTTGCGAGTTATCGTAACGGACTCAACCGCTATTTCGACTCATACGGTGCGGCTGAGGACAGCTTCAAAATTGAATATCTCGGCAACCCCGCCTGCTCACCTGCCCCGGGCGGGAAAAACCTGTGGTACGCCGTGCCCGATTCAAATACCGTTATCTGCTATTCGCTCAAATACGAGCGCATTGAAGTAAGAATGGGCAGTCCCGATGAAAAAGCTTTTTTTCACCCGACAGACATAAAAATGTATGACAATATGCTCTATGTCTGCAATAAAAACTCTTATAAAATCAAAACCATTGATATTAAAACATTCGATGTTCAGGATTACTGCATTTTCAGCGAACCGGTTTCCGGCTATTTCAGAACCGATATCGGTGAATATGTTATCCTTAATTCAGGAGTTTATTCATTAAAAGATGAATGATTTTGCTTTAACACATCCGCAGCTTAATCTGATTATCTCACAGATTATTTCTGCCGTTGCCACAGTGCTTTTGCTGTGCTCCGTTCAGTTTAAAAAACACCGTACCATCGTCATGATTCAGGCGCTGGCGGCTGTTCTTTTTGCTATCCAGTATTTTATGATAGGCGCTTATGAAGGAATGATATGCAACCTTGTCGGCAGTGTGAGAAACGCCGTTTATTCGTTAAGAAACAAAAACAAATACGTTGACTCGGCTTTTTGTCCTGCTGTTTTTTCGCTGATATTCTTAATATCCGGCATATTAACTTATAAAAACCCTGTATCTCTTTTGCCTACATTTGCCATGATAATTTCGTCATTTGTTTTGTGGATACCTCAAACCCAGAAGCTCAGAGCGCTCACCTACCCCACATCGCTGATGTGGCTTGTTTATAACATAATCAACCGCTCTTATGTTGCGATTCTGACTGAGATACTTAACGAAATCTCTTTGACTGTCGGTCTTATCAGATACCGCAGCAAGAAGAAAACTTAAAAAACATAAGGCCGGGATATTCTCGGTATAATTTTTGAATAAGATTTTCGGAATAGATATGATAAAAACCAATTATCTGACAGAACAAACCTTAAATAAAATCCTTGACAGACTAAGCGATATCACAGTGTGTACTATAGGTGATATGTGCCTTGACTATTATCTCTATGCGGACATGAAGCTTTCGTCGCTTTCACGCGAAACGCCGCATTATCCCCTGCCTGTTGTAAAAGAAGTTATATCCCCCGGCGGCGGCGGCAATGTTGTCAACAATATAGGCGCTCTTAAAGTCAAAAAACTGCTTCCGGTGTCGCTGGTCGGCAACGACTGGCGAGGTGTTATTCTGAAAAATTTTTTTAAAGAAAACGGTTTTGAAACAAAATATATTCTCACTTCGGACAGTTTCACCACAACCTGTTACTGCAAACCGATGAGAATGGGGATTTCGGACATTATTTACGAAGATCCCAGGTTGGATTTTGAAAACAGGGAACCATTAGACAAAGAAAACGAAGAAAGAATAATTAATGCTTTGAACGAAGCAGTTAAGAAAGCCGATATCCTCGTTGTATCCGACCAAATGAA
This sequence comes from Clostridiales bacterium, assembly GCA_024697575.1. Taxonomy (GTDB): domain Bacteria; phylum Bacillota; class Clostridia; order Oscillospirales; family Acutalibacteraceae; genus CAG-177. Next base: position 14,604 of record JAILFM010000165.1, read on the forward strand.
AAACGGGATTATCACTCCAAAGGTTAGGCAGGCTGTTTCATTTATCGCAGAAGAAATTCCCGTCGTGGTTGACAGCCGTGAAAACGCCGGTTTGTATAAAAATGTAATTATCAAGCCAAATGAGGTTGAGGCAGCTTATATGGCGGGCAAAGACATCACGGGGCTTGATTTATCAGCTGAACAGCTTTCTCAAATCGGTATAAAACTGAGTAACGGCAATCACCGTCCTGTAATTGTCACCATGGGTGAAAAAGGCGCGCTTTGGTGTGATAAAGGCAAGGCCTCTTTAGCACCCACCGTCAAGGCAGAAGATCCCGTGGACTTTGTGGGCGCGGGCGATACATTCCTTGCCGCTTTCTGTTGCGCGTTCGCAACCGGCGCAAAAGGTGAGGACGCCGCCGCATTTGCGAACCTTGCAAGCGGTGTTACGGTCAAAAAAATCGGAACAACCGGCACTGCGTCAAAAGCGGAAATTGCCGTAAAATTTGCGGAGAATATCAAAAAATGGTAAACAGATTTGAAATAATCAACAAAAAAGAAATGCCAAACGGGCAGATAAAAGCTGCAATTTTTGATTTTGACGGCACTTTCTCAACCCTTCGTTGCGGCTGGGAAACAGTTATGCAGCCCCTTATGCTTGAAATGATAAGCGGCTCTTCGGCGGAAAAAGCGGACAGTGAACTTGTCAAAGAAGTCAATGATTACATTGACTCTTCAACCGGAATACAGACCATCTACCAGATGCAATGGCTTCGCAAAAGAGTGGACATTGCCGGTAAAGGCAATCCCGAGCGCGACGAATGGTGGTACAAGGCAGAATACAACAGAAGATTGATGCTGAAAATTCAGGGCAGAATCAATGCGCTGAAATCCGGCAAAGCAAAGCCCGAGGATTACCTTATAAAGGGCTGTATAGAATTCATTACTCAATTAAAAAACAAGGGGGTCGAACTCTTCCTTGCAAGCGGAACGGACCATAAGGATGTTTTGAACGAATCAAACGCATTGGGTGCGGATAAATACTTTTCGCTCATTAAAGGAGCGCCAGAGAACATGGCGGCATGTTCCAAAGAAGCTGTTATAAGGATGATTCTTGAGGAAAAGAAAATAAAGGGCAGCGAACTTCTCGTTGTAGGGGACGGCAAAGTTGAAATAGCTTTGGGTAAGGCAGCGAACGGCTTTGCTTTAGGCGCAGCAACCGATGAGAACAACCTGTGCGGTCTTAATCCCGTTAAATATAAGAGACTTGTGAATGCCGGCGCAGACGCTGTCACAGGGGATTTTACGCCGATTGATGAAATCATGCAGTGGCTCGGATTTTGAAAAAGGCTCTTTTCTTTTTTTCGTGAAGAAGGGTAGAAAGAGGACAAAAAAAGTGATAAAGTAAATCCCGGGTGATAGAAATGACAGGATTTACAAATTATGCAGAAATGTTTGCACAGTCCATAGGACTGGAAGAGCCGTG
>JAILFM010000167.1 GCA_024697575.1 Clostridiales bacterium
TAAACAAATTATTTCTGCAATTTTTCGACTTCATCAGTCGAAAAACCTGCTCGCCGTTCTAAACACCCCGATTTAATCAGCGTTTCCCTAACACCTAACACCTAACACCTAACACCTAACACCTAATACCTAATACCTAACACCTAATACCTAACATCGGAGTAAAATATGTCATCAAAAAAAGGCGGATTGGGAAGGGGATTTGACTCCCTTTTCAGCGACAACGCACTTGAAAGCGACTCTTCGCTTGCCCCCGTGCAGGTGAATATCGTCGATATTGAACCTAATAAAGACCAGGCGAGAAAAGAGTTTGACGACGAAAAGCTCAGGGAGCTCGCTTCGTCCATTGAGCAGCACGGCGTTTTACAGCCGCTTCTTGTAAAAAGCGTTCCTGGCGGCGGATACAGGCTCATTGCCGGTGAAAGACGCTGGCGCGCGAGCCGCCTTGCCGGCCTTACCAAGGTGCCGGTTATCGTCAGGGATTTAACGGACGAAGAGGTCGCCGTTATTTCTTTAATAGAAAATTTACAGCGTGAGGATCTCAACATTGTCGAGCAGGCGGCGGGGCTCTCTTCCCTTGCGGAAGAGTTCGGCATGACGCATGAAGAAATTGCGCAAAAGGTCGGCAAATCAAGGGCAAACGTCACAAACACCCTGAGAGTTATGAACCTGCCGGAGGAAACGCTCGGTTATTTAAGGCAGAATCTTCTTTCTTTCGGCCACGCCAAGGTTCTTCTTGCCATTAAGGATGAAAAATTACTCAATGAGACCGCTCTGAAGGTAATTGAAGGCGGTTGGAGTGTCCGCGCGACGGAAAACTATGTCAAAAAGCTTCTTAAGGAACCCAAAATTGATAATAAGCCGGCCCGTTCAAGGCGCGATTCGTTCTTCGATGAGGTTGAAATTTCTCTTTTGGAAGAATGCGGGCTGAAAACAAAGGTGGACGTCGATAAAAAAGGCGAAAGCGGCTCCATAACCGTTGAATTTGATTCAAAAGACCGTTTAAAAGATATAGCTTCGGCTTTGAACAGTATCAGGAAGTGAATTTATGTTCAGAAGGAAAAAAATACTGCTGGTTGTCAATCCGACATCCGGAATGAACAGCAAAAGGGTACCGCCTGAAAAAGTCATAGAGATGTTTTCGGAAGACGACTATGAGTTTTCCGTTCACAGAACCGAACGCTCCGGCGACGCCGTCGAAATTGTAAAAAGCAACGGGGAAAACAATGATATTATAGTCTGCTGCGGCGGTGACGGCACTTTTAACGAAACTGTCAACGGCGTTATGAGCCTTGCGGAAAAAAAGCCGCTGGGCTACCTTCCCATGGGCTCCACAAACGACCTTGCCAATACAATCGGCATACCCACAAAGATCAAAGAGGCGGTTGAGGTTATCAAAAAGAACAAGCCCGTCGGCTATGATATCGGGCGTTTTCAGAACCGCTATTTTTCATACATTGCTTCCTTCGGCCCCGCAACAAAACTCAGCTACGACACGCCGCAAAAGCTTAAGAATATATTCGGCCACGGCGCTTATATGATAAACTGCTTTATTTTTAAGCTTATACCCACTGTCAGGGATGTTAAACCCGTTCATATCAAAATCGAGCATGACGGCGGCGTTATCGACGGCATATTCTACTTTGTCGCCGTTTCAAACTCGACCTCCGTCGCCGGCGTTTTCAGCTATGACCGCTCCACTGTCAGGCTTAACGACGGCAAGCTTGAAATGCTGCTTGTCAAAAACCTTAAGTCGCCCCTTGAATCGTTCCGTATGCTTTCAAAGCTTATCCGTAAGGACTACAGCGGCGACAACATTATGCTCATAAGGTCAAGAAACTTCAGACTCACCTTTGACGAGCCGCACGCGTGGACACTTGACGGCGAATACGGCGGCGAATATACCGACGTTGTTATCGAAACAAAGCAGAAGGGCATTGATATCTTCTGCAAAGCCGGCGAACTGTTCGAGTGATGAAAAAAATCATTAAAAAAGTGCTGAGCGAAAAGCTGCGGCGAAAGGTTCTTGATTTTCTCAATCACCTTTGGGTTTTTATCTGCTCTCACTTAAGGCTTAAAAAGAGGGTGCTGTTTTACACTGTCAGGGAAAACGGCGCTCTGCTTGAAAACGCGAGGGCGGTTTATGACGCTCTTGACACGCCCAAAGGCGTTTTTGCCGCGAAACTTCCGCACACAAAATTACAAAAAGCGAAGGCGTATTATCTGCTTTTGACCAATAAAGTCATTGTGACAGACGATTACTGCCGCTATCTTCCCTATATAAAGCTTCGCTCCGGTCAAAGTGTTGTTCAAATTTGGCATGCCTGCGGGGCTTTTAAAAAATTCGGCCTTGACGATACTTTAAGCCGCTTTACGCCCGAGAGCGAAAGGGCTTTTCATTCAAAATATACCTTTGCCGTTGTCACAAGCGAAGAGTGCCGCGGTATTTACGCCGGCGCCTTCGGTATTGACACAAATAAATGCCTGCCTCTGGGTCTGCCGCGTACCGACAGGCTTGTCAATGACAAAGAGAATATAAAAAAAGAGTTTATTGACCGGCATCCTGCATTAAAAAACAAAAAAATATATCTTTACGCCCCGACTTTCAGGGAAAAGGACGGCGAAAAGAGAGTTTTTGACCCGGGAATTGATTTTGACGCTTTGAGCGAAGAACTTAATGAAGACGAAATCTTTATTGTCTGCCGCCACCCGGTGATGGAATACAATATTCTGAAAAAGAAATATAATAATATAATTGATCTTACGGGCGAGTCGGTTTTAAGGGTATTGAGCATAAGCGCGGCGCTTGTTACCGACTATTCGTCAATTGTTTTTGACTCTTCCCTTATGGGAGTGCCCTGCGTTTTTTACTGCCCGGATATCGAAATATACGAACGCGGGTTTTATCTTAAGTTTCCTGACGATCTGCCCGGTAAAATGATAACAAGCCCCGGGGAAATACTCAGAGAAGCGAGAAAAGCGGCTGAAAACCCCGACACGGAAAAAATCTCCGTCTTTATTAAAAAATACCTCTCTTCCTGCGACGGCGCAGCGTCAAAAAGGGTTGCGGGTGAAATTAAAAAGCTATGGACTTTAAGTTAGTATCAAAATTCAGCCCCACAGGCGATCAGCCGCAGGCGATTGACGCGCTTGTTGACGGGCTTAACAAAGGCTACGGGGAGCAGACCCTCTTAGGTGTTACCGGTTCGGGCAAGACCTTCACAATGGCGAACGTTATCGCAAGGTGCAACCGCCCCACTCTTGTGCTTGCGCACAACAAGACTTTAGCTTCTCAGCTTTGCGGCGAGTTTCGCGAGTTTTTCCCTGAAAACGCGGTTGAATACTTTGTTTCGTACTATGACTATTATCAGCCGGAGGCGTATATCCCAACAACGGATACATATATCGAAAAGGATTCCTCAATCAATGACGAGATCGATAAGCTGCGCCATTCCGCGACCTCCGCTCTTAGCGAAAGGCGCGACGTTATTATCGTCGCTTCGGTGAGCTGTATTTATTCCCTGGGCGACCCGATTGACTACCGCAGTATGGTTTTATCCGTTCGCAAGGGGATGGAAAAAAGCCGCGACGAAGTGATTGAAAAGCTGGTTGAAATTCAGTATGAGAGAAACGACGTTGATTTCAGCCGCAACAAGTTCAGGGTTCGGGGCGACGTTATCGAGATTTTTCCCGTTTATTCAAGCGAAAACGCTTTAAGAATTGAGTTTTTCGGCGACGAGATTGACAGAATCTGTGAAATCAACGCCCTTACGGGGCATATAAAAACGGAGCTCAGCCACGCGGCGGTGTATCCGGCGAGCCACTATGTCATTTCTCCCGAAAAAATGGAAAAAAGCATCTCCGTTATATATTCCGAGATGCTCGACAGAGTGAAGGAATTTGAAAGTCAGGGGAAGCTGCTTGAAGCGCAGAGGATAAAGCAGAGAACGGAATACGATATAGAAATGCTGCGCGAAACCGGCTTTTGCAAGGGGATTGAAAACTATTCGCGTATTATGAGCGTTCGTGAGCCCGGCTCCGCTCCGTTCACCCTTCTTGACTATTTTCCCGACGACTTTATACTTTTTGTTGACGAAAGCCACGTGACCCTGCCGCAGGTGAGGGCTATGTTCGGCGGCGACAGAGCGAGGAAGGATTCTCTTGTTGAATTCGGCTTCCGCCTGCCCTCGGCTTATGACAACAGACCGCTGACCTTTGACGAGTTTTATGAAAAAACCGGTCAGAAGATATTTGTTTCCGCCACTCCCGGTGAGTTTGAAAAAGAAAAGAGCGCTCAGCTTGTCCGCCAGGTGATAAGACCGACGGGTCTTCTTGACCCCGATATTTCCGTTCGTCCGGTTGAGGGTCAGATTGACGACCTTGTGAGTGAAATCAATATCCGCACGGCAAAAAAAGAAAGGGTGCTCGTGACGACCCTCACCAAAAAAATGGCGGAGGACCTGACAGAGTACCTGCAAAATCTCGATATAAAGGTGCGCTATATGCACCACGATATCGACACCATCGAAAGAATGGAGATTATCCGTTCTCTTCGCCTTGGCGAATTTGACGTTCTTGTCGGCATTAACCTTTTAAGAGAGGGGCTTGATCTGCCGGAGGTGTCGCTTGTCGCCATTCTCGACGCCGATAAAGAGGGCTTTCTGAGAAGCGAAACTTCGCTCATTCAGACTATCGGCAGGGCGGCGAGAAACAGCGAGGGCATGGTTATTATGTATGCCGATTCTGTTACCCGCTCCATGGAGGCGGCAATGAAGGAGACCTTCCTTCGCCGCGATATACAGAAAAAATATAACGAAGAGCACGGCATAGTGCCGAAAACGGTTATCAAAGATATTCACGAAATAATCGAAATCTCAAAGCATAACGACGAAGATTACGCCGCAATGTCAAAAAAAGACAGAGCGAAGCTTATAGAAGAGCTTACAAAGGATATGAAGGAAGCGGCGAAGCTGCTTGACTTTGAAACCGCGGCAGCAATCAGAGATAAAATCAAAAAAATAAAGTCTGACATCTAAGGAAACAGGAGGTTTGTTTAATGGCAAAATGCCCTAACTGCGGCAGACATCTGACAATTTTCAATGTCAGCCAGTTCTGCCCGCAATGCAAAGTGAACATGCGCTTTTTCAACTTTGAGGAGAATTTTTTGCGCGAAGCGAAATACGCCGAGCTTTCGCAGGCCGTGGTTCACTGCAAAATCAAAAACCTTAAGGCGGCGTTTATCGGCTCTCCCCTGACGATTGCGAGGCTTTGCGTTATGCTCCTGCCGCTTTTGTGCCTTCTCTTGCCGGCGGCGAAAATCAGCGTCAATCTGCCTTTTAAACCGGTCAATGAGCCGCTGAACGCTTTGGGCGTTTATTCCATGTTTTCATCCGGCGCTGTTAACCTGATTATGCAGCTTCAGCGCTCGTCCGTCTATTGGCAGGAGTTTTCATCCATTTATAACGCCATGTTCGGTTTTGCCGCGGTCGCGGTTTTTGCAGTCGCTGTTTTGCTCACAAGCATTCTGTGCTTTCTAAGCTGTAAAAATATGCAGAAAATCACCTGCGCCGTGTCCGCCGCGGGCATTCTTTCGTGCCTTTTCTCATATGTTCTGATAATCAAAGCCGCGAAAGTCGCCGCGACAGCGGGTATTGTCGATTTTGAAAAGTCCTTCGGTATTTTTATTGTTGCCGCAGCGTTTGCGGTTGTTTTTGCCGTTAACTTCATTCTCTCCAAAAAAGGTATTAAGGTCGAATACGACGAGGGTATGCAGGAGAGAAGCGCAATTTATAAAAAGGTCAAAAGCGGCGAAGTGAAGATAGACGCTCTGCCGCAGCCGGTAGTGCAAACCGAGGAAACCCGCAAGATTGACGAAGAAATTGCCCTGGAGCACGAAAAACTGCGCATAGCTCTTGAAAAAAAGGCGGCAGGGAGCGAAGAAACGGGGGAAAATGCAGATGGCTGAAAAGAAAAGGATTGACAAAAACAAGGCTGTCTACGCCGGCGTTATCATCTTTTTGATTATTGTGTTTGTCGTCGGCTTTATCTACGGTCTTAACCATGTTCTGTCAATGGAGGGTGCCTATCCCCCGCCGGTCAATGAAGAAGCGGAAATTCCCGCACCGGGCGACTCCCTGTCGGGCGTAAACCTTGTTGAAAGAGCTAAAACTCTTGTTTATCTCAAGAACCCGAAAACGCAAAAAAGCGCTTATATCGATATTGACCCGTCTTCACTTGAAACCGGCAAGGGCGAGATTTTTGACAGCGCGCTTTTGTTCATAAGGGACGGCGTTGAAAAAAAGGTTGAAGAGTATTTTGCCCCGGAAGAAACCGATTTCGGCGAAGAAATCACAAAAGAGATTTTCCCTTCGGATGTTATCAATCCCCTGAGCGTTGACTCCTTCACCTGCGACTATATTCGCTATCAGTGCCCCGCATGCGGCGAAACAAGCGAAAAGGAAAAGACCGAATGCGAAAAATGCGGCAGCGAAGAAAAGTACAATATGGTTTATGATGACGAATATACCTTAGCCTTTGTTATCACCGACAAAACCGAGATGTCAAGGCACTTCAGCGCGCTGAGCGAAGAGGAAATCAAAAAGGCGCTTGGTGAAAATGAAGGCGGAGAATTTCTCATAAACAGCATTGAGCTTAATCCCGAGTTGCTTACAGTCACCTTTAAAATCAACAGACTGAGCGAAAAGCTTGTTTTTGCAAAGTATTCAATGCAATACAACGCCCTGTGTGATGTGAGCCTTAAAGGCGACTATGAGCCGCTCGGTCAGGCGCAAATCGGCGTTTCACTTGAAAGTGCAAGAGAGTATTCCTTCACATGGCCCGCTCTTTCGCTCAATAAACACACTTTTTCCGTTGAACCCAAGACCACCGAGAACCTTTTGGCAACTCTTACATGCTCCGACCCGACACAGCCGGTTGTCACCTGGCACAGCAGCGATGAAAGCATACTGACGGTTGACGAAGAAGGTTATTTCAAAACAACCAAAAAGACGGGCTGCGCCGTTGTCAGCGCTTCGTTTGAATTTCAGGGCGAAACATATACGGACGAATGCGTTGTGACTAACGGCTACGCGGTTGAAAGCGCGGCGCTTTCAAGGCGAAAGGCTCAGCTGAAAACGGGCGACACTCTTACGCTTTCTTTCAAGATTTCTCCGTCAAAGGCGACAATTCAGAGCGTCAAATGGTATTCAAGGGACGAGAGCGTTGCCGCTGTTTCACAGCAGGGCGTTGTTACCGCCGTATCGGCGGGCAAAACCGAGATATATATATTGACCGACGACGGTTATTTCAGAAGTACATGTGAGGTGACGGTTAAATGAGCGAAAATCAGAACACCCCTTTACGCAAAAACTTTGTTGAAGGCGTTTTCGGCGCAGAGGACAATTCCGCCGCCAATATCGGCAGCAGCCACCTCGGAAAGTATTCCTCAATAGCCGTGAAAATGTTCCATACCGGTGTGCTCTCGCCGAAAGAGATGCTTTTGCCCGCCTTCGGCGAATTCGCTTCAAAGCTTCTCAAGGGCATAACGTATTACAGAACGCTGTATTTTGTCAACGTTCTCAAAATCAATATGACCTATGTTACATGGATACTGACGCTTATCAGCATCTATGACATTCTCAACAATCCGCTTATGGGCGCTGTATATGACAGCACAAGGACCCGCTGGGGCAAGGCGCGCCCTTATATCATATTCTCTGCTCTGCCCTACTTTTTGAGCACGATTGTTCTGTATTCCGGCGCAATATTCCTGGGCGACAGGTCGGGTGACGACCCTAAAAAGATTATTTTCGTCTTCGTCATGCTCTTTATTCAGGAGACGTTTTCAACTATTTACACAATCCCGCGCGATAACCTCGTAACCCTTCAGACAGCCTGTCCCAAGGACAGGATTACGGTCGGTCTTCTCAATAACTATATCGGCGAAGCCGGCTCGCAGCTGATTTACTTTATCTTCCTTCCCCTTATGGAGCTCAACAACAAGGGCTACATCAACGTTCCCCTTCCCGGCATTTTTATGATTATTTCCGCCATTACGGGCACCATCGGGTGCGCTGCGAATGTTGCCATGGCTGTCGGCTGCAAAGAGAGGATTATGCTTCAGCCCAAACCCGCGCCCATTCAGAAATCCGTATTCTATGTTCTTAAAAACAAATACGCCCTTCGCAACTTTATCGCCGAGTTTTCGGTCAGCTGGTGGAGCGAGGGCGGCTACAGCTGGGACGTTGTCACTCAGCAGGAGATTTTCGGCGGCTCCATATGGTCCGCCATCGCTTACGCGCCTTACAATATTCTTGACGTGCTGTCGATTACCCTGATACCGAAGTTCCAGAAGATATTCAAAAACAACAACCGCAACGCCGTTGTCGCTCTCAGGATATGGGACCTTCTGTGCAACGCCGGTATGCTGGCTTTCGGTCTGCCGCTTGTCCATAACAAAGCGGCGATTATCGCGGTTTATGCCGTGTTTTACGGGCTTAACGCGCTTAACAACGGGCCGGCGAACGTGTTTGAAGCGGAGCTTAACAGAGAAATCAACGACTATACCGAATATATGACCGGCGAAAGGCCGGACGGAACATTCAGAATACTCACCGACCTTATTCTGAAAGTAACGGCTCCCCTTAACGCCCTTCTCACGATTAAGCTTTTCAAGTGGTCCGGCTACGACCCGACAATAGATATGCTCCCCTGGTCACAGGGCAGCAAGGTCATTTATCAGAAGGTGTTCTTCCTGTTTATCGGCGTCAATATTATACCGAGAATTGTAAAGATGATACCGTATCTGTTCTATGATCTCGTGGGTGAAAAGCGTGAAAAGATGTATGTCGCCCTGAACGAAAGACGCGCCATGCTCGCGCGCGAAGACAATCTCAGCGAGGAACTGGAGGAACTTGAAGAAGCCATAGAACATATGGGATAAAATGGAGATGGAAGAAAACATACTCTGCGAAACAAATATTACTGAACTGAAGGCATCCCTTAATGATAAGCTGGAGCGCGAGGTTGTGGCTTTTCTCAACTACCGCGAAGGCGGTGATATCTATATCGGTGTTAACGATGACGGAAGTCCGGTTGACATTGACGATATCGACGGGAAGATGCTTATAATAGGAGATCGAATTCGCAACAACATTCAGCCTTCCGTGCTTGGTCTATATGATGTTGTCTGTGAGAAGTATCGGGGAAAAACAATCATACATGTTATTATTTCCGGCGGACCTGAAAAGCCGTACTATATTCGTCGGCATGGTATGTCAGAAAACGGATGCTACATCCGGATTGGCACTGCGGCGCAACCGATGAATCAGGCTATGATTGATGACTTGTATGCCCGCAGAACGCATAATTCTCTTCGTAAAATCACTTCTCCAAGGCAAAACTTGAGTTTTGAACAGTTGCAGATTTACTATCAGTCCAAGGGCTTGACTCTCAATAACAGATTTGCAGAAAATCTGGATTTGCTGAACGAAGATGGTAGATATAATTATGTTGCTTATTTGCTTTCCGACAGCAACGGTACATCAATCAAGATGGCAAAATACGCAGGGAAAGACAAGGTCGACCTGATTGAGAATGAAGAATACGGTTATTGTTCATTGATTAAAGCAACAAAGAGCGTACTTGACCGTCTGGATATTGAAAACCGTACTTTTGCAAAGATTACAAGTAAGGAACGGGAGGAAAAACGGCTGGTGGACCCGATTGCCTTACGCGAAGCGGTTATCAATGCGATTGTTCACAATGACTATTCGCGGGAGGTTCCGCCTGTTTTTGAGATTTATTCCGACCGTATCGAAATCACCTCTTACGGTGGACTTCCGGCGGGACTTTCGCAGAATGATTTTTTCGCTTGCCGTTCCATGTCCAGAAACCGTGAATTGATGCGTGTTTTCAAAGATATAGGTCTTGTGGAGCAACTCGGCTCCGGTGTGAGCAGAATTCTGAAAGCGTATGACAGATCGGTATTCCGGATGTCCGATAATTTTCTGACAGTTTCCTTCCGGTATCCTGAGGGCATGAACCCCCAAGTTGACCCCCAAGTTGACCCCCAAGTTGATTTAGAGGAAGGAATTGTTGCATACTGTGCGGAACCACGGTCTAAAAAAAGCATTGCCGAACATTTTGGATTTAAAGACGTAAAGTCCTTTGGGGAACATTACTTGAAGCCGTTGATAGATTCCGGGAAAATAAAAATGACAATTCCAGATAAACCTACAAGCAGTAACCAAAAGTATATTGTATCGGAATGATAGGAGAATTTTATGAGAGCTTTATTTTACAGAATTACCGGTTTGCTTTTTTCGCTTTTGTTCGCCATTACAGGTGTGAACGAGAGCGTAATCGGCTTTACAGACGGCACACCGATAAAAGCGAAAGACCGCAATTATTCCTTCAGCGAAGACGGAAGATTGCTTATCGGCGCCTATTATGCCGACCCGGATAAGCTTGAAGAAGCCAAACAGGCGGGTCTGGAATTTTTCATCACCGACGGCGTGAACGAAAAGATGCTTAATGAGTGTGAAAGACTCGGTCTCGGTGTAATAGCCGGCGGATACAATCTGCCCCGCGGCTACGGAAACTTAAGCGATTCCGTTCGCGACAGATGGGTTGATTTTGATATAAGTGAATATAAAAATCACCCCGCTTTGTGGGGTGACGACCTGATTGACGAGCCGGGAGCTGACAGCTTTGTTTCCATTTCAAAGGCGCTTGAGGCGTATTATTCAAAGACCCGCGGCAAAATCGGGCTTGTAAATCTTTTCCCCATGTACGCAACCGGTGAACAGCTTAATGAGGAAAGCGGGCTGACATTCTTACAAAAGCTTATGCTCTACCCCGCCGGTATCGACGACTCGGCTGATATGTTCAAAAGATACCTTTCCGACTATATCAACAAAATCGACACGGATTATATCTGCGTTGATATTTACCCCATGCACGAAAGAGCCGGCAAAAACGGCGAACTGACAAAGATAACCAGCCCTACATGGGTCAGAAGCCTTGACATTCTTGCACAGGCTTGCAGAGATACAAACAGAAGTCTGTGGATTATCACCCAGGCGGCGGGACTTACGAGCGAAGGAGTTCCCGGCAAAGAAAATCCTCGCTGGTGCGATGAGATTTCCGACGTCAGTCAGCAGGCTTATGCCTCTCTCGCCTTCGGCGCGGGCGCGATAATCCACGCCGAATACGCCGCCAGAGGCTGGTGGGACAAGGGCTCGCATATGATAGACGAAAACGGAAACACCACGGATACATATGACGCGGTCAAAGCGGTCAATATGGATCTTAAAGCCTTTGCCCTCGAATACGGAAAATACAGCTATTCGAGTTCTTTCCTTGTCAACGGCTCAAAAGCGGCGGGCTTTTCGGGCGGAAGACTTGCGGTGCAGAAAAACGGGGATGTTATTGATATTCTGAGCAAAAACGCTCTGCTTGTCGGCTGCTTTGACGGCGAAGAAGGCAAAGCGTATGTTGTTGCGAATATGGAAGAGCTTGAGAAGAACGTTACCGCTTCGGCAGTCTGTAAAGTGCCTTCGGGCAAAACGCTCACCCTGTATCAGGGCGGCGAAACCAAGGAGTATTCCGGCGGAAAAACCCTCAGACTCAGCCTCGCCCCCGGCGAAGGCGTATTCTTTACGGTGAGATGAGTTAAACTGCGGTTTTGTTAAAGCACACCGCGGGTATAGAGTCCGCGGGTAAAATCAAAGGGGGGCTTTTGCCCTCTTTTTTTATATTCGATAATATCGCTGACTTCCCGATTTGTTTCGGTTGTAAAATACAAAAGCGAAAAGTCGACGCCGTCAACCGGTCTGTCAAAGAACACCGTCGGCACGCTGTTGAGTATTTCGGAAAAGCCGTTTGAGCAAATCACGGGGAAGCGGACACCCTTTCTGTCGACAAGGCAGCTTTTTCTGTCGCACTCTTTGCAGGTGAGGGCGTTTTTTACCGGGCAGTTTCGTGTCAGCATCAGCGGCATAAAGCCGTATTCAATTATGCCGACCGGTACGGGGGATTTGATTTTTGATATTTCGTCTGTTTTAAGCTCCGGGCTTAAAAGAATATCCCCGGCTCCTAAAGAAGAAATGACTTTGCACGAGGAGCTGTTAAAAATATTTGACCCGAAAAAGGCGGTGAAGGGCAGCCCCGCCCGCTTTGCGATATGGACAGCGTCAAGCGTTGACGCCGCCGCGCCGTCAGCGCCCGCTTTTTTCACAGATAAAAGAGAGTTGTAATATTTCTCTCCGTTTGAAAAAACAGCGCGCGGTATCCGGGCAAAAACCTGAGTGCCTGAGTCCTTTAGCTTTTTTATCAGATTTATATCGGTATCAAGCGGAATATAAACCCTGTCAACGCCCGTAATATCTTCCGGAAGCTGCTCCGGCGACATAACGGATATGTATATTTTCTCTTTTTCAGCTCTTCCTGTGTTATCGGAAACAGGTTCCGGCGAATAATCAAAAACAGGTTTTTCGCTGATCTGACCCGGAAGGGCGCCGAGTTTATCCAAAGCGGCGCGTCTTAAACCGTTGAGTTCACCGGCGGGAACAAAAAGGCCGTCTTCAATTTTACAGGCGAAATCTTTTGTATAAAACTGCGTGCCGCCGCATTTTGAAAGCGAAAAAAATGCGCTGTCCCTGTCAAGGGCTTTGTTTTGGGCTTCCCGAGGTTCACTGCCTGTAACCGTTACGGAATATTCACCGAAAGAACATTCCAAAGTGACAGGCTCGTTTTTTTTGGCGGCAAAACGCATTTTAACGCCGACAAGGGGCGTTTCTTTGCTGTAGAGTGAAGCGAGCTTTTTTAATACCGGTCCGGCGGCAGTGACATCCTCTTTCCGCCTTGTGCCGAACATATCTTTACCCGGTTTGTTTTCATAATAACCGCTTGTAAAACCGGAGCGGGAAAAAACCGCTTCAAGCTCGTTTTTCTGCTCGACAGTGTATGCGCCGTTTAAGGAATTTTTGCATGCGCTTACCGCCGCCGCGACATATTCCGGGCGTTTCATACGCCCTTCGATTTTAAAAGAGTCAACGCCCGGTGCGGCAATTTCGGGCAGAAACTCAACAAGCGACAGATCTTTAAGGCTAAGGTTAAAGCCCCCCGGTCTGTTTACGCCGAATGGCAGACGGCACGGCTGAGCACAAAGTCCGCGGTTGCCGCTCCTTTGACCGAGCATACCGCTCATAAGGCACTGACCGCTCACGCACATACACAGCGCGCCGTGCACAAAATATTCAAGTTCAATATCCGTTTGACTGCGGATTTGAATTATTTCTTCTTTGCTCAGCTCTCTCGGCAGAACAACCCTGCAAAAGCCCAGTTTTTCAAGCTCCCTGACGCCGTCAACGCTCTGAACGCTCATCTGCGTTGAAGCGTGCAAAGGCATACCGGGGCACACTGCCTTTGCCAAAGCGGCAAGCCCCAAATCCTGCACTATAAACGCGTCAATTCCCGCCTGAGCCGCTTTTTTGACGGCTTCGGCGGCTTTTTGCATTTCGCTGTCCGCTACGAGGGTGTTAAGGGTGAGATAAACCCTGCAAAGCCTCTCGTGGCAGTATTTAACTGCGGCGGCCATTTCGTCAAAGTCAAAGTTTGCCGCGTTGCGCCGGGCGTTAAAACCCCTGCCGCCGATATAAACGGCGTTTGCTCCGCACCTTACGGCGGCGACGAGCGCTTCAAAAGAGCCTGCGGGAGCAAGGATTTCACTCTTTTTCATGCTTTGCCTTCAGCCTTGTTACTTCCTTTGCAAGTCTTTCTGCCTCTTTTTTCGATACCGCGGCGTCTGTGGCTGCCTTTGCCGCCTGCTCAAGATAATCGCGAAGCTGACTGCGCAGGTTTTCAATATTCCTTTGAGCCTTCTTCAACTCGTCCAGGCAGTCGAGAGCCGTTAAAACAGCCGCCCGTGAAGCGGTTAAACGGGGATTTTTCCCCATAAGTTCGCCTATTTTTCCGTTGAGTTCTTCGCCAAGCGCGGCGACATAGTCAAGATCTTCGTCGGCTTTGACAGCGTATTGCTCACCGGCGATATTAAGCATTATTTTTTCCATGGCAATTCCCGATTTATCTTAAAAAGTTTCAAATATCCGGTTTAACAGCAGCCCGGACCACTGTGAAACGAGAGGGTCTCCTTTGGCAAGACCCATACCGTGAGGTCCGCTTGGGAAAATATGCGTTTCGGCTGAAACGCCGTTGTCTTTGAGCGCTTTTGCGTACATAAGGCTGTTGACAACGTTGACGCTCTGATCGTCCGCCGTGTGCCAGATGAAGGCGGGAGGCGTTGAAGGAGTTACGTTTAAACTCGGGTCGAGCAGTCTTTCCTTTTCTTTATCTTCGCGCCCTATCAGGTTCAGATAGCTGCCGTTGTGGGCGTACCCGGTTTCGGGGCGCAGGATGACGGGGTAGCACAGTATCTGAAAATCCGGCAGAAAGCTTACTTCCCTGTCGATTTCGTCAACAATGTCGCCGTCAACGGGCAAAGTATATGTTGAAGTCAAAGCGCACAGATGACCGCCGGCGGAAGAGCCCATAAGGGCGATTTTATTTGGATTTATACCGTATTTTTTTGCGTTAGCCCTGACAAGCCGCACTGCGCGCCGTGAATCAAGCAGCGGCTCAGGGAAGGTGAACGGGCTGATATGGTAGTTTAAAACAAAGCTGTCAATGCCGTTTTCCGCAAAGAACTGAGCGTAGCCTTTTCCCTCATGCTCCGCAAGGCAGGCGTAGCCGCCGCCGGGCAGAATTATCACCGTGAAATCCGTTTTTTTGCGTAAAGCGGGGTAATATTCGAGCTCGCAGGCGTTTTTG
>JAILFM010000032.1 GCA_024697575.1 Clostridiales bacterium
CCGTCATATTTCACAAAAATCTCAGTCAATACACAAAGTATCAACTTCGATTTTTGTATCATCTGACGAAAAATCTTACTTCGCAATCCGCATACCTGAATTGTGCGGTATTGCCCTTGAAATAAACAAATTATTTCTGCGATTTTTCAACTTTATCAGTCGAAAAACCTGCTCACCGTTCTAAACACCCCGATTTAATCAGCGTTTCCTTAGATTTGTATATTCACGCTGCCGGGACAACTTCGCCCGTTGTGCCGTCGACTGTGAGGATATCGCCGCTTTTCACTTTATCCATTAATTTACTGACACCGACAACGGCAGGAATGCCCATTTCACGTGATATAATCGCGGTATGTGAAAGCAGGGAGCCTTTTTCGCTCACCACCGCTTTTGCGGTTGAAAGAAGGAATACCCAGCCGGGGTCGGTCATTTTGGTGATAAGTATCTTGCCACGCGCGTCTTTAACCGCTGTCGGGTCGGTTACAACAAGCGCTTCGCCCGTCACTTTGCCGTCGGAGCAGGGAATTCCTTTCATATTTACCGCGTCAAGTTCTGCGGCTGTTTCGTTCACGGTTAACGGGTTTTTGTCAAACTCTTTTTCGCTGAAAACAAGCCTTGAATAAGCGGGAAGGGCGGCGAAGGTCTCATATTTTTTCTTTCTGGGCAAAACAGTTTCTTTCATACTGCGGGGATTTTCGCCGCATGCCCTGATTTCCGCCATATTAAGGTAGAATACGTCTCTCATTTCTTCAATTAACCCTTTTGAGGCAAGGTCTTCGCCGGCTCTGAGAAACGCTTCTCTTACAAGTCCGAAGATGCGCCCTCTGTCAAGGCGGCTGCGTTCCCTGTTGGCAATGCCCTTCGTTGCCGCTTTGATAAGAATTCCTGTGATAAAATCTTCTTTTGCCGATGTTTCCCTGCTTTCAAAGCTCATAAGCATCCGGCGGGTTTTTTCGGGGGCGGATGTATAGCTTTCGACGCTTTCGTCAAACAGTTCGGGATTTGTGCGGAAGGTTTTGCTCTCGAGCTTAAGTTCTTCAAGGCTTCTGTCACCGTAAAGAGCGATGTATTCATCCCTGCGGTTTGAATATTCCTCATCTGTCAGATTAGGTTTATCAAGCGAAAGCTTCATTATCGCTTTAACGGGTTTAAGGCTTTCCATATCTTTTATTCCGGCAAGACGGCAGGTCACTTCGGGGCTGTTTTTGCCGTATTTTTTTTCGAGCCTGCGTTTGAGAATTCCCGTGAACAAAAATGCGTAGGTGTCGTTAAAAAGTGTTATCCCCCAGTCGGAGAGTATCTCTTTTTCAATCTTATCATACAAAGAAAAAATTTCCGTATTGGTGAGGGGACCGGAAAGGCTTTTTCTGACCTTTTTTTCTATAGTCAGGAATTTTTCATGAAGATTTTTCATATTTTTCGGCGCGGAAAAAATCTCGCGAACGGCGTTTAAATAGATTCCTGCGCGTATGCCGAACTTTGTTCCGTTCGATGGTGTGAATGAATCTTTATACTCAACGCCTATAAGCTCCTGCCATATCGGCAGGAATTTTTTTCTAAGCGGCAAATAGTTGATAATTTCATACCAGTTGCTCAGCCGGTAATACATTCTGCCGTTAACGCAAGCGACCGTGTTTGCGAATACGCTGCGAAGCTTTTCAAGCTCATCCCTGCTTTTTATCAGCCTTCTTCCGGCGCTTTCAAAAACGCCCTCATATACGCTCCTGACAAAATCCGCCGTCAGCGGAAGGCTCAGACCGGGGTAGCTTTCAACAATATTGCTGTTATCGAGAATCAGCGGCGCTGTGTCAGACAGCGTGGTTATCGGGCGCGCTTGAAGAATATAGCATTTACCGTTTTCAACGGCGTATTCTATGTCAAGTTTCCCGCCGAGGACACCGGTAATCCGGCTTGACAAATCAATCAGATCCTCAACAAGCTTGCTGCCTAAAAGGTCCTTTTGCCCGTCATAGTACCAAATGCGGTCGGTTGTGTTGTAATAGTAGGCGGTTGTGTCGGTGCGGTCGCTGACAACGCCGTCCCCGAGGCCTTTGCCGGCAACTATAACCGTTTCATTCAGCAGACCCTGCGGGTTTGCCGTGAATATGACCCCCGAAAGATCGGAGCAGACCATTTTCTGAACAATTACATTCATTTCGGGCATATCCGTCTTTATATTTTTTTTGGCGAGATAGTCAAGCACATTCGGCGAATAAAGCGAACAGACACATTCGATTATTTTTTCCGGAACATCGGCGGCGGGAACATTAAGAAAGGTGTCAAACTGACCGGCGAAGCTTGCAAGCGCGGAATCTTCAAGAACGCACGCAGAGCGTACAGAATAAAGGCAGGTTTTGTCAAGCCCCGGCACTGTGACCCTCACTGCCACTGATTTTATGACTTTACGCATCGCAAAGGCGGTTTCTTCACTGTTTTTGATTTGCAGCTTTTCAAAAACCGAGCGTATGACGGCAGGGTTGGTGATTATGCGTTCATATTCAACAACGCTGAATTCAGGCACCGGAAGGCCGGCGTTCTTTAAGGTGATAAGATTATTGATTTTACTTGAATTTTTCATGTTGTATCTCCGTTATTCATTATTCTTTGCTTTCGCATCGATTGATATAAGGAAACGCTGATTAAATCGCCGCACTCATAACGGCGGCATCTTTTCCGCCTGATTTTGTCTCAAATCTTGAAATAAACAAATTATTTCTGCGATTTTTCGACTTCATCAGTCGAAAAACCTGCTCACCGTTCTAAACACCTCGATTTAATCAGCGTTTCC
>JAILFM010000103.1 GCA_024697575.1 Clostridiales bacterium
TATTCACTCGTTCAATCCGCTGACAGATTTGCGGTGCTTGATATCGGCGGAGACGATGCGGGTGCATATGCTCTTGGCAGATATGTTCCTTACATCAAGCGCGAAGATAATTACGATATGCTTTATGTTGTGAATTTCTTAAGACCGCTGACACAAAGCGCAGAATCCGCATTTGAAGTGATGAAGGAGATTGAAGGAGCATGCGGGCTGTCTTTTACCGGTATTGTTAACAACACAAATCTCGGTGACGAAACTACAAAGCAAATTATTGTAAATTCCGCTGAAAAAGCCGAAAAGCTCTCGGCATTGAGCGGTATACCCGTTAAATTTACCAGCGCTGAAGAAAAACACTGCAGTGAAGGATTGTTTCCGTTAAAGCTGCAGCCGAAATATTATCAATAAACCGGAGGAAAATATGGCGAAGGTTTCATTTAAAACCGATATCTGCAAGGGCTGCGGTCTTTGCGTTGACGCTTGCCCCAAGAAGATACTTGTTATTGCAGAAGATAAGATAAATAAAAAGGGTCATTCTCCTGCCGAAATGACCGACCAGTCAAAGTGCATTGCCTGCGCTTTTTGCGCGACTATGTGCCCGGACTGCGTAATTACCGTTGAGAAGTGAGGTGTTTCAATTGTCAGAAAAAGTATTGATGAAGGGTAACGAAGCTATTGCCGAAGCGGCTATAAGAGCGGGCTGCAGGCATTATTTCGGCTACCCGATAACTCCGCAAACCGAGCTTGCCGCTTATATGGCAAAGAGAATGCCCAAAATCGGCGGTTGTTTTCTTCAGGCTGAGAGTGAAGTTGCCGCTATCAATATGGTTTACGGCGTGTCTTCAACCGGCAAGAGGGTAATGACTTCTTCATCCTCACCCGGAGTTTCTCTTAAACAGGAAGGTATATCATATATTGCCGGAGCGGATTTGCCGGCATTGATAGTTAATGTTCAGCGCGGAGGTCCCGGTCTGGGCGGAATTCAGCCCTCACAGTCCGACTATTTTCAGGCAACAAAAGGCGGCGGCCACGGTGACTATCACCTTATCGTCCTTACACCCGCTTCCGTTCAGGAAATGGCTGACATGACTGCGCTTGCGTTTGATCTTGCAGATAAATACCGTATGCCCTCGATGCTTCTTGCCGACGGCACTATGGGTCAGATGATGGAGCCTGTTCTTTTACCCGAGGAGCACATCAACGCTGTTGAAAAGCCCTGGGCAGTTACCGGCACCGGGATGAAGAGAGAGCATAATATTATCAATTCTCTTTACCTTGTTCCCGAAGAACTTGAAAAGAAGAATATTGAAAGATTTGAAAGATATAAGCTGATTGAAGAAACCGAAGCCCGCTACGAAGCGTTTATGATGGAGGACGCCGAATACTGCATTGTGGCTTTCGGTATCGCAGCGAGAATTTCCAAAAATGCTGTAGTTGCGCTTAGACAGATGGGAATCAAAGCCGGACTTATCCGCCCGATTACGGTATGGCCGTTCCCAAAGAAGGCTATTGCTGACGCGGCAGACAAAGTTAAGGCATTCGTTTCCGTTGAGCTTTCAATGGGTCAGATGATTGAGGATATTAAGCTTGCGTCCGGTTGCAGAAAGCCGGTTGCCCTTTGCAACAGAGTCGGCGGCATGATTCCTTCACCGGAAGAGGTTATTGAGTGCGTTAAAAATATGCAGGGAGGTAATAACTGATGGCTGTTGTTTTTGAAAAGCCGAAATCACTCACCGATGCCGAGCTTCATTATTGCCCCGGATGTACTCACGGTATTATTCACCGCCTGGTTGCCGAAGCTATTGACGCTTTAGGTGTTGAAGGCAAAACAATCGGCGTTGCTCCTGTCGGCTGCGCTGTTATGGCTTATAATTATTTTTCATGCGATATGGTTGAAGCCGCTCACGGCAGAGCGCCTGCTGTTGCAACGGGTCTTAAAAGATCTTTACCCGAAAATGTTATTTTTACTTATCAGGGCGACGGCGACCTTGCTTCAATCGGAATGGCTGAAACGGTTCATGCCGCCACGAGAAACGAGAATATTACCGTTATATTTGTTAATAATGCCATTTACGGTATGACCGGCGGTCAGATGGCCCCGACTTCTCTGCCCGGTCAGGTTACGCAGACTTCTCCTTACGGCAGGGATATTGCAACGGCGGGTTACCCTGTCAGAGTCAGTGAAATGCTTTCAATGCTTGACGGTCCCGAATATATCGCAAGGGTTGCGGTTAATAATGTCAAGAATGTCAGGAATGCAAAAAAATGCATTGAAAAGGCTTTCAGAAATCAGATTGAAAACAAGGGCTTTTCACTTATTGAGGTTGTTTCTTCCTGCCCGACAAACTGGGGCATGACGCCCGGTAAAGCACTTGAATGGATTGAAGAAAATATGATTCCCTACTATCCTTTGGGTGTTTATAAAGACAGAAGCGCAAAGGAGGAAGAAAAGGCATGACAACTCAGATTTTAATTGCCGGTTTCGGCGGTCAGGGTGTTCTTTTTGCAGGCAAGTTTCTTGCATACAAAGCTTTGATTGAAGGCAAACAGCTTTCATGGCTTCCGTCATACGGTCCCGAAATGCGCGGCGGTACAGCCAATTGTTCCGTTATTATCAGCGATGATCCCGTAGGTTCCCCCATTGTTTCCAAGCCGGATATCCTTATGGCTATGAACCTGCCTTCGCTTGATAAATATGAAGACGCTGTTGTCCCCGGCGGTACTGTTTTTGTTGATTCAACTTTGATTGAACGCAAAGTTAAAAGAACCGATATCAATGTTGTCTATATTCCTTCAACAAAGCTTGCAAAGGATTTGAACGCTCCAACGCTTGCAAATATGGTCATGGTAGGCAAGCTGTTTAAAGAGTGTAAAGAAATCGGTATGGATAATGTTGAACAGGCGCTTCATAAGGTTATTTCCGCAAGAAAAGCCAACCTCTTTGACGTTAATCTTTCGGCAATTCAGTGCGGATTTAATTACAGCGAATAATACTGATTCTCAGCTATATAAGACCTGCAGCTGTGCGGAGACATTTTTTCGCACAGCTTATTTGTGTTAATGCCATTTAAGATTAATATTCAAAATATCGGGGATTTTTACTTATGAAAACTTTAAAAAGAGTTCTTTGCGTTGTTTTGTCTGTTATGACATTTTTTACATGCTTGGCTTTTTCATCTTCTGCTCAGAACAGCGGTAAACAGGGGACATTTTCCGTAATTAATGCGAATGTTGCCGGTTTACCCGACTTCGGCGTGTTGAATCTTGGTGAATACTCGCTTTCAACAAAAGACAGAGCAAAGCTTTTCGGCAAAGCTTTTAATGAAAGCGGAGCGGATATTGTTGCCGTTCAGGAGGATTTTGCCGGGAGCCGTTATCTGTTTGGTGAAATGAAGAATTATTTATCACGCACAATTAACGGCGGCGGTGTTCCGTTTGGCGGCGGTCTGAATATTTTCAGCAAAAAGCGTCTTTATAATGTCAAAAGGTATCCCTGGCGTAAATCATATGGCGTATATTACGAAGGCGACGCTCTTGCTCCCAAGGGTATTGTTTATGCCGTTGTTGAAATAGCGGACGGGATTTTTGTAGATGTTTATGACCTTCACGCGGATGCTTTCGATACAAAGGAGTCACAGGACGCCCGCGTTGATAATTTCAATCAGACTCTTGAAGCGATTGAAAAAAACGGCATTAACCGCCCTGTTATTCTGACCGGTGATTTCAATGTGTATTTCAGCCTGGAGCAAAACGGAGACGCGAGCGCAACTCAACTTAAGAAAAACTTTATTGAAAAACTTAATATGAAAGAAGCATGGATTGAGCTTTACAACAACGGCGATTACGATTCGTTTACCGATTATAATGCTTTAGGTATCGGTCAGTGGGGTAATTGGGACAGCGTTGAAAAATTCTTTTACTGTGACGGCGGCGGTATTCACATTGAGCCGACTTCATTTGAATTTGTTGTATATAACGATGAAAACGGCAACAGACTTTCCGACCATAATGCAGCTTTTGCCGAATTCACATATACTGTTACAGATGATTATTCATCCTCTGTTTCATCAGGTCTGAAAAAAGAAATATTCAATCCGTTTAAATCCGTTTATGAGGGCTTTTTGAGAATTATAAAAGACCTTTATCTTGCTTTTTCAAATATTGATGAATTAATCGGTATACTGAAGGGCGCATCAAATGGTTAAAAATATTGTTTTTGATATGGGCGGAGTGTTGGTTGAGTTTAGCCCGCAAAAAGTTTTGGACCGCTTTTTTACAAAAGAAGAGAGCAAATTTATAACCGAAAATGTTTTTAACACAACAATGTGGCGCGAAAGAGACAGGGGAACTTTGCAAAGCGAACAGCTTCTTTTGAATGTGCGGCATCTTTTTAGCGAAGAAGTCTATTGCAAACTTAGAAAATTTGTGCTTAACTTTTTTGCTTATATGCCGGAGTTTGACGATGTATGCGAAACCATAAAGATGCTGAAAGAACAGGGCTACGGTCTTTACGTTTTGTCTAATTGCAGTCCTGATTTTTATCAGAACGGACAATATATAAAATCAATCCGGTATTTTGACGGTCTTTTACTCTCATGTGATTGCGGTTTTCTGAAACCGGAACCCGAGATATATGAGCATCTGTTTAATAAATTCGGTTTGAATGCCGGTGAATGCATATTCTTCGACGATTTACAGGAAAACGTTGACGGCGCAATCGCTATGGGAATGCAGGCATTTCGATTTAATCACGATGATATGCAATCGTTCAATGCTGAGCTCAGAAGAGTCGGAGTTAAAATATGAGCGCTTATTCGGATGTATTAAAGCTTATTCCGGAATATACAAAAATTGAAAATTTAATATTAAAGAACCGTCTGCCCTGTGGCGTGACGGGTCTTTCTTATATCCATAAAGCACACTATATTGCCGCGCTTGTTTCAAATGCGGGTAAAAAAGCGCTTGTTTTGACTCCCGATGAAGCCCAGGCTGTCAGAATGCGTCAGGACCTTGAAACCTTCGGGCTTAACGCCTATGTTTACCCTGCAAGGAATTATTCGTTTTCAACGGATGTGATTGTATCAAGGGAATTTGAACACGAAAGGCTTAAAGTCCTTGACAAAATGCTGGTTAAGGATTTTGACGCTGTCGTTCTTTCCGCTGAGGCGGCGTTACAGCTGACTTTGCCGCCGTCGGTGCTGATGAATAACAGTGTCAGCATCGAAAACGGTGAAGAGTATAACATTGACGAATTAATAGATCTGTTAATAAGAAGCGGGTATGTTAGAAGCGAACAGATTGACGGACCCGGTCAGTTTTCGTCACGCGGCGGTATACTTGACTTCTTTTCACCCGACTGTAAAGCGCCTTGCAGAGTTGAGTTTTTCGGCGATACCGTTGATTCGCTTTTTTATTTTGATGTTGAGACACAGCGAAGAACGGAATTTCTCGAAAAGATACACATTGTTCCCGCAAATGAGTTTATTTTAAATGACAGCGCTCTTCTCCATCTCTTGAACAATCACATTTCAAACACAAAGCTTAAAGGCAGCGCTTTAAAATCTATCAACGAGGATATCGAAAAATTATCAGCGGGTATAAGACTCGGCAATATTGACAAGTATATGCCTTTGTTTTACGGCGAAAGAGCTTCGGTTTTTGACTATTCCGGGGACAGTATGCTTTTTGTATGTGAAAGCTTTACATTTAAGGAGAGAGCTGTTTCATGTTCATCTTTAAATAATGAGACTATCAAAAGCCTTTTGATAAGCGGAGAAATTGCAAAGGGTATTACAGATTTCTTCCTTGAATTTCATGATATCGAAAGAATTTATGAAGTTAAAGGCGCTTTATATCTTGATAATCTGCCCCGCGGTAGTTTTGATACTCCTGTTAAAGACCTTGTTAACTGCACTGCTCGTCAGTTACCACCGTGGAACGGCTCTTTAGCTGAGCTGACAGATGATATCGAAACTGTTGTGAAACGCCGTGACAGCCGTGTGGCAGTTCTCGCGGGAACCGTGAAAAGCTCGCAGATGTTAGCCCGCGATCTTCAGGAGGAGGGTATACCAACCCTTTGGTGTCCCCGTGCGCCCGCTGTTTTTCCGTATAACAGAGTCTGCATTATGCCCGGCAGCTGTTCTTACGGTATCGAATATCCCGGGATAAGGTTCAGTCTTTTTACCTATCGGAACAGGGTTGTATCAACATATAACCAAAAAAAATATAAAGCGTCCAAGAACGCTTTCAACTCACTTGAAGACCTGGTAAAAGGAGAATATGTTGTTCACGATGTTCACGGTATCGGAATATTTGACGGCATAATTACTCTTGAGAGTATGGGAACAACAAAGGACTATATAAAAATCATTTATGAAGACAGTGATGTTTTGTATGTTCCGGTTACTCAGCTAAACAGGGTTTCAAGATATATCGGCGGCAGCGGGGATGGAAAAAGCGTCAAGCTTTCAAAAATCGGCGGTAAAGAATGGGCAAAGACCAAGAGCAGAGTTAAAGCTTCCGTAAAGGAAATTGCAAAGGATCTTATTGCTCTTTATTCCAAAAGAATGCAGATTAAGGGTTTTCCGTTTTCTCCCGATATTGATATGCAAAATGATTTTGAAAGGCGCTTTGAGTTTGTTGAAACCGATGACCAGCTTAAATGCGCAGATGAAATCAAAAAGGATATGGAAAAACCGTATCCTATGGACCGCCTTCTTTGCGGCGATGTAGGTTTCGGTAAAACCGAGGTTGCCCTGCGCGCGGTTTTTAAATGCATAGCGGACGGTAAACAATGCGCTATCCTTGTGCCTACAACAATTCTCGCCTTACAGCATTATCAGACAATAACCAAGCGCTTTGAGGGCTTTCCGGTTGAAATTGCAATGCTGTCAAGATTTTGCAAAAAGGATGAAATTGATAAAACATTATTATCTTTAAAACGCGGCAGTGTCGATGTTGTTGTAGGTACGCACAGACTGATTTCAAAGGATGTCGAATTCCGGGATATCGGTCTTATTATCATCGACGAAGAGCAGCGTTTCGGCGTTGCACAAAAAGAAAGGCTGAAAACAAAATACCCTTCAGTCGATGTTTTGACAATGACAGCAACCCCAATACCGAGAACGCTGAACATGGCTATGAGCGGGATAAGAGATATGTCGGTTATAGAGGAATCGCCTCAGGATAGATTTCCGGTTCAGACATATGTTATTGAGCATGATATCGGTATATTGGCTCAGGCAATGGAACGCGAGCTCAGACGCGGCGGACAGTGCTATTATCTTTACAACAATGTTGAAGATATAAATAAAAAAGCGGCTGAAATACGTAATCTTCTTCCTAAAGCAAGAATAGATGTCGGCCACGGTAAGATGAATGAGGATGAATTGAGCGAGGTCTGGCGTAAACTGCTCGAGGGTGAAACCGATATCCTTGTTTGTACCACTATTATTGAGACGGGTATTGATGTTCCCAATGTCAACACACTGGTTATTGAAAATGCCGAAAGGATGGGCCTTGCTCAGCTTCATCAGATAAGAGGAAGGGTCGGGCGTTCTTCACGCCGCGCGAGCGCTTATCTGACATTCAAAAAAGGCAAACAACTAAGCGAAATTTCTGAAAAAAGGCTTGAAACAATCCGCGAATTTACTGAGTTCGGTTCGGGTATACAAATAGCTATGAGAGACCTTGAACTGAGAGGAGCCGGGAATCTGCTCGGCTCAAATCAGCACGGTCAGCTTGATTCTGTCGGTTACGAAACATATATGCAGCTTCTCAGTGAAGCTATTAATGAAGAAAAAGGAGTTGCCGAACCCGAAAAAGAAAAAGAATGCAAAATCGACTTGCCGATTGACGCACATATTCCAGAAAAATATATCAAGTCTGTTCAGCAAAGAATTCAGATTTATCGCCGTATAGCCGATATTAAAACTCTTGAAGATAAAAACGATGTTCTTGATGAGATTATTGACAGATTCGGCGACCCGCCGGAATCGGTTGTCGGTTTGATTACCGTTGCTTACCTAAGGGGTATAGCTGCCAATAAAGATATTTACGAAATATCGGCAAAAGATGATGTAATAATCTTTCGTGTATCCGATATGGATATGGGAAAACTTCATTCAATGGCCGCTTATTTCAAAGGTAGGTTTAAAGTTTCAAACGGTAACGGAAAGCCTTATATCGCCGTTAAGATGATTAAAGGCGAAAACAAACTGGCGCTGATTGAAAAAGTTTTGAGTTTTTAGGGAAACGCTGATTAAATCGAAAAAAGAAGCTTATGATGGATAATATCGGAATTGAGTTATTGGGTGAAACGAAATATGTTGCAGGTAACAGGAACTCAGTTCATAATTATTTTGCCTGGCCGAGCATTGCAAGACTTCGTGACGGAGGAATTGCCGTTTCTTCTTCTGGTTTCAGGATTGAGCATATTTGCCCGTTCGGTAAAGCGTGTATTTCTTTTTCATATGATGAATGTGAAAATTTCACTCCGCCTTGTCCGGTTATAGATACCCCTATTGATGACAGGGATTCTGGGGTTGTTCCTTTCGGTAAAAGCGGATTGATTGTCACTTCATTTAATAACAGCATAGATTTTCAGAAAAGCGAAAGCAAAGATAAATATGTTTTGTCATATCTGAAAAGAATATCCCCTGAGCTGGAACAGCTTTACATTGGTTCAGAATATGTTATCTCCAATGATAACGGAAAAACTTTCAGCCGGATTTTCAAATCTCCGGTTACTTCACCTCACGGTCCTCTCGAATTGAAAGACGGAACTGTCCTTTGGGTCGGCGCTGCTTTTGATAACCCGGAAGGCGGTATCTTTTGCTATAAAATGGACTGTAAAGGGAATATGGAATTTGTCGGCAGTGTTCCCGATATAAGAGAACTCGCTTTTTCCGAGCCTTATGCTTTTGAGTGCGACGATGGGCGGATTATAGTACATATCCGAAGCGACGCTGATTTTACAACCTATCAGTCCGAATCATTTGACAAAGGCAAAACTTGGACAAAGCCTCACGCTTTATTCGGCATTAACGGCGGCGCTCCGTCTCATATTATGCGCCATTCTTCCGGTATTATTGTCGCTGTTTATGGCTTTCGAGAATATCCGTACGGTATCAAAATCATTTTAAGCAAAGATAACGGCGAAACATGGAGCGAACCTAAAGATTTATATGTCAACACCGTTTCCGATGATATCGGTTACCCCGCTACGGTTGAGCTTAAGGACGGTTCGCTTTTCACGATATTTTATGCTCATAAAGATGAAAATTCACCCGCCGAGATATTCGGACGGAAGTGGAAATTCAAAGATATGTAATAAACGAAAAATACCGTCAGGGGACCTGCCCTAACGGTATTTAAATTAAGGAAATATTCGGTCAGTTCAATACTTTTTTGTGACGGTAAAAATATATCTTTCCTGCGGTGTAAACATGCCGTGAGCTAAGTTATAACCGCCGTGGTCGGATGTGATGATTATCAGCCACTCTTCGTTTTCAAAGGTGTCACGCGCTTTTATGTCGTTTATGATTTCGCTTGCGGTTTTTTCCGCATCAAAAAATGCACCGGTATAGTCGGGGTTTTTGAGGTTAAAGCCCGTTGAATGACCGCAGTGGTCACAATATTCGAAAATAGAAAAAATAAAATCAGGACAATCTTTGCTGTTAACATAATCGGTGACAACTTTTTTTGTGCCTTCATCGTCATCCGATTTATCAAAAGCAACGGAAAGATTTTTGCTTTGACAGTACTCTTTTTCATTTATATATGTAGAGTCGCTGTCGCTGAAATGACCGCCCCATGATACACAGAATGCGCTTGATGAAATGATTTCATCTTCGACAAGAGTTGTTAATAATGTCAGATTGTTATTTGATTTCGGAATGCCGTTTCCGGTGACTCCCGTAACATCTGCCCATTTTCCCGTCAGCATTGTGCACCATCCCGGCGCTGTTGAAGTATCCTGTGTATTGAACGCGGGAAGATTTTTGCCGCCGCAATATGTTAATACGCATTTTCCACCTTCATCGGTAAGCGCCTTTATTGCGCTTGAATGCTGACTGTCAATAAGGGACAGCGCATCCGCGCGGCATCCGTCATAACCGAGAACAATTGCTTTTTTGATTTTCTTGCTTTCAGCGGATTTTTCTTTAAAGTAATCACTAATGAAATTATAAATCTCGGTTTGAGGCATCGCTGTTTCCATTGTATTTTCATATAAATCAACGCTTTTAACGGCTTTTTTGTACCCTGAAATCGTGTCAAAATTGTTTGCGCCGATAGTTATGCCGAACAGCATCATAAAAAATGTTAAAACAGATATTATTATTTTCATTGTCTTTTTACCTCCGAGTTTAATTATATACTGAAATTATTGATTTTACAACTGTAATATTGACAAATAAGTTTTATTCAACGATAATCTATTAATAAAGATTCTTTCGGGGTGACGTTATGGGCGGTATCAATAAACTTTTTTTTGCGCTTTTGTCGTTAACAGCATTTGTTTTCGGATATCCTTTCAGTTTTTTGCCTTCAAAAATTGATAATTCATTTGAAATTAAAGACTGCAACAGCTGTTTTGCAGAAAAGGCGGATGAAAAAACGGTTGTTTTTGGTATTAATTCAAGAGCTTCCTGCTTTAATTATTTCGGAGTCAGGTATTCATGCGACAGTTTTGTAAGGGGAAGTTTTGTTTATTCAAACGGTTTTAGGAAGTCAAACGAGGATTTCTTTCTGGAGCCTGGTGAAAACAAGGAGTTTTATTCGTTTATAGACGGTGTTCTTTCGAAGAAAAAAGCGAATACGATTGTGTCTCTGTCTTTCAGTGCTCTTGATAAGGACTGCATTGATTTTACTCTTAACGGCTTTTCAGTCTTTAACAGAAAAGTGCCTGATAAAACGGTTTATCTTGAAACCGATAAAGTAAAAATCGGTGTAAGTATGAAGTGGGGAGGCGCTTTAAGCTACCTGGAAGACCTTGATTCTTCCGTTGAGCTTGTTTCAAAAGACGGAGAAATACATGCTGATACAAACGCAAGCAAAAGGTATTCGTCGCTTTCGCTTAACAAGCATGTTAACCTGATA
>JAILFM010000108.1 GCA_024697575.1 Clostridiales bacterium
AGCTTGAAGAAAAAGCCGTGATCTTTTCCATGATCGAGAAGAAAACCGGGGCCTTTATCGGGAATATCGAACTCATGGAGATCAGTGATTCGGTCAAGGAACTCGGAATCGCCATAACCGCAAAAAAGCAGAATATGGGATTTGGGACCGAAGCCGTTGGGGCGCTTTTGGAATTCGGTTTTAAACAATTCGGATTGCAGAAGATCGTTTTGAGAGCTAATCCCGAAAATGGAAGGGCGATATGCGTTTATAAAAAGTGCGGTTTTCGTGAATACAACAGAACCGACGAACACGTTTATATGGAAAAATCACGATAAATACTGGTTTTAGTAAAACAAATTCCGGTTTAATGAGGTAACAATATTTTAGGGAAGCGATTATAACTGTCACTTTATTATTGAACCGTAAGATATTTTTTGATATAATTTTCTGCATAGACAAAATTTGCGGGAGGAACAATAAAATGCTTGATATATCGCTGAACGAATTGAAAAATGCGGAATTTGTTCTTCCTGAGAAAAATCCCATTCTAAAGCCCTTTGACAGAAGCTTTGTTGTTGCGGACCCTTCGCTCCTGACGCCGGACAACTGCCATGACGGAAAGTGGCACATGTTTTTTCACACCACCTTCGGAGTGTACCACTTTGATTCCCCGGACGGCATTTCTTTCAGAAACGCGGGGAAGGTCTGTTCAAGAGCGATGAGGCCGAACATTAACTACATTGACGGAAAATACTACCTCTTCTACGAAAAAACAAGATCTCTTTTTGCCAACGCCCTGAATGTTGCGGGGCTTGCCGGGTGGTATTCCGAAATATACTGCAGGGAAAGTGACGACCTGTATAATTTCGGGGCGGAATATCCGGTGATCCGCCATACGAAGGATTTTGAGGCTTCAAAAAAATGCGTGGCTTTGTCAAACCCATTCCTGTTTTATGAAGGCGGAGTTTACCGGCTTTGGTATTCCTGCGCGCAGACATACATAAAGGACTGCGGATTCAGCGAGCCCACTTACATAAACTACGCCGAAAGCACTGACATATCGTCGGGATATGTTACTAACGCAAATCCGGTTATTTCTCCGGATGCCGACAACCCCTATCTGAACCTTTGCAGCGGATGCATAAAGGTTTACAAACTGAAAGATGCCTATGCCGCCCTTCAGAACGGCATTTATGAGAGGGATGGACACAGCCATTCTGCGATAATGCTTCTGTCCTCTCAGGACGGAGTGCATTTCACTCACGAAAAAATTCTTATAGAACCGGGGATGTACGAAAACGCGGGGTGGATGCAGCAGTATGTTTACGCCAGCCATATGGTGCGGTACGGCAACGAACTGAGAATATATTTCAACGCCAGGAATGTATCCGATATGCTCAGAGGCAGAGAATGCATAGGATATGTTACCGACACCAATTTGCGATAAGGAGAAATTAAGTGGCGACATTAAAAGACACCGGAATCGGGAAAAGCGTTGTTGTAAAGAAGTTAAACGGCGAAGGCGCTCTTCGTCAGCACTTTCTTGATATGGGTATTATTCCCGGAACTGAAATAACGGTTATAAAATACGCCCCTATGGGCGACCCGATTGAGCTTTTAGTTCACGGCTACAGGCTCACACTGCGTCTTGCTGACGCCCGGAAGATTGAGGTTAAACCTGTAGAAAAGAGCAAATCGGTTAAAGAAACAATATCAAAATTCAAAGAAACCGAGCATCCGGGTCTGGGCGAAGGCGGCAAGTTTCACCCCAAGGGCAGCGGCGATCCCCTGCCGGAAGGCACAATGCTGACCTTTGCTCTTGTCGGGAACCAAAACTGCGGAAAAACAACGCTTTTCAATCAGCTGACAGGTGCCAATCAGCATGTCGGCAATTTTCCCGGCGTAACAGTTGACCGTAAAGACGGCGCCATTAAGAAACATCCCGATACATGCGTTACCGACCTGCCCGGCATTTATTCAATGTCGCCTTACAGCAGTGAGGAGATAGTTTCGCGCGACTTTGTTATATTTGAAAAGCCTAAAGCAATAATCAATATCGTTGACGCTACGAACATAGAGCGTAATCTTTACCTTACAATGCAGCTGCTTGAAATGGGCGTTCCGATGGTAGTTGCGCTGAATATGATGGATGAGGTAACCGCAAACGGCGGAACGATAGATATAAATGAAATGGAAACGGCCCTCGGTGTGCCCGTGGTTCCGATTTCAGCGGCAAAGAATCAGGGCATAAAAGAGCTTATCGAACACGCAATTCATGTTGCGTATTTTCAGGAAAAGCCGCTTCGTCAGGATTTCTGCGACGAGAGCGAAGGCGGGGGCGCCGTCCACCGCTGTCTTCACAGTATCTGCCATCTTATTGAAGACCACGCCAGGTCGGCTAAACTTCCGCTCCGCTTTGCGGCAAGCAAAATTGTCGAAGGGGACAATCTGATTCTTTCACAACTGAATCTGGATCAGAACGAAAGAGAAGCGATAGAACACATCATTGTTCAGATGGAAAACGAACGCGGACTTGACCGCAGCGCGGCGATTGCCGATATGCGCTTTTCCTTCATTATGAAGGTCTGCAAAGCCTGCGTCAAAAAGCCTAAAGAAAGCAGGGAAAGCGTACGCAGTGAAAAAATAGACAGAGTGCTTACGGGAAAATGGACCGCTATACCGTTTTTCATACTGATAATGGGGCTCGTGTTCTTCCTGACTTTTGAGGTTATCGGAGGTACGCTTCAGGCTCTTCTTGAAACAGGCGTTGACATTCTGACCGAAATCACCGACAAAATTCTTACCTCGGCAGGCATCAATGAGGTTGTTCACGGGCTTATCATTGACGGCATTTTTGCGGGCGTCGGGAGCGTTTTGAGTTTTCTTCCGATTATCGTGACGCTGTTTTTATTCCTTTCCCTATTGGAAGACAGCGGATACATAGCGCGCGTTGCCTTTTTTATGGACAAGCTTCTTCGTAAAATCGGTCTGTCCGGCAGAAGCATCGTACCGATGCTCATCGGCTTTGGCTGTACCGTTCCCGCGGTTATGTCAACGCGAACGCTCCCCAGTGAACGCGACAGAAAAATGACTATATTGCTCACCCCCTATATGAGCTGCACGGCGAAGCTGCCTATATACGCCTTCTTCGTTGACGCTTTCTTTCCCAAACACAAGGCGCTGATAATGGTAGGCCTGTATTTTCTCGGAATTATTGCCGCCGTACTCGTTGCGTTGCTCTTCAAGGGAACGCTTTTCAAAGGTGAAGCGGTTCCGTTCGTAATGGAACTGCCAAACTACCGTTTGCCCGGCGCAAAGAACACATCGAGACTGCTCTGGGAGAAAGCAAAAGACTTTTTGCAAAGAGCGTTTACAATCATACTTGTCGCAACTGTTATTATATGGCTTTTACAGAGCTTTGACACTCACTTCAGATTCGTTGAAAATCAGCAAAACAGCATACTCGCACTCATCGCCGGCCGGCTTGTGCCGGTAATGAAGCCGCTCGGTCTGGGTGACTGGCGAATCTGCACTTCGCTTATCAGCGGCATAATGGCAAAAGAGAGCGTTGTTTCAACGCTTGAAATATTATTCGATCAAGACATAGCGTCGGTTATGAGCTCGGCATCGGCGGCATCGCTGCTCGTGTTTTCGCTCCTCTATTCCCCCTGCGTTGCGGCTGTTGCGTCAATCCGCCGCGAGCTTGGCAGAAGCCGCGCGTTAGGCGTAGTGATATGGCAATGCGCTGTCGCATGGGTCTTAGCCGCAATCACTCACCTGATTATGGTTAAGGTATAACGCTATGAATATCTGGGACTATGTGATAATCGGGATTATCGCCGCTGCTGTAATAATCGCGATAGCGGTAATGCGCAAAAACAAGAAAAACGGAAAATGCTCATGCGGCTGTGACTGTTCACACTGCCAAGGATGCGCTGAGTCAAAGAAAAATAAATAATAAAGCAAAAAACGCTTGACAATTTGTGTCGCGTACGATATAATACAGGCAATAAATCGTACGCGACATATTTTTGAGGGGTTCCAATGGATGATAAATACGACTCGCTTAAGCTTAAAAACCAGCTTTGTTTTCCCATATATGCGGTGTCTAACCTGATAACGCGTAAATACAAACCGTTTCTTGATAAGCTCGACCTCACATATACGCAATACATTGTGATGATGGTTCTTTGGGAGGAGGGGCAGACCAACGAAAAACTGCTTTGTGAAACGCTCTGCCTTAAATCCAACACGGTTACTCCCCTGCTCAAAAAACTCGAGGAAAAAGGTTTTATAAAAAAAGAAAAAAATCTCGGCGACGCAAGAAACATTGTCATCACGCTTACGGAATCGGGAAGTAAATTACAGGACGAAGCGCTGTCCGTGCCAAAATGTATAGTAAAAGAATTTCAGCTTTCGCCGCAAGAGGCAACATCACTTTACAACATTCTGTATAAAATATTAAACAACGAAAAGGAGATAAATGAAAATGGAAAAAGTTTATGATTTCACTGTAAAAGACAGGGGCGGCAACGATGTCAGTCTTTCCGACTACACGGGCAAGGTTTTGCTGATTGTCAACACGGCAACAGGATGCGGCTTCACACCGCACTATGAACCTCTTGAAGAAATGTACAGAGAATTCAAAAACAAAGGTTTTGAAATTCTTGATTTTCCGTGCAACCAGTTTGCTAACCAGGCGCCCGGCGACGCGGATGAAATTCATCAGTTCTGCACATTGAAATTCGGCACGGAATTCCCGCAGTTTCAGAAAACAGACGTCAACGGCGAGAACGCAAACCCGCTTTTCGCTTTTCTTGCAACGCAGAAACCTTTTGAAGGGTTCGGCAAAGGTCTTAAAAATGCTGCTCTCAACAAGTTCGCAAGCGCAAACAACAAAAAATACGGCGATAAAGCGTATATCAAATGGAATTTCACCAAGTTCCTTGTTGACCGCGAAGGCAACGTAATTGCAAGATTTGAGCCGACGCTTGATATGAAAGACGTAAAAAAAGCGGTTGAAGCCGCCCTGTAAAAGATAAACAAAGGAAACGGATTATGAAAATAACTCTCAATCCAAATGAAGAAGTCGTCAAAGTCGTTAAAGAAGGGCTTGAACGAACAGGCGGTTACTGCCCATGCAGACGCGAACAGACACCGGACACAAAGTGTATGTGCAAGGAGTTCCGGGACCAGATAAAAGACCCTGAGTTTGAGGGATTCTGCCACTGTATGCTCTATTATAAATCACTGAAAGAGGAAAATGAAAATGGCTGAAATAAAATTAACAACCGGTAATTTTGAAACGGAAGTTGTAAAATCCGAAAAACCCGTTCTGATCGACTTTTTCGCAACCTGGTGCGGACCGTGCACAATGCTTGCGCCCGTTATTGCCGAAATAGCGCAGGAGAGAGACGACATTAAAGTTTGCAAGGTTGACGTGGATGAAGAACCCGCGCTTGCCAATATGTTCGGTGTTCAAAATATCCCTACCCTTGTTTATTTTAAAGAAGGTAAGGTTATCAATAAAGCTATAGGCTATAAGCCCAAAAAAGACATTCTCGCAATCCTCACCTGACACCGTTTAAAAACATTTGCAGAATGTTGCATAATAGTCTTATAAAACGCCTGTTTAATAAGGCAGAAACGAAGGTAAAAGGCATACCGGAGGGTGAAGCGTATGAGTTTTGCCCCCGGTGTGACGCTAACCTTACGCTTCAAAAAAAATACCGGAATGATCTTCCATTCTGGATTTGCACCGGCTGCGGAGAAATGCTGATTAATCCCTCAGTTGACGCCGATGATAATATAGCGTGGATATGCGATAAATGCGGTTCCATGCTGAATATGCAAGACGGATTCTCCGATAATAACGGGGAATGGATTTGCACAGACTGCGGGTACCAAAACAAGATAGACAAAAGCGAACTGTATGTTTCCGAAGATGAGTATCTGGCACAACAGCGTAACCCATATAAAGGTCTGCCGGATAAAGATGTTTTGGCACTGTCAATGTACCGGGAAATTGAGCATATTGACAACCGGCCGGACATCGTTCTTGTTAAAAACCGTGAAACCGGACAAAAATATGTCAAAAAGCTGCTCACAATATATAACAGAAGCATTTATGACTATCTTAAGAATAACCCTGTTACCCATATGCCGGTTATATACGAGATATATGAAAGTGATAACTGTCTAATTATAATAGAGGAGTATATCAACGGAAAAACGGTAGCGGACATTCTTAATGAGAAAGCCATTTTGCAAGACCGGGCGATAGACATCGGCATTGATTTATGCGCAATACTGAATGAACTCCATAACCTGCCTACACCTGTAATTCACAGAGACATTAAGCCGTCAAATATAATCATTACGCCGGAAAATAAAGTATATCTTTTGGATGTAAATGCTGCAAAATGGTATGATTCCGGTCAAACCGACGATACAATTTATATGGGTACGATGTTTTATGCCGCTCCGGAGCAGGCAGGGTACGGTCTGTCGGCATCATCGGCAAAGTCGGATATATACGCCCTCGGCGTTTTGCTGAATGTCATGACAACAGGAAGATTTCCTAAAGAAGAAAGAGCCAAAGGTGAACTTTGGAATATTATTGAGCGGTGTATCAGCCTGAATCCCGACGGCAGATATACTGCCGCCGAACTTAAAGCGTCACTTGAAATATTA
This sequence comes from Clostridiales bacterium, assembly GCA_024697575.1. Lineage (GTDB taxonomy): Bacteria > Bacillota > Clostridia > Oscillospirales > Acutalibacteraceae > CAG-177. Next base: position 6,676 of record JAILFM010000108.1, read on the forward strand.
AGAGGTAAATTTCATGCAGAAAAAGCCGACGGACGAGTTGAACAACCTTCTTGAAAACACTAAACCCGAGCAACTTGGCTCATATTTTAAAAATAATGAAAAGTACATGGCAGACGGCAAAAAAGCTTTTTATTATTACATGAAGGATGTGCTCGATGAAAAAAACATCAAGCTGAAAGATGTATATTCTTTTGCAGGAGTTACGGAATCCTACGGCAGTAAAATCCTTTCAACGGAAAAACATGCCAAAGACAGAGACCTTATTATCCGTCTTTGCATTGCGGGGCACTTCACCTGGGATGAAACAAACAGGGCGTTGAAACTGTACGGGATGAACGAGCTGTATGCAAAAAATCAACGGGATTCCGTAATCATAGTTGCGCTAAACAACCGGATATACAATCTGTATGAAATAGACGAGATGCTCATCAAACACGGGCTGAAAAAACTTACGAAAGAATAAAATGTTTATATTTAGGGAAGCGGCGATTTAATCAGCGTTTCCTTAGTCAATTTCCCCACCTTTTCGGTGAGGATTTTTGCTTTAAAAAAGTGATAAAATTAAGCACTATTATATCCGATATCTAAGGAAAGGAAATAAGATATGTCTTTTTGTTCAAACTGCGGAAATGAAATCCCTGAAGGAGCGAAATTCTGCGCAAACTGCGGTGTGCCGGCAGGCAAAGTAATTGCCGGGAGTGAAAACAATGCCACTGTTACCGGCACGGCATTTGAAAACAGCGGTATGAATACACCGGTTCAGCCCCCGGTTAATAATAAGACTTCTTATCAGCAGCATACGCATAGGCCGCAGTTCTATATGAAGCGGCGATCAAATTCGTGGGGCGGTTCAAAACTCGATATGTACGGAAAATATATCGGAATAGGGCTGCTGATTATTGCCGTGGTTACTTTTGCAACAGATCCGCCGATATTTACCATTGCTCTTTCGGCGGCAATTATCGCAGGGGCAATATTTTGCCTCGCAAAAAGATTTGAGCTCAAAGGCTTTCCAATTGCCGCCATCGTTCTGGCGTCATTCTGCCTTTTGTCCGGAGTGGGGCAGGCAAGTCTATACGGTATGCTTGAAACGCCTGACAATGATGGCTCGGCAAAAAATATAGTAGAAGGACTCTTTGAAAAAACCAACGGTATCGGAGACACGGTTAAATATGACGGTATCAATATCACTCTTGTAGATGTTGAAAACAGCTATGGTGCAAAGTATTTCGGGCCTGATGACGGCAATGTTTATGTAATATGCGAATTTGAAATTGCAAACAATTCAGATGAAACAATAAATGTCAGTTCGATTGCAAATTTCAATGCTTATGTTGACGGATATTCAACAGACGAAAGTATTACCGCAGTAACAGCAACCGATAAGAAAACACTCAATGGAACAGTTGCACCGGGGAAAAAGCTTAACGGCGTGCTCTGTTATGAAGTTTCGGAAGATTGGGAAAAACTGGAAATAATATATACTCCCGATTTTTGGAGTGATAAAAATATAACCTTCAAGGTTTACAACTAAGGAAAAAGCAAAAACACACGCGTACGTTATGATTTACGGATCAACGCACGCGTGTGTTTTTTAAATAATTAAGGGTTTTGAAAAAGTGTTTATGATAGATAGTATCGTTTTTGACGGTGAACGAAAAAAGGAGTTTGAAACAACAGATACAGACGGTTACCGCAACACAATGCGAAAAAAACGGCTTGCGAATGAAGACCTTGATACGATTCGGGATACAGAAGGATTCAAAGCAATAATATGTATGTTGAGCTATTGAAATATCACAGGCAGAACATTATAATGTCCTTGAAAATAATTAAAATGTCCCTGATGA
>JAILFM010000117.1 GCA_024697575.1 Clostridiales bacterium
AAATTATTAAGGGATATTATTCCAAAAAAAAGGTGAAATTTACATATTTAATCTACAACAGTAGAAATTATTAAGGGATATTATTCTTAAATATAACACGCTGATTGACGACGATCTACAACAGTAGAAATTATTAAGGGATATTATTCAAGACAAACATCCCGCGGTGTGTCAAATCTACAACAGTAGAAATTATTAAGGGATATTATTCGCGAGCGCTTAGCGCTGGGATTTGAAAATCTACAACAGTAGAAATTATTAAGGGATATTATTCCTTCTCTATTACCATCAATAAACGCAAATCTACAACAGTAGAAATTATTAAGGGATATTATTCCTCCGTCAACAACGCGGTCAGTTCCGCCATCTACAACATTAGAAATTATTAAGGGATATTATTCTTGTATTGTCAGTATTGCTAATAGTTATGATACTGAATTGGTCATATTCAACAAACAAAATCCCGTTTTTCAAAATAATACCCCTAACATTTTGCATTATATCACATTAAGACCGAGGTTTGCAATGCCTATTCAAGAATAAGTAAATCCGAGTCTTCATTTCTTGCGTAACCGAATTTCTGAATTTCGCAAGAAGCGCTTAATCGAAAAATATAAACACTGTCCGTCTGGTCAAATTGTTTGAGCCATTTATTGTTTATGTCAACAATAATATTATTTAGAATCCGTTCGCTGTTATCAATCTCGTAAACAGAGTATTGCATCATATGCCCGAATTTTCGGATATACCGATTGAATTTAGCTCTCTTTTTATCGTTGGAAATATCATAACTAATTATAACCATTTATGTCATATCTCCCCGTATTCATATACCGGAAATTTTTTTGCCGGAAGATCTTTCATAAAAGCTCTGTAATATGATTGAATATAAAGAAATACAGCTTCTTTTTCTTCAATAATAGGCATCATAAATATTTTGACATATTTGGAAGATTCGTTCCACTTTAAACGATATTGATGATTTATTTCAATAAAGTCATCCTGACTGATTTGCCTCAGATTTATTCCTTTTTTTACAGCATGATCAATTATCGGTCTGAACGGCTCAACCAAATCACATACCAAAGATTTTCGCATATAAAACTGTCTGTGCATAACACCGCAATATGTGTCAAAGCCAAAACTGCTGAGCAAAGCGTCTATGTAAGTGAAGAGCAGTGTATATCCTACATCAAGCGCGGAATTAACATAATCCCGCTTTATCCGAGGTTGTCTGCCTTGCCATATCACATTATTAAAATGATTGCGAAAATATACCTTTGAAGCAAGACCTTCATAAGCCATTATTTCATTTAAAGAGGCCGTTTCTTTAACAGCGTACAGATACTCATTTATTCTTTCGATGGATTCTTTAACAGCTTCACTTTTGTTTCGCGCCATTTTCAGTTGAGCTAATTGATTCAATATTTTATTCTGAGTAATATGCTTTGCCAGTTCAAGACCGCTATATAAATACTGCTTTTTATGAAGAAGGGTGTTCCCCTCTTTCTCAGCACCGACCATAGCATACAAGCGAAAACCCGGTGTCATAAGAGCTATAAAAAAGCCGAATTTCTTCGCTTCCTGTATAATAGCAGATGTCAAGCTGCAGTGACCGACAGCAAAAACAAGAAAAAGACGGTAACAAGTCACCTGAAATTTCACTTTTCCTTCAATGTCTTTTACTACAAGATTACTGTTACTGAAAGCCATCTTTTCGCCTTCATTAAACAGGACAAAAACAATTTGTTTTTTGCTGAAATCAGGGGCAGTAATCACCAATAATTTCCCCCTTAAGCGCTGAATACGAGCAAAGCGGTTCGTAAATGCAACGTTCACATTTGGATTTATTGTTTTGTTTAAAATCGGAATAATCAAAATTTTCAATATCTTCGATTACATTTTTGAATTTTTCGAACATTATTAAATCATCTTCAGGCTTTTTTACAGGATATATTTTATTATCATCCATGCTGTATAATCTAATTTCATTCACTTCGTAACCAAGTTCCGTCAAAGCAAAATACTGCGCATAGACTTGAAAAATATACCCGTCATAAATTGTGGTTATTCTTTTCTTTCGCTCCGTTAATATCCCCTTTTCAGCGTCAAATGTGTCAATCTTTCCCAAAAGATTAAATTCCGATGAATAAACTGATATTGCCTGAAGCATAGTTTTCCTTGAAGAATAATTGCCGGAATCAGACCTTTCATGCGCTGCGGAACTGTTGAATTGATATGAATCCTTATATAAAAAATCATCGGTTTCTTCTTCCAAAGAATGAAAATAAATAGATACAGGACAAAAGATAAAGTCGTTCAAATTTGAAATTGATATTGGTTGTTCACTCATTTTTGAACATATTCAAGCCATTCAGCATTGGAAATAGAAAGGTCAGCTTTATCAAGCATATCAGACGAAGTTGATTTTATCACATCTATTGCCCAAAGGCCCTTTCTTGCAATATTATACGCGCCGTTCGCGTCAGCGTCGGCGGGAAGCACAGCGTCATTCCCGATAAAATTACGGCTGTCATAAAATACGCCGTTTTTGTCTCTGACAGGGGAAATCAGATAGTCATCTTCGGGATTAGTGCTGCCTGTTACGCTGTTTCTCATCTGGAGGGTCAGAGCTAAAAATTTGACAAGACGTTTGTTGAAATCCGGGTTTGAAATACCGAGGATTTTCTCCCTGAGATTGCTTTTGTAGTCAACGCCGAATTCCTCAAACAGTTTTTTGAATTCATCGGTAAGAATGACTCGTTTATTATCCCATTCACTGTTCTTTGCCGGATTTCTGAATGTCATAATCCTGTCCGAATTGGTGCACACAGTCCATTTCTTTTTGAAATCCGCTTTGCTTTTCGGAAACTTTGAATAGTCAAGGTCAAACTCGAACATGTCGGTAACGGCGTTATATCGAATATCATCAAAATTACCGAACAAATTATGTGATTCTTCAACACTTGTATATTTCGGATGAAGCAAATCAACAAAACCGGTTACCGGGTCAATTTTACTGGTCAGCCAAGCGGGAACATAAAAAATTATTCCGTTTTGTTTGCCTTTGTTTACACCATCAAACTTATTTGTCAGTTGATATGCTTTTAAAACACCGCCTTCAGCGTTCGCCTCCATCTTTTTATCACAGAGATAATTCAGCTTTGAGATAAGCATATTCTCAAATTTCTGATAAACCTGTTTTTCAACATTAAAACGCCCACGCTTGAAGCCGAAATTCAAATCTTCCATTGCGATAACAGCATCATATTTAATGACAAGTTCACAGATTTTATGAATAACCTGACTGATATAGCCCTCTTTAAGTTCCTTGATATTTTCAATAGTTCCCCAACTTTTACGGGCTTCATCCCTCGCTTTTTCTTTTTTGTCAAGTAATTTCTGATAATCGACTTTATAGCCGTTATCACTGATAATCTCATTAAGCGACATCTGTTCAACAATTTCACCCGTGTCATTAATGACAGTTATATAAATCAGATTCCTTTCGCCTCTGTCAATACCGATAACACAGGGTTTGTAATCAGAATTCAAAGCGCGTCTGACCTCATAATTGATAAATTCTCGACCGTTGGCTTTGAAATTGATCGTAATGGGAATATGAATTGAAAACTGCCTCTTTGTATACCTTTTATCTTTAACAAGATCATATGAAAACTCGCTCTGTTTTTTGCTGTTATCGGGATTTTTATTGATGATCGGTTGATTGGCAGGATGAACTGTTTTTTCGTTTTCTTTAATGCTTGCTTTACGGAAAAACATTTCCGCTCCACCACTCAACTTAAAGACAACATCGGCAAAATTCTTTTTGTCGAAAAGAGTTTTAAAGTAAAGAGTATGGAGATTTGGTGTGCCATGGCTGTATTCGGAAAAATCTTTATTATAGATTTGGAAAAGATAAAGAAAACCGATTTCGATGAGATTATCAATATAGTCTTTTTTAACTTTTGAAAATCTGATTGTGTACGCTTGCGGATCAAGACTTTTACAGAAGTGATTCCATGATGTATATTGATCGTATGGTTTATACTTAAAATCAAAAAAGCATTTCCCGTTTTCGTCCAAAAGCGGACTATAATTGGGAATAAAATCTTCAACCACATATTTTATAAGTTCAACCAGTTCACCTTTTGTCATTGTTTTCTTATCAAAATCTTTGCTGAGGTATTTAATAATGTTTTCCGGCGGGTTCTGTGGTTTAATTTGCTTAATGCTGAAATATTTTGAACATCCGTTAATTTGTTTATAAATTATCTTTTCGTAGTATTCATCATCGCTAAATTCCGGCACCGGATAACTTTGGAAAACTTTTGAATTACTTTTGTCTATTATACCCAGATAATAGTTGCCATTCCTTCTTAAAAGAATTCCCCTACAATCACTCTCTTTATTCTTGTCCCAGCCACTAAGTAATTGCGGATTTTCAAAATTCAGTTTAATTTTATCTTTTGAATAAGGTTTCTGAGTCACATAGTTTCTGACTTTATCATAAATACGGTCAATGAGAGTTAACGAATCATATAGTGGAAGAAATTTTCCATAGAACACATTGTCCTTTTCTTCTTCTTTTCCGGTTCCCAAAAGCGGTTTAACAAGTTTTTCAAGTGATTTTACAGCATCAAGCAGGCTCTTTATCTTCTCAACAGCAACATGGTTTTTAATAAGCTTTTTATCATACTTCTCAGCATAATTAGGAGTTAGCAGTTCTTTGGCTGCAATATAAAGTGCACGGATATTATCCGCTTTTTCAGAGACAGCCCCTGCATAGAAATCTAAAACAGAGCCGATTGAATCGGGCTCTTTCATCTCTGAACCGAGTTGCTGAAACTCATCAAGACTGAAGCTCTTATTTTTCTTGAAATTTGCTTTTAATTCTTCATCATATTTTTCCTGACTTTTGTTTTTCTTTTTAGGATTCTGTTCGGAATATCGCGTTTCCCAAGCTGAAGAAAAAGCATTCCAACTGCCAAAAACATCATTTGAAAGACTTGTTACGGCAAGGCCGGATGAAATATAAACGCCTTTCAGGTCAAAAGATGAAAATTTGTCGAATAATTCTTTCAGCGCAGCAACTGTTTCCAATGCTGTTTCTGAAAAATATTCGTTTATTGAAGCAATAATCTCATTATCATCTTTATATTTCTCGGGAATAAAAGATACCGATTCTCTGTCGCTGAGAATCTGCTTATAAAGCATTTTCAAAAGAGGCAAGCGTTTACTTTTATCTGATTTGGCTACCTGCTGATTATAAAGGTTGATCAGTTCGTTTAATCCTTGAATTTTAGTTCCGTCAGAACACACATAACCGCCGATTATTTTGTTGTATTTATCAATACCGGGCTGAGAAAGAACAAAGTTGAAGTAGTCAACATTGAAAATATCGGTTGCGTATTTTCCAAGAATTCCAAAAAATTCTTCATTAATGGTCGTTATTTTTTCTTCATTGAAAGCTTCTCTTATTTTTTCAAAAGATTTTACATTATCAAGAAATTTCGGCAGATTATCATTAATACAGCGGTATGATATAGCAGTGGACTGAGCTTCTTCCGAATACATATTCTTTCTGTTAGTATAAAAGCCTTGAAAATATGTTGAAAATCCGCGGAACATTTCAACATTCGATCTTTCTTCTTCCTTCTGCAGATATTTCGGCAGAATACTATCAATCATATCCTTACTGAATAAATCTTTATAAAGCTCATGAGAAGTCATAGCTTTTGAAATCTGTTTGCGAAGCTTTGCCTCAATGTCAGACATAGCTTTCACATCGGCATCACTTTTGGACGGTTTGAAATACAGGGAAACATATTCTTCAAGTCCGTTGAGGCTGACATTCAGTAATGCTGTTTCAATAAAGAATTTGTGATAACGGTCAATATATTCTTTAACTTTCTGATATTCTTCCGCTCTTTTTTCATCTTCTTCAAGAAGAAGTTTGTTGTTGAAATTTTCTTCTGTTTTTCCGATTGGAATCAAAGAAAACTGAAGAGTTTTGCTTATTGGATATTGATTGATAAACTGTTCTTTCATAGTGTCGCCTTTATTATCCTTTCAATATATTGTTTTTGTAACTCCAACGCCCTATCCGGCGATATTATTTTCATATTACCGGCAAAGGTGAACAGCCAGCCCCAGAAGGTCGGGCTTATCTGAACATCAACGCTCGCCTGACAGACATCGCCGTTTGCGGTGATTTTTGTATCAAAGCCGAACTCATCATAGACCACAGGGATAAGCTTGCGGCTGAATTCAAGGGTTACGGTCATCGCTTCGCCGCCGTACATACGCCTGACCTGTTTGTTATAAGCCGCCGCGTCAAAACCGGCGGCAAAGAAAAGCGCTTCTGCGCTCATTTCCCCTTCTTTAGAAACGGCATACATACGGTCAACACGATAGGTGCAGGTTTTGTTATCTTTTTCCGCATCATAACAAATGAGATAATAATTATCATCTTTAATCATCGGAACAACCGGCTCAACAATGTGCTTCGGTACGGAAGGGTTATGCAGAACAGGCTCTGCGTTCTCATCGGGAACGCGGTATTCGAAAGAAACCTTTTTGCCCTCAAAAATAGCGTCATAAATATAATCAAGGTTATAATAGACACATTTATTCTGGCATTTATTGCTGTTAAACCTTATCAGCCGGCGTTCTTTGATACGGCTGTTATACGCTCCGCTCAGAGCGGCGATTTTATCCGCAAGCTCCTTCTCCTTATCTTCGGGAAGGAATCTGTCCGCCTGGATATTAGTAAGAAGTATATTAAGCTCGGGGCTTGAGAAAGCGCTGTCATCAACCCAAAAACACATATTATGACCGATTTTTTCACTGAAGATTTCAAACCCCTCGGATTTAAGAAGCTTAATGTCACGGGCAAGGGTTCTGCGGTCACACTTGATGCCGATATCGGCAAGTTTTTGAGTTATTTCGGAAGTTTTCAAACTGCGGTCGGGTCCGGATTCGTTTTTCAGAATTTCATAAATTCTGATAAGTCTGATTTTCGGATTATTTTATTTTGTCATTTGATTCCTCACAGAAGATTTTTAACCGGATATGCAAGTATTGTACTATACCGGCAATAAAAAGTAAACAAAGAAAAAAGAAGAGTCCGCAATTTCAGACTCTTCCTGTTTTTTATTCATTTATGTATCCTTACAGACGAATCCTCACACAAAAATTCCCAACAGACCGTATGACAAAAGCGTCATTATACAGTCGGCAATCAAAACGCCGAGAATTATCAGCGGCAGTGATGATTTTATCCTCATATCCAGAAGCGACGCAAGGATAGCGCCCGTCCAGCCGCCGGTGCCGGGGACCGGTATGGCGACAAACATCAAAAGCCCGAGCCGCCTGTATTTGAGAACTTTTTCGCTTTTTCGCATTGAGCGGTATTCGATTTTATCAACAATCTTTTTTGTGGGCTTATATTTTTTAAGAAAATCAAAAATCTTTCTGATAAAAATCAAGATAAACGGAACGGGCAAAATATTGCCGATGTAGCATATTACAAACGCTTTTGCAAGCTGCACATCCAGAAGCTTTGCCGCTATCATACCGCCGCGCAGCTCAAGAACCGGCATCATCGAGATGATAAATATAATTACTTCTTTGGGCAGCGTTCCGCTGAAAAATTCTACGATTGAATCAGTGATGCTTTCAACCATTCTTTATATCACTCCGTGGTTTTCAAGGTATTCTTTCGCGTTTTTCAGAATGTTTTTGTCATTGACAAAGCGAAGGGTGTTCATCGCTTTTGAATAATTAAGCCAGAGGTAATCTTCAATTTCCTCCTGCTGAATAATCGTCTGAACATCCTGAGTGCAGGCGAGGAAGATTGTGACAGCTTTTTCCACCTTGCCTTTTATCGTATATTCCGATTTATAGGCAAAGCCGGGAAGAATGCCGATATGAATACCGGTTTCTTCAAGCACCTCCCTGGCGGCGGTCTGTTCCGGCGTTTCGCCCTTTTCCATATGCCCCTTCGGAAAGCCCCAGTGGCTGGCGCGTTTGTTTTTTATCAACAGGTAGCGCACTTCGTTATTGATAATGCGGTAAACGACCGCGCCGCAGCTCCTCTCATAAAGGCAGTCAAGGGTATAGTCACGGCTGCCTTCCGCAAAGGCTATCGCCTCATTAATCTGGTACGAGATGAATTTCATATTTTTCGGCGCAACGATGTAGACGACGGGGCTGCCGTCGCTGCGCTTTATGGCGGCGATTATACGCCCGTCAAAGCTCCTGACAGGGTGATGCACGCCCATAATGTAAGCGCCGTAATGCGTATTGTCAAAACGATTTTTGCTCTCTATTATACCGAAGTTAAGTTCATAAGTGAAACCGAACTGCCTGTTAACGGAATAAATCTGGTTTGAAACCCTGACTCTGACATATTTGCCGAGCATATATTCACCTCTTTTCTTGTTTAATATTTATGAAAGTATGTCAAAAGCGGCTTTTATCTGGCTGTCCTTTGTGAAATTAGCGGGTGAAATCTCTTTTTCACTTATGCCCGTTAGGGTTGCCTTCACATCCGGGGTCAGACCGGTTCCGCCGTACCAAGCCGCTTCACCCGCATAAGGAATGATTTTAGCGACATTCAGAAGGAGCGCACCGCCGTTTTCAAGAGTGAAAACCTCTTGCATCGTTCCGACGCCCGCCGTCGTTTCACCCACAAGCCTTGCTCCGCATATATCGCGCATATCGCAGGCGAAAAGCTCGGCGGGGCCCTTTGTGCCGGCGTTTATTATAACGGCGAAGGTTGAGGAGATACTCTGAGTCTCCGCCGCGTAAACTTTGTTTTTATACACATTGCCGTATTTGTCGCGGGCAACGGCAAGGTTGGATGAAATTGAAGGCACAACAACGTCGAGGGTCTCAACGGCATAGTCAATTGTGCCGTCCTGAGTGTTTCTTAAATCGATAACGATGCTTTGAGCTCCGGATTCAATGAGAGAAGTAAGAGCGGTTCTGAAATCATCGGCGGTTTTCTTATAAAATCCGCTGATTTTGATATATCCCACCCCGGCTTTAAGCACGCCGAGACATGACGGCACAGAAAAGCCGGTTGACAGAGTGTCGGAAAAAGATTCTCCGCCGCGCTCATATCCGATTTTAACGGTTGAAAGCAGACTGCCGCTGAGTTTCTGAATCAGTTTTTTGTAATTGCCGGCGGTAACCGCCTCACCGTCAATGGATGTGATAACATCCCCTGCCTCAATGCCGGATTTTTTTGCCGGTGAAGAATCATATACATGAGCAACAAGAAGTTTGCCGTTTTCGGCATCAAAATATATTTCAATGCCGCAACCCGTTTCGCTTTTATTCATTTTTTTCTGATATGCCTTATACTGCTCCGCAGTGAGGACCTTGCTCACGCCGTCGTTTAGCCCGTTGACATAACCCTGAGCGACATAAACGCTTATCTTTCCGGTATCCGGAACCGAACCGTAATAGTAGTTTGAAACAATTCGGTTGATTTCGTCCATAGTGCTGTAAACCTGCGAACGCTGTGAGAGGTTGCTGATAATTCTGTTATAAATCCGCTTTGACACAAGCATAGTCACCGAAAATGTGGCGGCGACAGTCAGTATAATAAGAGTGAGGCATAAACCCAAAGAGATTTTTCTGTTCATAACTTCCTCATATGAAAAGGATTATCGCAGTTAAGATGAAAACGGCGTTTTCTTCGTTCACAGACAGTACGAAGTACGGCAAGAACGAAAAAACGCCGAAAACAGCCAATATAATCGACTATCTTTATTAAAATCCGAGAAAACAGCCTGTGTTTTATTACGGGCTTACATAGTTAAGGGGGTTGACGCGGCTGACGCTGCCGTTCGCATTTTTGATCCTGACCTCAAAGTGAAGGTGAGGCCCTGTAACATTGCCGGTGGCACCGATTATACCAATCTGCTGACCCTTGGAGACAACCTGACCGACTGAAACCTGAATTCTGTCAGCGTGGGCATAAAGAGTCATCTTACCGTCACCGTGGTCAATAACGCAGTAGTTGCCGAAGCCGCTGTTCCACCCGCCGTCGCCGACAGCGATGATGACCTTGCCGCCCTGAGCAGCAACAAACGGAGTGCCGCGGGTTGAGCCGTCGGTTTTGACAATATCAATACCCCAGTGGGATGTTCCGTTTGAATATGCCGGGTAACCGGCTGTAACCTTTGTGCTGCCACGGACAGGCCACATCATCTTGCCGTCATTTACAATACTCGCATCGGGTGTGTCGCCGACCGCTGAAGCGTGCGCCTTGATGTAGGCATCAATCTGGGCGTTGAGTTTTTCTCTCTCCGCTTCCTGCTTTTTGATGGCCGCCTGGTATTCGGCGCTGTCCTTATCAAGCTCGTTGATAACGCTTGAAAGCTCCTGCTGTTTTGAAGAAACGGTGGCTTTTTTGCTCTTTTGCTCGCCGAGACTTGCTTCAAGGTCGTTCTGCCTTGAAATCAGGTCTTCGTTCTGCTTGTCAAGGTCAGCCTTCTTCTCTTCAAGAGCCGCCTTTTTGTTTGTCAGTTCAATCGTGAGATCGCTTAACTGATTAATCGAATCCGTCAGGTTTTTGATAAGATTCGCATCCTGGTCGGAAACGCTCGCGACAAGCTCCTTGCGCGCAAAGAACGTTGAAAGGTCCTTCGCCGTGAAAAGCATTTCAAGGGTCGAGCTGCTGCCCGCCATATAGTTTTCACGAAGTCTGCTCAAAAGCATTTCTTTTGTGGCGTTCATAAGTATATTTGACTCATCAATCTGCTTTTGAACAAGGACGATTTCGTTAGTTGTGCTTTCAATATCCGTCTGAGTCTGTTCAATGCTTGACTGAAGAGCGGTAATATTGTTGTTAAGAACCGTTATCTTACTGTCAATCAGGCTGATCTGATCGTTAATCTGACCGATTTCGTTTGAAAGCGCATTGTATTTGCTCTTACTGTCTTTTAAATCGCTTTTAACTTCTGCAAGTTTGCTTTTGTTGGCGGCAATCTGCTTGTCAAGTTTTGCAAGCTGCTGCTGATAGTCGTCAAGCGATTCTTCGGCAGAAGCAAGCGGAGTGAAACAAACGCAAGCGATAACACACGAAAGGCAAAGAAGAAGTGAAACAGCTTTGATAAACCTTTTAATCATCAAGTTCAACAAACTTCCTTTCTTTCAAGTATTTATTGAGCGAAGCCGAGGAGCCGAAAAGACCGGTGAAAATGCCGATACCGAGGAAAGCGGCTGTAAGATACTGCGCATAGTCAATAAATTTGACTTCAACGGTTGTTCCGAAGGTTGTGAAGATTGAGAACACGGAGCCGAGCGCATAATCGTTGACAGCCCACACTGCCAAAAGGGCAATTACGGACGCGACGATGCCGATTATAACGCCTTCCACCATAAACGGCCAGCGGATAAACGCCCTTGTGGCGCCGACGCTTTTCATAATATTGATTTCAAGCTTGCGGCTGAACATGGTAACCTTGATTGTGTTTGAGATAATGAACAGCGACACAATCAGCAAAAGACCGATAACACCGAGACTGATATATGCGACAGCGTTCCTCATTGTTTCAAGCTCGCGGGCAAGATCCGAGTTTTCGTGAACCCTCAAAACATTGTCAAGCCTTTTGACGCTGTCAACAGTTTTATCAAACTGCGACATATCGGTGACAGTGATTTTATAGGCATCCGGAAGAGGATTTTCGTTAATGCTCTCAAGGTACGCCTTCAGATTATCGTCAAGCTCGGAAAGAATGTTTTCGTAAGCAGTTTCTTTGTCAATGCTTTCAACCGAAGCGACATTCGGCAGAGCCTTAATGCTGTTACCAAGATTCATATAATCATAATCGGTCGCGTCAAGGTCGCAATAAACAAGAATTACATTTTCTTTTTCGATATTCTCAAGAAAAATCCGGATATTCTGCATCATCATAAACGCTACGCCGATAAGCAGAAGGCAACTGAAAAGCACTGTTATCGACGCTATTGACATAAGGCTGTTAACCCTGAGATTACGGAAGCCTTCTTTTGTAAGATAACGGAATTTAGTCATTTATTTCACCTCCGTCGGAAGTGTCTTCACTTTGCGGTGCGGAGCTGTCCGGCTTGTCTGAAGCGCCGGATTCGATTTTCCCCGCATCGCCCGAAGGAGCATCGGTAGCGAAGTTAATGTGAGACGTTGCCGCTTCACGAACTATAACGTCACTGTCTGAAACAACACTGCCCTTATCAAGGATGATAACGCGTTTGTCAAAGCAGCGAACGAGCGAATGCTCATGAGTAACCATAATAACGGTTGTGCCCGCCTCATTAAGACGCATAAGCAAATCGACAATTTCATAGCTCATTTGCGGGTCAACATTGCCGGTCGGCTCGTCGGCAATGATAATATCGGCATTATTTGCCAAAGCCCTTGCCAGCGCAACGCGCTGCTGCTCACCGCCCGAAAGCTCACGAGGGTAGTTACGCGCTTTTTCGGACAGATTCATAAGCCCTAAAAGATAGGGAACACGGCGCCTTATCTTTTTTTCTTTGGTGCCGATAACGCGCATCGCAAACGCAATGTTATCATAGACCGTCATATTGGGAATAAGCCTGAAATCCTGAAAAACAATGCCGAGCTTGCGGCGCAGCATCGGAATACTGCGGCGCTTCATCTTGTTAAGATCAACGCCGTCAACGGTGATTGTGCCGGATGTCGGTACTTCTTCACGCATAAGCAGCTTCAGAAAAGTGCTTTTACCCGCGCCGGAAGAACCGACGATAAAAACAAACTCGCCCTGCTCTATCTTGAGAGAGACATTATTAATCGCCGTTGTGACACTGTCATATTTTTTTGTGACATTACTGAATTCAATCATAAAAAATTACCTGAAAGATGTTGATAATCAATACTTTACCGGCTTTGCGTCAAGATATTTCTTAACCATGAGAGCAACTTTAAACACAATTGCGTCGTCAAATTCTCTCAAATCAAGGCCGGTAAGCTTTTTGATTTTTTCCAAACGGTAAACAAGGGTGTTCCTGTGGACAAAAAGCTTTCTGGAAGTTTCTGAGACATTGAGATTGTTTTCAAAAAACTTCTGGATTGTGAAAAGGGTTTCGTGGTCAAGCGAGTCAATGGAGCCGCTTTTGAACACTTCTTTGAGGAACATATCGCACAAAGTCGTGGGAAGCTGATAAATGAGCCTTGCTATGCCGAGGTTGTTATAAGTGACAATCGTCTTTTCGTTATCAAAAACCTTGCCGACCTCAAGAGCTATGCGCGCTTCTTTAAACGAGCGGGCAACTTCTTTAACGCCGGTGACAATAGTTCCTATACCGACAAGGCAATGGGCATAAACCTCGGAGCTGACAGTGTCCGCCACGCTCCTGGCAAGCTTTTCCACATCCTCCGGTTCAATACCCGCGCTGACTTCCTTGACAATGGCAATATCCGTTTCGTTGATATTAATAACAAAATCGCGGTTTTTTTCGGGGAAAATGGACTGTATGGAATCAATGACCGATAAATCGCCGTGACCGGTTGTGCGCACAAGAAGAACCACCCTCAACGCCTCGGAATTGAAATGCAGTTCCCTTGACTTGAGATAAATGTCACCGGGCAGAATATTGTCAAGAATAACATTTTTGATAAAGTTGCTGCGGTCGAATTTTTCTTCATAATACTGCTTGAGATTTTCAAGTGAAACACAGCAGACGGTTGCAAACCTGGCGGCTATGTCATCCTCACCTTCAACGAAAACGGCATAGTCACTTTGGATATGCGTACCGAAATTGCAAAATGTATAGCCGTTCACGACATGAATCTCGTTATCCGTAAAAACATCGGTTGAATTTGACATTATCTCGCCGATTTTATTCAGTTCACTGCAGGCGATAATGGCGCCTGAATCATCAATAACGCCCAGGGGTCTTCCGACAGCCTCGCGCATCTGGTGAACAAGACCCTGAAAAATTCTGTTGGACATTTTTGCTCCCTCTGATTTTGGGCAACAGCGCACAATTCAAGTGCGCAGATTGCGAAGTGTTTATGTGAAATAAAAAACATTCCACAATAACTAATTATACATTTTACACAATTTTTCGTTAATTTGCAACATAATTTTGCTGAGACTTATACTTTTTTGACAAATTTGACAAAATCCGCTTCACAGTCGGACTTAAAGCTCCGCCTCAGGGTCTGAATCAGCGCGGTTTTGAGCGCTCTCTTCAATGTTTTGAACTTTTTCTTCATCTTCAACGGTGATACTGACATCTGATTCAGCGGATAAACCGTCAAAGGGAATATCCGGCGTTATTGTTTCATCAACATCCGGCTTAAGAAATTCCATATTGATTTCTTCAGCCTCAGTAACTGTTTCTGACGCAATCGTTTCGTTTGTTCCGTCAAAAGGAGCAAAGTCGCAGCCGCCGTTTTCAGGTTGATCGATAGCCTGACTCTGGAGAACAACTTTTCTTTCTTCCTGAAACGCTATTATGCCCGCCTTCTTTTGCTCCCAAAGGGACTTTTTTCGTTTAAATATGACAAACACAGCTATTGTCAGCAAAAGCGCTGTCACGGAAATTGCCGCGCCCAAAAGAAGTCCGGGCTGGCTGTAGGTTAAGGTCACTGTATGCCCGCCCTTACCTATCTTAAAGCAAAGGTATGCTTCGCACAGTGAAATATAATCATCAGCCTTGATTTTTTCACCGTCGACGGTAACTGTCCATCCTTTATCGTAGGGAATGGAGGTGAAAACCATCATATCGTCTTCAGCTTTTATCGTGCCTTCAATTCTCGTATCCTCAAATTTCGTGACATTGAGCGAGTGTTCTTTGAGTATCTTATAGCCTTCCTCAAGCTTATCCTCGTTGACATAAAACGGGAAGAAGTCTATGTAGCCGTAATCCTTTTCTTCAGGCTTAACAAGAACACTCGTCTCATCATCCGGGCCGAGAACGCCAAGGTCATATATATAAGGCTCGTCGGTATACTGAGTCACGGATTCGCCGTTGCGGGTTATTTCAATGTTTTTGAACGCGCCGCTGTCAACAAAAAGATAGCAGTGTCTGAACTCATCAGTTGAAATATAGAATGTGATTTCGCCGTCTTTTCCGGGAGTTTTGTTAAAATACAAATCACCGGTTGAAAGCCCCGATTCGATCGGGTCGACATTGTAATAGCGAATGTCGCTGATTTCCATCATTTCAAAAACATCGCCTACACCCGTTGAATATTCCATCCAGTCATTCTGAACAAGGAACGGGTTGCTGTAATCGGTTGCCCACATCTTAAGGTCGTTATTGACAGCCATGGCAATCGGCAACCAGTATTTATTTTCATAAACCGTAAAATTATCGCTTTCAAAAAGCTTATCAAAATAATCGGCGCTCACATGAACGTCCTTGTCATTGTCCGCAAGATATTTAAGTGAGTGCATCATATTGTAAACCGGGGTCTGGAGATAATAGGTATAGCTGTTGATATAGTTGCCGTAAACGCCAAGATCGCTCTGAACATTTGACATTTTTTCATATGCCATGGATGAAAAGGTTGAAATACCGTTATACCCGAACCAGCACGGGTCCATTCTTGCCCTGTTATATGTCAGCTCCATTCGGTATTTATCGCTGCCCTCGATTTTATTGAGTTCGCTTTTGACATTTCTGAAATCACGGTAGTCGGAGCAGTAAATGGACTTGTATTGATTCATCTCAAACCTGTCTGTAGTGCAGCAGGCAAGCTCGCCGATAACGGCGCATAAAAGAAGAATCGCTATGCCGCCGTTTCTGCTTTTTTCATTTCGCATAAGGAAAAGGATAATGGTGTATGTGACAATGAAAATAATGCTCAGAATAACCGTAATATCCTCAACATTTTTGCTCGTAATCTTCTGAACAAGAACAACGGCAAACACAAGGCAACAGCCGGTTCGGAGAATCTCTTTGCCCGTAAATTCTTCAAGGCAACTGAAAGCGCGGTACGCCGTTTTAAGAAGAATAAAGCTGTACATAAACGAAAAGCGGTAAGGCAAATCGTTCGGAAAGTGAAAGCCATGCCAGATAAAGTTGAGATAGTTAATATTAAATGAAGCGTAAAAGAAAGCTAAAAGAGCGACAGTGGCAATTTTTTCCTTGAGCGGAATGCGGCGTGAAAAAAGGTAAAGCGGAACAAGAATGAGCGTCGCTATGCCGCAGTAAACATTCGGCAGAACATCATCGCCGCTGCTTCTGATCGTAGGCACAACAGAACCGAGATGATTTGCCAGAAAATCAAAAATCGAAAAATATGAAACATATTTGTCCGGCATATCGGCTCCGGTCGCGGAGCATGACCTGAGAATCAGCATTGTCGGGATAAGCGAAACAGCCACAATGCAGCCCGCCGCAAGGGAAGAAAAGCCGAATGTAACACACCGGCGCAAAAATACATTGCCCGTAATGCGGTCATAAATTTTATATTTTTTTGAAAGATTACCGTTGTAGTAATAAGGAGTGTTTTCTTCAAGCGCAGAAATGCTTTTTTCGCTGGAAAAGTAATAAACAAAGTAGACCACCGACATTATGCACGTCATATAGCCCATATAGTAGTTTGAAAGAAGCGTCAACGAAAGAGTAGCTATGTAGAGGGCGGGGCTTTTGCGGTTGACTATTTTTTCGATACCGAGTATCACAAGCGGGAAAAGCGCCATGGCGTCAATCCACATAACATTCCAATAATATGCGACAAAATAGCCGCACATCGAATAAAGAACGCCGAAAGCCGCCGTTGAGAAATTACCTTCACCTTTTGATTTTTTCAGATAATAGGTAAAGGTGAAAGAAGAAGCGAGCGCCTTTATAAAAATCATTGCCGCTATCGACTCTGGCATATTCTCATGCCCGAGCAAAAGGATAATGAGAGATGTGGGACTTGATAGATAATTGAAAAAATTACCGAGAAACGGTGCTCCAAGACCCGAACGCCAGGAATAAATCAGACTTTCAAGGTTTGTCACCCTGTCATAAAACTCCGCAAACAGCGGGCCGTACTGGTGATAAAGATCCATACGCAAAATGGTTTTGTCACCGAACGGGAACAAATTAAAGCAGAAAAAGACAAGAAGCATAAGCCCCGCCGTACAAAAAGCGGCAAGCCAGCAATATGAATAATCCGAAAAAATTCTCTTGAAAAATGATTTTTTATTCAGCGTGTTATTCTCCATTTTAACCCTTTCTGTGATCACGGTGATAATCGGGTTTGATTTCAAAAGATAAATCCGGGTAAATCGTCGTCACGGTAACGCCCTGCTTCCACTCGCTTTCGGGGGCGTTAAATTTGTCGCCCATGTGATAGGGATTATAGCCGCCGTGAAGCGAATAAACAAGATGAACGCCCTCATAAACGGCGCACCAGTCGTTGACATGGTCATGCCCGGCAAAAACAGCCTTTGTGCTGCCGAGAGCTTTTATTTTTGAGAACATACCGCTGTTATAGCACGATGAACCAACGCCTTCGCACTGTGTGCCGTAGATAACCTTCCCTCTGCCGCTCGGTTTGAAGCCGGACTTATCATCACCCTCAAAAATCTCGCCGTATTCACAAAGAGGTATATGCATGAACATCATCGACAGAAGGTCGGGACTATCCTTTTGCAAAGTTTTAACCGTTTCTTCGTACCAAAGAATCTGATTGCTCTTAAGGTAGTCGTAACCTTTAGCATTTTTATCAAGACCGTATTCGGCTGTATACTCCTGCCTGATGTCACGGCCTGAATCAAACATAAACAGAGAGGTTTTTATTTTGCCGTCGCTTCCCATAATATTGATGTTATAGTTACCGAAGCCGAAAAGCTCCTTTTTACCATGAAGACACAGTGACCGTTTGCCGCACGAGAGGCTTTTAAGGATAAGCCATTTGTAAAAGCCTTTTTCTTCACGAGTTTCATGGTTACCGAAACAGTAACACCAGTAAACGCCGGTTTTGTCCATCATACGGGCAAATTTAACGGCGTCAACCTGCTGATATTTACCCTGGATAATGTCTCCGGTAAAGACGACAAGGTCCGGCTTTTGCTCCTCAATTCTCCGGCACAGCTGTTCGCATGAACGGACGTTCAAAGAAGCGTTTGTGCTGAAATGAAAGTCCGTAGCTGACAGAATTTTAAAGTCGCCGTCCCCGATTTTGCCGTCGTCACCGAATTTGGCAATTGTAACCGATGATTCATCCTTTGAAATAATTTTGATTTTCGTGCCGACATCAGCCGGATATGCAAGGCGTGCAAAATGATTTTTCGGCGCTTTGCCGTTTGACACAAAAAACAATATATCTTCACATAAAACGCCGATTTTAACAGCGCTTCTTCTTATAAAACCCCATGCATTGTAAAAGGCCGGCATCAGAATTTATTCTCCTCAATCATTTTATTCTTCAGTTTCCAAAGCTTTTTGGTCAGGTCAACATAATAGTTATGAGGATTTTCAAATCTTTTGACTTCGTCCCAGAGTGTGTCAATCTGTTCGCCGCAGTATTCCTTAAGCTGCAACAGTGATTTTTTTTCGCCGACAAATCTGCCTTTTTCAAATAGCGGTTCAAGAAGCTTTCTCACCGTATAGTCGGTAACGACCTTCTTTTTCCATGTATACTCCGGGTCAAACAGTTCGAGCGGTTTAGTAAAATCGATTTTTTCATCTGCAAGGGCAATCAAGTCTGCCGTTGCCTTGCCGGTAGCATTATCATAAATCCGGTAGACCTCTTTGTTGCCGGGGGTGGTTATTTTCTGAACATTTTCGCTGAGTTTTATTTTCGGAATGACTTTTGACCCGGACTCAATACCGCAAAGCTTATACACGCCGCCGAGAACCGGACTTGAAGAAGATGTTATGAGCCTTTCGCCGACACCGAAGGAATTGATTTTCGCACCCTGAAGAAGCATGTCCCTGATTATATATTCATCAAGCGAGTTTGAAGCGCATATTCCGCAGTCTTCATACCCCGCTTCGTCAAGCATTTTACGGGCTTTTTTTGAAAGATAGGTTATATCGCCGCTGTCAATTCTTATACCCTTAGGTCTTTTGCCCAATGGTTTGAGAACCTCATCAAATACCCTGATGGCATTCGGAACACCGCTTTTGAGAACATTGAAAGTATCAACAAGAAGGGTGCAGTTGTCAGGATATTCGCTCGCAAATGCCTTGAATGCATCATATTCGCTGTCAAAAAGCTGAACCCAGGAATGCGCCATTGTGCCCAGAGCCGGCGCGCCGAACATTTCGTCACAGATGACGCAGGCGGTGCCAACGCAGCCCGCCATACATGCGGCGCGCGCGCCGTAAACAGCGCCGTCACAGCCCTGAGCGCGTCGTGAACCGAACTCCATAACCGCCCTACCCTGAGCCGCTCTGACAATTCTGTTGGCCTTTGTGGCTATAAGCGACTGGTGATTAATGCAGATAAGAAGCATCGTTTCAATCATCTGAGCCTGAATAATCGGTCCCCTGACTTTGACAAGCGTTTCGCCCGGGAAAACCGGAGTGCCTTCGGGAACTGCCCAAACGTCGCATTTGAACTCGAAATTTTTCAGATAATTCAGAAATTCCTCACAAAAGCCTTTTCCCCTGAGATAATCAATATCTTCGGGAGAAAAAGAAAGGGATGAGAGATATTCCGTCAGCTGCTCAACGCCCGCCATAATGACGAACCCGCCGTTGTCGGGGTTGCTTCTGTAAAACATGTCAAAAATGCCGACAGTATCTTTAAATCCGTTTTTGAAATATCCGTTTGCCATTGCCAGCTCATAGAAGTCGACAAGCATTGTAAGGTTACGCTCGATTTTTTCGGTTTTCATAATTTTCAAAGCCAAGAAGGCACCTTTCTAAACATATTCAGCGAATAATACTCCGCTTTACGCTTTAAAACTTATTTTGTAATTATGCATTATTTTTTTCTCCTTTTCAAGGCATTAAAAAAAATTTACAAATTGTTCTCAACATAATGTTAAATAATAAAAATAATGCTTGAAAAACAAACGGCTGTAGTGTAGAATAGCAAAGAAAATTTTGAATTAACGGAGGGATTATCAATGAGCCTGCTCAACAAAAAAACAGTTGACGACATTAACGCCTGC
Organism: Clostridiales bacterium; assembly: GCA_024697575.1. GTDB lineage: Bacteria > Bacillota > Clostridia > Oscillospirales > Acutalibacteraceae > CAG-177. The sequence goes on from JAILFM010000117.1 coordinate 20,088, forward strand.
GGCAAAAGAGTTCTTGTTCGCTGTGACTTTAACGTGCCGCTTAAAGACGGCGTAATAACGGATGAAAATCGCATCAACGCCGCTCTTCCCACAATACAGAAGCTTATCGACGACGGCGCAAAGGTTATCCTTTGCTCACATCTCGGCAAGCCGAAAAACGGTCCGGAGGCTAAATTTTCTTTAGCGCCCGTTGCAAAACGCCTGAGTGAAAAGCTCGGCAAAGAGGTCATTTTCGCCGCGGATGACAATGTTGTCGGTGAAAATGCGAGAGCCGCTGTTGCAGCAATGAAAAACGGCGACGTCGTTCTTCTTGAAAACACCCGCTTCCGCCCGGAAGAAACCAAAAACGGCATTGATTTTTCAAGAGATCTTGCCTCTCTTTGCGATATCTTCGTCAACGACGCTTTCGGAGCGGCTCACAGAGCGCACTGCTCAACGGTCGGCGTTACCACATATGTCAATGAATGCGCTGTCGGTTACCTCATGGGCAAGGAACTCAAATACCTCGGCAACGCTGTTGAAGACCCCGCAAGACCTTTTGTTACAGTTCTCGGCGGAGCAAAAATTGCGGATAAACTCAATGTTATCGAAAATCTGCTCAACAAGGCCGATACCCTCATTATCGGCGGCGGAATGGCTTATACCTTCCTTGCGGCGAAGGGCTACGGCGTCGGTATGTCAATGCTTGATGAATCCAAAATCGAGTATTGCAAGGAAATGATTCAGAAGTCTGAAGAAAAAGGCGTTAAAATTCTTCTGCCTGTTGATGTTGTATGCGCAAAGGATTTTCCGGACCCCATTGACGCTCCGGTTGACACCGTTGTTGTCAACGCCGACGCTATCCCGGCGGCGCTTGAAGGCCTTGACATAGGTCCGAAAACATGCGAACTGTATGCCGAAGCGCTGAAAAACGCGAAAACAATCGTCTGGAACGGCCCCATGGGCGTTTTTGAAAACCCGACACTTGCCGAAGGCACGATAGCTGTTGCCAAAGCTATTGCCGACACAGACGCCGTTACAATCATCGGCGGCGGCGATTCGGCGGCGGCTGTCAACACGCTCGGTTTCGGCGATAAGATGACTCACATTTCAACCGGCGGCGGCGCTTCGCTTGAATTCCTTGAGGGCAAGCTGCTTCCCGGTATTGAAGCCGTAAACGACAAATAAAATATTCCGGCGCACGTTCAGCGCCCGATAAGGAGATTTTTTGATGGATAAATCACTTCGTAAACCCGTGATAGCGGGCAACTGGAAAATGAACAACACCCCGGAGCAGACGGCGGCGCTTATCAGCGAAATGAAGCCTCTTGTCGCCGGCGCGGATTGTGAAGTTGTTCTTTGCGTTCCCTACATTGACATCTATGCCGCTCTCTCTGCCGCAGAGGGTTCAAACATAAAAATCGGCGCGGAAAACTGCCATTGGGCTGAAAAAGGCGCATTCACCGGTGAAGTTTCTGCTCAGATGCTCAAAGCAGCCGGCGTTCCCTATGTCATCATAGGTCACTCCGAGCGCAGACAGTATTTCGGCGAAACCGACGAAACAGTCCGTGACAGAGTCAGGGCAGCGTTAAATGCAGGTCTTAAGGTTATTCTTTGTGTCGGCGAGATTCTGGGCGAAAGAGAACTCGGCATCACCGCCGAAGTTGTACGCAAGCAGACCAAGGTCGCTTTGAGCGGCGTAACTGAAAACGAACTCTCAAATATAATCATCGCTTACGAGCCGGTCTGGGCAATCGGCACCGGGCTCACCGCAACGCCGGAGCAGGCAAACGAGGTCTGCAAGATTATCAGAGACCTTATTGCCGAGCTTTATAGCAAAGAGAGCGCGGACAGATTCGTTATTCAATACGGCGGTTCAATGAATGACAGCAACGCGGCGGATCTTCTTAAACAGTATGATGTTGACGGCGGTCTCATCGGCGGAGCATCGCTCAAAGCAGACAAGTTTGCGGCTATTGTCAAAGCCGCCTGCTGAAATTAATTTGTTGCCTGCGAAGCGGTCATCAACCGTAACGCGGGCTTTTATTATGAAAGGAATTTACCTGTTATGAGCAAAAAAACCGTGCTTTTGTGCATAATGGACGGCTTCGGTAAAAATGAAAGCGACTACGGCAACGCAATTAAAGCCGCCAATACACCGAATCTTGACAGAATAATGGCTGAAAATCCGGTAACATATATCGGCGCTTCCGGTCTTGATGTAGGTCTTCCGGACGGTCAGATGGGCAACAGTGAAGTCGGCCACACCAATATCGGCGCCGGCAGAGTTGTTTACCAGGAACTGACAAGAATAACAAAATCAATAAATGACGGCGACTTTTTTGACAACAAGGCTATGAACGCAGCTATGGATCACTGCCTCAGAGAAGGCTCTTCTCTTCACCTTTTCGGCCTGCTTTCAAACGGCGGCGTTCACAGTCACAACACCCACCTTTACGGCATTCTTGAGCTTGCAAAGCGCAAAGGGCTTGAAAATGTATTTGTACACTGCTTTATGGACGGCAGAGATGTTCCGCCGACATCGGGCAAAGACTTTGTGAAAGAACTGTATGAACAGTGCGATAAAATCGGAGTGGGCAAAGTGGCTTCGATTATGGGACGCTACTACGCCATGGACCGCGACAACAGATGGGAAAGAGTTGTTAAAGCGTACAACGCCATCACAAAATGCGAAGGCGAAAAATTTGAATGCGGTTGTGAGTATATCGAAAATTCCTACGCTCAGGGCGTTACGGACGAATTTGTCGTCCCCGCTGTTTCAAATGAAGCACAGGGAGTTAAGGACAATGACTCAATCATCTTCTACAACTTCCGCCCGGACAGAGCGCGTGAAATAACAAGAAGCTTCGTTGACCCGGATTTTTCAGGCTTTGAACGCGAACAAATCAAAAATCTTTACTATGTTTGCATGACGCAATATGACGCGAATATGCCTGCTGTCGATGTCGCTTTCAGACCGGAAAGCCTTGAAAACACCTTCGGCGAATATATCTCAGCTAACGGATTAAAGCAGCTCAGAATTGCCGAAACTGAAAAATACGCCCATGTAACATTCTTCTTTAACGGCGGCGTTGAAAAACAGTATGATGGTGAAGACAGAATACTTGTCAAATCCCCTGCGGTGGCAACATATGACCTTCAACCGGAGATGAGCGCATATGAAGTAACGGACAGGCTCATTGAAGCGATTGACAGCGAAAAATACGACGCTATCATTTTAAACTATGCAAACTGCGATATGGTCGGTCACACCGGCGTATTTGATGCCGCAGTCAAAGCGGTTGAAGCCGTTGACGAGTGCGTGGGCAGAGTCTGCAAAGCGGTAACATCAAAGGGCGGCGTAATGCTGATAACAGCCGATCACGGCAATGCGGATAAAATGTATGAAGACGACGGCTCGCCGTTCACTGCGCATACAACAAATCCGGTGCCGTTTGTTGTTGTCGGCTATCCGTGCGTTCTTAAGGAATCCGGCGGCAAGCTGTGTGACATTGCCCCGACAATGCTTAGAGTAATGGGCCTTGAACAGCCGAAGCAGATGAGCGGAGAATCCATTATTATTTAAGCTGTATTCTTACAGATGGTCCTAAGGCAATAAATTCAAAGCAACAAACACATAGTATTATTTAAGCGCAAAAAACAGACACACATAGTTGAAAAGGCTCGCAGGGTTATGAAAAACTCTGCGAGCCTTTAAGGCAATACCGCACAATACGCGGCACGCGTCTTGCGCGAATATTATTCCGTC
>JAILFM010000125.1 GCA_024697575.1 Clostridiales bacterium
GGCGACAGTGTAGACCATAGTCCAAATGACATAACAAACCGTTATCGCCAAAAAAACACGAACAGCATAGGAATGATCGGCAACGATTTTTTCGCTGTTCCAGACAGGTAAGAAGCACAGAATTGTGGTCAGGGCAATCGGCACAGCCATCCACTTGAGAAACGGACGGCATTTGCCATATTTTGTGCGCGTTTTATCAACGATTGAACCCATAATAGGGTCATTCATACCGTCATAAACTCTGGTGAAAAGCATAAGAAAAGCGACAGCCATTGAACCGGTGATGGAGCCGATTTTAACGCCGTCAGAACCGAAAAGCAGAGCGTCGGTTATAAAGACAGTTAAATAAGAGCCGATAATGGTGCAGATAAAATTCTGACCGAAACCCGTTATGCTGTAAGAAATCGCCTCTTTAGGCTGAACGCCCTTACCGGGAGTTGTACCGAACAATTTGTGCAATTTTTCGTTCATTTGAAAACCCTTTCCTGAAAATCTGTTCACTTTAGACATATAATATCATCAAAAAACAGGTATGTCAAATAAAATGAATCGATAAAAAACAGCCTTCATCAAAAAAGATGAAAGCCGCAAATAATTATTGATTTTTATATTCGTAGCCGAGCGTTGCCGCCATGACGGCTTTTATAGTGTGCATTCTGTTTTCAGCCTCATCAAATACTATTGACTGAGGACTTTCAAAAACTTCATCGGTTACTTCAAGACCGTCAACGCCGAATTTTTCATAGACCTGCCTGCCAACGACGGTATTAAGGTCGTGATACGCCGGCAGACAATGCATAAAGCGACACTTTTCACCGGCAATATCCATAATCTTTTTATTGACCTGGTATGGCATAAGATCGGCAAGACGTTTTTCCCATATTTCATCCGGTTCGCCCATAGAAACCCAGACATCGGTATAAATCACATCGGCATCTTTCACCGCTTCTTCGGGATTTTCAATAAACTCCAGAGCGGCTCCTGTTTCAGCGGCAATGTCAAGACACTGTTTTACCAAATCTTTATCAGGGAAGTATTCTTTAGGCGCGCAGGCGACAAAACGCATACCCATTTTGGCGCATCCGACCATCAAAGAGTTGCCCATATTGAACCGTGAGTCACCCATACAAACAAGTTTTATGCCGTTTAAAGAGCCGAAATGTTCCTTAATTGTCATAAAATCGGCGAGAATCTGCGTAGGATGAAATTCATTTGTCAATCCGTTCCAAACGGGAACGCCGGCATATGAAGCAAGGCTCTCTACAATCTCCTGACCGAAACCGCGGTATTCAATGCCGTCAAACATTCTGCCGAGTACTCTTGCTGTGTCTGCAATGCTTTCTTTTTTACCGATTTGCGACGCATTGGGCTCAAGATAAACCGGATGAATACCAAGGTCTGCTGCAGCAACTTCAAAAGAGCAACGCGTTCTGGTGCTTGTTTTTTCAAAAATCAAGGCAATGTTTTTGCCCTCAAAAACCCTGTGGGAAATCCCGTTTTTCTTTTGATATTTCAAAAAAGAAGCAAGGTCAATGAGGTAGTTAATCTCTTCCGGCGTAAAATCAAGAAGCTTCAAAAAATTTCTGTTTTTTAAATTCATATTCATCACCTGCAAGCGTCTTTTATGACATCGACCGCTCTTTTCAGAAGCGGCATCGGAATATTCAAAGCCGGCAAAAGCCTGACTTTATCTTTGGCTGTCAGGCACAAAACTCCGTTTTCCATACACTTTGCGACCACTTCACCCGCATTTTTCTTTGTTTTGATTCCAAGCATCAAACCCATACCGTCCACTTGTTCAATTCCTTCGGAATCTTTCAGACGGGTGATAATATAATCGCTCTTCTTTTTGACTTCGTCAAGAAGGGAAGCATCAATTCTGCTGATTATACTGAGCGCCGCGCTGCAGCAAACGGGGTTACCGCCGAAAGTGGAGCCATGGTCGCCGAATGAAAGCACATTTTCAGTCTTTTTGCCTATAAGTGTCGCGCCCAAAGGCAGACCTCCGGCAAGCCCTTTCGCGGTCGAAACAACATCCGGCTCAATGCCGTAGTTCATATATGAATAGAGTTCGCCTGTTCTGCCGTTTCCGGTCTGAACCTCGTCAATAATCAGTATAAGATCATTTTCTTTACACAGCTTTTCGACTTTTTGTGCAAACTCTTTCCCTATTGGCAAAACGCCGCCCTCGCCCTGAACACATTCCATCATCACGGCGCAAGCGTTTGTCTTTTTCACAAGAGCGACCAGCCCTTCAAAATCACCGGCATCTATGTAAGCAAAACCCGGTGTAAGCGGCTTAAACAGCTCGTGATAATGCTCCTGACCCGTTGCCGCAAGAGTCGTTAGAGTTCTGCCGTGAAAGCTGTTAGTGAGAGTAATGACTGTGAATCGACCTTCGCCGTATTTGTCTGACGAATACTTTCTTGCGATTTTAATTGCGCATTCATTAGCCTCGGCTCCGCTGTTTGAAAAAAAGACTTTTTTCATGCCGGTTCTTTCGCACAGAATCTGAGCCAAATCG
>JAILFM010000146.1 GCA_024697575.1 Clostridiales bacterium
CAAAAGCATCCGGTATGCGGGTTTTCTGCGCTCGTTTACATTATTGCATTTCCTTAGGGCTTTGTCACCCTTAAATCCTTCAGTAGATTATATATGTTGCATAAGAAAGCTTTTCGCCTTTGAGAAAATTAATTCCCTGTAAAATCATGCAGTTATCATAAACTGTTACAAGATACCCTTCGCTGTCTTTGAAGTAATACTCCTGTGTTTTTTTGCTTCCGTTTTCCAAACGGCGGGGCGATGCGACGGATGAAATATGGACCATTGTCGCTGTTTCGCCGCCGTAATTCGTGACATTGAGCAGGGGATTGAATTTTATCATATCAAACGCCCAGTGACTGTGACCGTTATAAGCGATAACGTTTTTATACTTTTTAAGCAGCGAAGCGAATCTTATCTGGTCCGCTGTTCCGTGGGTATAGACAAGACCGTATGTTGCTCCGGCGTCGTTGATTATGTTTCCTTCGCCCGTCGCCAAATCACCGGTACCGAAGTTTTCAAAGAATGTGTGGAAAAACAGGTGGACCCTGCGCTCTTTGTAACGCTCCAGGGTGTTTTCAAGCCAGTCAAGCTGGGCGTCTGTCAATATTCTGCTTTCGCCGTTTGTTTCGCCGTTTTCGGGTGTATCGGGTTTATTGTTATAATCCCAATCACATTGTGATAAGAATACAAAAATATCGCCTTTGCCCATTGGCGGCTCATAAATAAAGTCAAATGTGTCGTTGTTTGCCTCAACAATACCGGAATTTTTCTTTTCGGAATAAACGCCGTTATTTACATATTTGAGCCACGCCTGTTTGTCAAGCTTGCTTGTAACATCGTGATTGCCTGTTGTTGTGTAAACGGGGAAGTCGTATCTTGAAGTGATACGGTTGAATTTCTGAAATGCGCTTGTTTCACTGGAGGCGGAAAGGTCACCGCTTATTGCCGCAAAGTCAACATCATATAAATCAAGAAAGCTTAATGCATTGGGGAATGTTGACAGCGAATCATCAACCAAAGACCTGTAATACCGGTTAAAATGAACATCACTCAGCGCACCGAAACGGTAAATTTCACTTCTTTTGCCGAGCTTTTCATCGGGAATTTTTGCGCTTGCGGCGAGGGTTTTGCCGTTAAAAGCAAGAACGGTTTTGGCGTTTTCGGGCATTGCCGTGAATTCATAAATGTTTTCGCTTCCTTCGCCGTTTTTAACTTCAACCGTTGTCAGTTCAGAGTAGGTTATTGTATGACCTGAAATTTTTTCAGTGAGTTTTTCGGCTTTTTCGTTACCCCAAAAGACTGTATAAACGCCGTCCTCTTCGCTGTTTATGGTTATTTGACCCGAAGCGCTGTATGCCTGTTCATTTGCGAAAACATAGTCAATCTCCGCTTTGTAGGCTGCCGTCTTTGTCTTTGGAACAAAGAGAGGAGAGAAAAGCGTAACAATCGCCATAATAAGCGAAAAGAACTTTGACGGAATATCATAAATAAACATATTATATCGTCTCCGTGCTGATTATCAGTTAAAAAGCCAATAGTCGTTGCTCTTTAATATTTTTTTCGCTATATCACTTATCCATTTGAAAAAGCGTGTCAAAACGGGTAAAAGCTTATATTTAACAAAAGCGCTTTTGCCTTCGATAAGTTTGGCATTATACATTGCGGTATAAAAATCTTTCTCAACCTCTTTTGCTTCTTCGCTGTTCCACACACGGCTTTTCAAAATGCTCTTGGCTTTTTCATAAGCGCTGTCAACTGCCTGCCTCTTTTTTGAAGAGAGCGAGGCCAGTGTGCCGTCTTCAACGGCTTTTTCATATTTTTCAATAAGGTTTTCGATAGTCTTGAGGTATCTGTATTCATTAAACTGAACATAACCGTCAGCCTGAGTGTTGGCATTTTTGATATTGTGATTAATTGCCAGCTGAACGCAGAGCTCGATTGTGTCATTAACTGCGCTTTGAAGAGTCAGATGGCTTTGACCTTTGATAAAAAATGTTTTGTCAGGCAGAGCGCCGGTGGAAGCGTCAATCATTTTGTCGGGGCTGATGTATTTCGGGTCGGCCTTCGCAAGATACTCATCGCTAAGGGTTTTGCCGGCGGGGGCGACAGTTGCTCCGCATGAAGTGGAAGCCGCCTGAATAATATTGTCGCTGCTTTCGGCGTAGTGCCCAACCAGGGCCGGAAGCTGCAGGTCATAGCCGCATACAATGAAAATATCTGCTTCCTGTTCTTCGCGTTCTCTTATGGTTTTTGCGGCATTCTTTTGAATGTTGTAATACCTGTCGGTCATTTCTTTAAGGGCGGCGTGGCTTTCATCGCTGATATATTTTGCCGACAGTTCCGGATAAACATCCGGAGGAACAAGCGCCCACATCGACTGGCAGTTTCTTACAAGCTTGCAAAGCGCGCCGTCAATAGCTCTTGTGAGGGCTTCCTGTAAAAAATTACTGAACAGATTCTGCGGTATAACTCTTATTGCGGTGTTGCCCAGATATGCCAAAGACATATATTCCTCATTGACCAGAGCAATAATATTGGGCAAAAGGTCGTTATAAAGAGCGTTGCCGTCAGTGAGCGTGGTATTTGCGTCCATAAGGTCGCTGAGAAGATAGCTGCCATTGAGGGCCGCTGCCGCTAAAATGATTCTGTCAATTGAATCGGCGTCGAATCTTTCGTCCGCCAAAAATGTATTGGCAATGGTTCCGCCAAGAGAAATAAAGCAGAGGGTCACCTTGTCATGCCCGGTTTGAGTTTTAACCATATCAATATAGTCATATAGCCCGTCGGCGGCTTCAAGGATATTGCCGAACGATGAATAGGCGTAATAATACATATGATCAAGACCGTATTTATCGGAATATGAGGTCATATCAACCTGTCTGAAAATAAAGTCATACTGATCATGATATTTTTCTGTCGGCAGGGTGTTGCCGTTTTCATCCTTTGAGTATCCCTTGGCAAATTTGTATGATCTCTCTTTTGTATGTGACGCAACCTCGCACGAATACCAGTATTCGTCAACCGATGCACCGTTGACTCTTGTTCCGTCATCATTGAAATAGTGACTGCTCATAGCTCTGTCAACCGTTTCAACAACTATGTCATAAAGGGCTTCTTTATCATTTTTAACCATTGCCTTGAGCATATCGTCAATTTCAGACTTAAGATAGTCCGCTATGGCATTGGTGTCAAACATAAAGCTCATATCCATGCCTTCAACAACAGGGAAACCACGGTAGTTATTGGCAGGTGTTTTTTCGCTTGTCATTATGTAGTTGCCGTCTTTGTCCGTTACATAGACCTGGCTTTGCATGATGCCGGGGATAATAATAATCGGACTGGCGTCGTCGCCGTTGCATTTTGTCAGTTTTTCATGCTGCCAGTTATCCCTTGTGTAGATAACCTCGTCAAGGGCGTTATATTCGTCGTCATTTGCAAAAGCAAACGGGAAGACGGCGATAACCGTCAAAACAGCAAGAATGAGAGCGAGTATTTTTTTGCTCATATCAATCCGTACACCTTTCGATTTATTGTCAGTCAACTTAGGCATGCTTAGCAAGGGTGATAATATTGATAGCACCTACCGGGCACTGCTCGTGGCAGATGCCGCAACCGATGCATTTTTCGTAATCAACTTTTGCACAGAAGCGATCAATGGTTATTGCCTGTTGCGGGCAGTTCTTGACGCATTTCATGCAGCCTATGCACCCGGCTGAGCACTCTTTACGGGTGACGGCGCCTTTATCGTGATTCTTGCATACAACAGCGGCCTTTGTCACTTCAAGCGGCATCATCTCAATAAGACCCTTGGGGCAGACTTTTGTGCACTTTTTGCATGCGCGGCACTTTGACGGGTTTACTCTTGCAATGCCGTTGCATATACTGATGGCGTCATATTCGCACACATTCACGCAGTCGCCGTAGCCTATACAGCCGTAGATACATTCTTTCGGTCCGCCGTAGGCCTGAGTTGCCATGCGGCAGGACATAACGCCCTGATATTCAAGCTTCTGAACAGCATTATCGTTAAAGCCGCAGCAGAGAACAACTGCGGCGCTGGGGATAATTTCACCCGCCGCAAGCCCCGTGATTTCGCTTATCGCCTTTGCGGCATCGTTACCGCCGGGGTTACACAAGGCTGCGTTGGTTTCTTTGCCGCTTGAAAGGGCGGCGGCATAGCCGTCACAGCCGGAATATCCGCATGCGCCGCAGTTTGCGCCCGGCAGACACTCGCGGATTTTTTCCGCCTTTTCATCAACCGGAACGGCAAAAATCTTTGAAGCAACGGCAAGTATAAACGCCGCAATTGCTCCGATAACCGACACAATAATGACGGCGGAAATAATTAATTTTGAGTCCATAAATTAACCGCCTTTCTCAACCGAAAATGCCTTCAACAACACCCGCAAAGCCCTGAAATGACAGGGAAACAAGTGATGCAGCAATCAATGTAATCGGAAGACCCTGTAACGCCTTTGGAATATCGCACCCTTCAAGACGTTCGCGAACGCCGGCGAACATAATCATGGCAACCATAAAACCGGCGCCGCCGCCGACTGAATTTATCATTGACTGTGCAAAATTGTATCCGCTTTCGACATTGAGAAGAACAACGCCGAGCACTGCGCAGTTTGTGGTTATCAGCGGCAGATAGATTCCGAGTGACTGATAAAGCGAAGGCAGATATTTTTTGAGAACGATTTCAACAAACTGAACAAGAGCGGCAATTACAAGAATAAATACAATTGTCTGCAGGTATTCAAGACCTTTTGTCTTAAGAACAAGGTTAATCGGGTAGGTTACCGCGGTTGCCAGCGCCATGACAAATATAACAGCCAGGGACATGCCTAAAGCCGTGTTCAGCTTTTTTGAAACACCGAGGAACGGACAGATGCCCAAAAACTGGCAGAGAATGAAGTTTTCTGTCAGAACAGCAGTCAAAAAAATTGCAATCATTTGTTTTCACTCTCCTTCGCTTTTGAATCACAGGAATCATCGGTGTTGACAAGCGAGCAGGCGTGCGCCATGGGGCATGCGCTGCAGCCGCTGAGCTCTGCCTTTTTTTCTCCCTTGCCCTGGGCGATTTTATTCGCCAGCGCCATAACAAATCCGAAAACGAGGAAGCCGCCGGGTGCCATGACAAGAATGCCGACAGGCTGTGAAAGAATGTCATGAAAACCGGTGAAGCTTGTTACACCGAACACTTTTGTTAAGGAGTCAATGCCGTCAAGGAATGAACCCGAGCCGATTACTTCGCGTATGGTTGACATAATCAGAAGGGCGAAGGTGAAGCCTATGCCCATGCCGAGGCCGTCAACGGCTGAGGCTATAACCGGGTTTTTGCCGGCGAAAGCTTCCGCTCTGCCAAGTATAATGCAGTTAACGACAATCAGCGGCAGATAGACGCCGAGAGCGTCGTTTAAAGCAGGTACAAACGCTTTGACCAGCATTTGAACAATTGTTACGAAAGAAGCGATAACGACGATATAAGCCGGTATGCGGATTTTTGAAGGTATTATCTTTCTCAAAGCGGAAATAACAATATTTGAACAGATAAGTACTATTGTTGCCGCAATTCCCATACCGAGCGAATTAGTGACCGAAACAGTGGTTGCAAGTGTGGGGCATGTGCCGAGAACAAGACGAAGAACGGGATTTTCTTTGATAATACCTTTTGAAAACTCCTGATAAAGCGATTTTTTCTCAGCCATATTAATTTACCCCCTTTATCTCAGAATAGCATTTAAGCGCGTTGTTTACACCGTCGGTTATACCGGTTGAAGTTTTTGTCGCGCCGGAAACGGCGTCAATTTTTCCGCCGCTTTTTGTCAGCGCTGCACCGCCTTCAAGACCTATAAAGCTTTTGAACCATTCAAGGTTTTTTATTACCTTACCGCCGACTGACGGAGTTTCGCTGTTGTCAAGCACGCTGATTGCGGCGCCCGTCCCGATTTCCGAAACTTTGCCGTCAACGGTAATGCCGACCATGAGCTTTATTTCACCGTCATAGCCGCCTTTGCCTATGGCAGTTACGGCATAACCGGCGACATTTCCTTCATTGTCATAAGCCACAGCGTATGAACCGTATTCATTTTCGCCTTCATTTCCGAAAGTACAGCCGGGCATTACGGTTTCCATTGCTTCTTTTGCCGCTTTTGCGTCATTTTCGGCAATTCTGCCTTTTGTTATTTCATTTGTTGCGCCGAGCAGCAGAGCGGAAACGGAACATATAACAAAAAGTATGAATGTAGGAAGGAGATAATCTTTTATTCTTTTCATTTTGCCGCCTCCTTAACCTTCTTTTCTTTGATTGTGCCGAAGGGTTTTGGAGTTGTAATTCTTTCAATCAGCGGTGTTAGGATGTTCATAAGAATTATGGAATATGAAACACCCTCCGGAAGATTGCCGAAAAGTCTGATAAGGCAGGTGAAAAGTCCGCAGCCTATTCCGAAAATAACCTTTCCCTTTAACCTTATCGGGCTGGTGGTGTAATCTGTTGCCATAAAAATTGCGCCGAGTACAAGTCCGCCGCTCATAAGCTGGTAAAGGACAAAATTGAAATCACCTTTGCCGGCAATTAGCATGATAACAGCTACCGTACCCGAGTATGACAGGGGAATGGCGGGTGAAATAACGCCCCTGAGAACAAGGTATATTCCGCCCAGAAGGAGCGCCGCTATGCAGGTTTCGCCCATACTTCCGCCGCGAACTCCGAAAAACATATTCAGCAAAGAGGGTAGTTCATCGGAAGACGCTGAGAGCGGCGTTGCGCCGGAGATAGCGTCAACACCCGTGATATTCAGAAATTTGCCCATGGGCTGCGCCCATTCCATCATCTTACCGAACGATAAAAGCATAAAAATGCGGGCGGCAATAGCCGGGTTTACAAAGTTCTGACCGATACCGCCGAAGCATTGTTTAACAATAACAATTGCAAAAAACGCACCTATAACAACCATCCAAAGTGGTATTCCGCTCGGCAGATTAAATGCAAGAATAAGCCCTGTGACAGCTGCGCTGAAATCACCGATTGTGTTGTGCTTTTTCAATATGTATTTTCTGAAAAAGTATTCAAACAAAACGCAGCATGTTACGCTGACAGCTTCAACAAGCAACGCTCTGAGGCCGAAAATCACAACCGAGGCAATGAGTGAGGGAACCAAAGCTATAACCACATCAAGCATAATGCCGCTTGTTGTTGATTTTGAACGGGTGTGCGGAGAAGAAGAAACATAAAGCTTTTTTCCGTTGACCATTATTTTTTACTCTCCTCTCTGACCAGTGCTTTTGCAAGTCTCATATGCTGAACCAGCGGTTTACCGGCGGGGCAAGAATATGAGCAGGAGCCGCATTCCATGCAAACCATTATGCCGATACGGTTAAGTGTATCAACATCCTTCGCTTTCGTTGCCCTGACAATGTCGGTAGGTGTCAGGCTCATGGGGCAGGCATTGGCACATCTGCCGCACCTGATACAATCGGTTTCTTTTTTAAGGATAGCGTCGTTTTCATCAAAAGCAAGGATTGCATTGTTCTGTTTCAAAACTGGGAAATCGGTGCCCACAAGGGCTATGCCCATCATAGGGCCGCCCGTGAGAATTTTTTTCGGCTCGGTCTTGAAACCGCCGCAAAAATCGATTATTTCACCGATGTTAGTACCTATCGGAACCCTGACATTCATAGGGTTGGTAATTGCGGAACCGGCAACGGTCAGTGAACGTGAAACGAGAGGCTTGCCTGTTTTAAGGTAGCGTGAAATAAACGCAACAGAGCCCACATTCATCACAACGCACCCGACATCTGCAGGGAGCTTACCCGGCGGCACCTGCCTGCCGGTGGCGGACTGAACCATCATTTTCTCGGCGCCTTGAGGGTATTTTGATTCAAGTGTCATCAGATTCACTTCGTTGTATTTGTCTTCTGAACTGTCTGCTATGCTTTTAAGTACTTTGAAAACTTCCGGTTTATTGTCTTCAACCGCGATAACAACGTTTTTAAAGCCGAGCATCTCTTTCAGTGTGTAAACACCGCCTAAAATATCCCATGAGTTTTCGATGCATTCACGGTAGTCAACTGTGATGTAAGGCTCACATTCGGCGGCGTTGACAACAAGGGTATCAATGCCCTTTGTCTGGTCAAAATTGAGTTTGACATGCGTCGGGAACCCTGCACCGCCAAGACCGACAAGACCGCTTTTACGAACGGCTTTTATCAAATCCTCCCTGTTGTTGACAACCGGCGGTTTAACGTCGTCCGACAGCCTCATTTCACCGTCGGATTCGATGGTAACGGCTTTTGCCATGTTGCCTGTCGGCATTTTTATATCGCCCACTGCGCTTACTTTTCCGGAAATTGTGGCGTATATCGGTGCGCTGACATATTTGTCGCTGTCACCGATAAGCTGACCTACGCCGACTTCGTCCCCGACCTTTACTACGGGTTCGCACGGCGCGCCTATGTGTTGCTGCATGGGGATAACAACTTTCGCCGGAACGGGCATTCTGACAACATCCTGTTCGGCAGTACCTTTTGAGTGATCAACTTTGACACCGCCTCTTACTTTTTTCACGGCGGTCAATACCCCTTTGGGAACTTTCACGTTATTCCTCCTGTTCAAAAGTGTTATTTATTCTTTTCAGCGGGGGCAAAACGGCCCCGGCAATAATTCCGTTGACAACACCGGTCAAAACCGCAAAAACAAGCAATGCCGGTAAGTAATAAACGATTTTCAGCGTGGCTGAAATAAATGCGGCTGCCGCAAGCTGACCGAGATTGTGGCACAGCGCGCCCGTGACGCTGACACCGGCAATACCCGCTTTATTCTTGCCTTTTCGCAAAAGCAAAAACATAACAAACGCCGAAATGACACCGCCACTGAGGCTCATAATTGCGGCAGTTGCGCCCCTTGTAACAAAAGCGAAAAGGACTTTTGTTAACACAACAGCCGCGACATACGCGCCGCTGAGTGCTTCACAGGCAAACATTATGATAATATTTGAAAACCCCGGTTTTGCTCCCGGCGGTAGAAAAGGCATTTCAGGAATAAGGTTTTCAAGAAAGCCTATTGCCACTGTCAAAGCGCACATCATAGCGCAAAGTGCAGTCTTATAAACAAGATTCTTTTTCATATCAATAAGTTACGGCGTCATATTCGCCGCCTTCGATTGTGAGCACAACACCTGCGGGCAGACACACGGCGGTATCTCCCTTTTTTGTGAGCCGTCCGGTTTTTACGCAGATTTTGTCGGGACAGCCGGCAGAAGAAAAATATGCGCAGCCTTTTTCACATACAATGATTGTTTCCGGATGTGTTTCAAGGATAAAGACCTGTTTTTCCGGAATATCGACAAGATTAACCGCTTTGTATTCTTCGCCGCCGACAATGATATGAGCTACCGGCGGGCCTTTTTCGAGCGAACTAATGGCAAAAATTATTCCGGCGACAAAAAGAACGGCAAAAATAAGAATAATATCGCTTTTTTTAAAGATTTTCATATTCTCACACAACAACAAGTGAATATCCGTCACTGACCGTGATTGAATTCCTTAGATTGGGTGTAATATAAACGGTGTTTTGATTATCCACAAAAACTGCGTCAAAGTTATATTCTGCGGCAAGGGCGGCGCCTTTCTCAATTCCCGCAGCGAAGCAGGCAGTTGCGAGCGCATCCGATAGTATCCCGCTTTCCCCGACCAGCGTAGTGCTTACTAGGCCGTTATCAACCGGGTAGCCGGTTTTCGGGTCAAGAATATGATGATAAATTCTGCCGTCTTCTTCAAAAAACCGTTCATAACTCCCGGATGTGGAAACGCAGCATTCCTTCAGAGTAAGCGCAGCAAGTATTTCGCCGCCAGGTGAACCCGGTTTTTTTATTCCGACAGTGAATGTACCTTTGCCGCGGCAAAGAATACTGCCGCCGACTGAAGCGACAACCCGTTTAATTGAACTTTTTTTGTCACAGTATTCCCGGATTTTATCAAGAGCAATTCCCTTGCCCGCCGAGCCGAAATCAACGCTTACATTCTCATCGGTAATTGTGACGGTATCACCGTTTAAAACAACATTTTTATATCCGGTGTTTTGCAGAGCTGCCTTTATTTCACTGTCTTTCGGTATTCTCGGATCGGATGTGAATGACCATAAATCGCTCAAAGGCGAAAGAGTGAAGTCAAACCTGCCGTTGCTCTTTTCACTCAGAGATATAAGAGGAAGCAAAAAACCTGCCAGTTCGCTGTCCGTAACGGTCTTTTCTCTGTTAAGTATTCCTGTCATGCTTTTTTCACTGAAGCGTGACAGATATTTGCTGTCAAGCGTTTTGACAATATCCAGTATCTCACCCGCCGCTTCGTCGCTGTTTTTTCCTTTGACCTTAACAGTGACAACCGTGTCCATTGAAACGGTTGTTTTTTCGCTTTGTGAAGAGTCTAAAAAGGAAAAAAACACGCATAGGGAAAGAACGGTAGTTATGAGCGCCGTTGTTATGATGTATTTCTTTTTCATTCGGCACCTGGTTACCTTATTGTTTTATAAAATCTAATCTATAATATACAACTTTTCGATTTTTAATGCAACAATTTTGAACAAAACATTTTTATTGACAAACCGGTCGATTTGAATTATAATTGCCCTGTTTTCAGGTCGCTTGCCGGTGTGGCGGAATAGGCAGACGCAAGGGACTTAAAATCCCTCGATAGCAATATCGTACCGGTTCAAGTCCGGTCACCGGCACCAAACTCAAGAAATCCGAACCAAATCTCCTCAGTGGGGGACGGGTTCGGATTTCTTCTTTTCTTCTTCTATGACTTCTTGTTTATTTCCCATACTCTAAGGAAACGCTGAATAAATCGCCGTACTCATAATGGCGGTATCTTTTCCGTCTGATTTTGTCTCGATCTTGAAATATGGCAAGATGATTCACAATAGGGCTTGACAAAAAGCGAAAAGAAAGTTAATATACTTTTGTCAAATTATGATTTGACAAAATATAATTTGCTGGTGGTTTTATGTTTGTCGGACGAAAAAAAGAGCTTGCATTTCTGAATAAAAAATACAACAGCCCAAACGCAGAATTCATTGTCATTTACGGCAGAAGACGTGTTGGAAAAACGGAAACGATTTCCGAGTTTTGCAAAGACAAACCGAATTTATTCTTCTCTTGCAGAGAGTGTACGGATATTGTGCAGCGCGAAAACTTTTCCCGCTCGGTACTCTCTTTCAATACGCCTGCATCGGAATATGTAACGTCGTTCAACGATTGGGGCGACGCTTTTTCGGAGCTTGCAAAAATCGACAGTGACAAAAAAACAGTAGTTGTTCTGGACGAGTTCCCATATATGTGTAAGGGAGACAAAAGCATTCCGTCCATTCTTCAAAGTCTTTGGGATCATGTTCTTTCGCATTCGAATATCATGTTGATCATCAGCGGAAGTTCCGTCAGTTTTATTGAGGATGAACTGCTCGGCGTAAAGAATCCTTTGTACGGCCGTGCGACCGGTATATACAAAATGAAACCGCTTCCTTTTGTTGACGCGATAAAATTCTTCCCGCAATATTCTGAAGAAGATAAGGTCATTTCTTATTCGATTTTAGGCGGCATCCCTCATTATCTTCGGCAGTTTGATCCCACATTAACATTAGAAGAAAATGTGAAAGACCAGATTCTTTCAAAGGGAAGCGTACTCTTTGATGAAGTGGAGTTTATGCTTCGTCAGGAACTGCGTGAAACCTCCGTTTATAATACCGTAATCGAAGCAATCGCACTCGGTAACACCGCGTTCAACGACATCTTTTTGAAAGTTCAAATCGACAAACCGAAGCTCAGCGTTTATCTTAAAAATCTGATGGATTTGGATATTATCAAACGGGAATTTCCGGTTTTAACAAGCCCAAATGAAAAAGTGAATGTTAACCGAGGAGCGTATCGTTTAACAGATTCATTCTTTCGTTTTTGGTATGCGTTCGTTTATAACAATTTATCGCTTTTAGAAGGCGGAGGAATCGAACGGGTTTGGAAAAGAAAGGTACAACCAAACCTTCATAGTTTCGCATCAAAAGCGTTTGAAGAGATTTCTATTTCCTTTTTAAGAGAACTTGATTTGCAAGAAAAAACCCCGTTTGAGATATCCGCAATCGGTCGCTGGTGGGGCAACGTAACACATTACGATGAAAATAATAAACCGTATACGTTGCCCGAAGAGATTGACATTCTTGCCTGTGATGAGAAAGAAAAGAACTATATTATTGGTGAGTGTAAGTTCAGAAACGAGGCGTTTGATTTGCATGAACTCGACAAATTAATGGCAAAACACGAACGCAAAGGAAGCATTTATTATTACCTTTTCTCCCTCGGCGGGTTCACGGATGCAGTCAAGAACTTGGCAGAAAAAGAGAAAAACATTTATCTGATCGAACCGTCCGAGATTGTAAATCGATAATCGATATTCCTTAGCATATGTGTATTTTCCTTGACAGCGTTAAGGCTTTTTTGTATAATTCACAAAGTAGAATTGGGGTGGTGTTTTTATATGAAAAAGACAATAATCAAAGTCGGGATTATCGTAATTGTGTTAGCGGCTGTAGCTTGCGGTATTGTATTTGCTCTGTCAAACAGCAAAGACAATGCGGGTATAGCCGAACTTACCGGGACTGCAGCGCCAACTTCAGAGGTTTATAGAGAAGAAACCGAAAGCGAAACTTTGCCCGGGACTGAGACTGTTTCCGAAAATGAGACTGTATCTCAAACTGATGCTGTTTCGGAGCAGACAACCGAAGCGGTTACGGCAGAAGAAACTATTGAAGAAACAACCAAAGCGCCGGGAAAAGCCGAAATTGTTGAAATTTTCAATAAAAGCGTAAATTCCGTCAAGAAAAACGCATCTTCAGTTTACCTTAACTACTGTGAAAACAGTCTTGTTGATGAACCTGTTATCAACAACAGAATTGTAGAAAAAGTTGCTTCGAGACTGATTGAAGCGAATATGGGTGTTAACGAAAAGGACGAACTTTATTCATCCCGTTCGGATATTGACGCCAAGTTTCCGCTTGCAAACAAATCATATTCGAGCACACTGACTGCCGGAGATATCAGTGATGCGTCATATTCCGTTAAAGACGGCAAAGCTGAAATTGTTATTAAAATTCTGCGTGATGAACCCGGTATTGACCCCGACAAAGCGCATATCAACAATGCTTTTGATACCGTTAAAAAATCAGATATTGTTGAAGGCGCCGGTGATGTAGGTATGGCGTTCATTAAAGAACCTTCGATAAAAGTCGGTTATAAGAACGGTGTAATCAAGGCAGTTATTGATGAAAAAACAGGTGAGCTGTTAACCGTTAATTATTACCATGAGTGGTCACTGACACTGTCAACTACCGTAGGCCTTAATGTTACCATTTGGTTTGGACTTGAAAAGGATTACAGGATAGATTATTAAGGGTAATTAAAGATGATTTTACTTGCTATTGACGGTAACAGCATAGTCAACAGAGCGTTTTACGGCATTAAGCTGCTTTCAACAAAGGACGGTTCATATTACACAAACGCAATTCAGGGTTTTCTTAATATACTTCTTAAACTTAAGGCGGATTATAAGCCCGACGCCGTTGCAATCGCATTTGATGTCAGGCAGCCGACATTCCGCCATATTATGTACAGCGGTTACAAGGCAAACCGTCACGGGATGCCGGAGGAACTTGCCTGTCAGGTACCGATTTTGAAAGAAATTCTGACGGCACTGGGCTATAAACTGATTGAATGTCCGGGCTTTGAAGCGGACGATATTCTCGGCACTCTTGCGTATCAATGCGGTGGCGAAAACCAATGTTATGTAGCTACCGGTGACAGAGATTCACTGCAGCTGGTCAGGGAGAATGTAACATCACTGATAATGTCAACAAAGATGGGTCAGTCGATTACAACATCATTCACTCCGCAAAAAATCAAAACAGATTATTCGGTTGCGGATCCGCGTTTGCTTATTGATGTCAAAGCGCTTCAGGGTGATACCTCAGACTGTATTCCGGGTGTTGCCGGCATAGGTCCTAAAACCGCTCAGGAGCTTGTTTCAAAATACGGAACAATTGATGAGATTTATAACAATATTGATTCTATCGATATAAGAAAAACGGTTAAGGACAAGCTGTTAAACGATCGTGAAAAAGCTTATCTTTCAAGAACACTCGGAACCATTCGTACAGATGCGCCCGTTGATACAAATTACAGCCACTATGTACCGAATAAACCGGATAACCAAAAGGTGACAGAGTGGCTTGTTAAGCTTGAAATGTTTAAAATGCTTGAAAGATTTCATCTGAAAGCTGATGAAGTCAAAAAGCCTGAAATAAATAATACGTCAAAAAGTGTCAATATATCTTCATATGTTCAGACCGATTTAAAGCTTCTGCTTAACAGTCTTAAAAAAGAATGCAAAGCGTATTTTCTGTTTGAAAGCGGGATGTTTTATTTTGCCTCGGCAAACGGTACGGCGATTGTTTTACCCGATAACGAAGGATATACGGATTTTTGCAGTGAATTTCTCTGCGATAAATCAATTCATAAATACACTTATAATGTCAAATCACTTTATAAATTCTTTTACCCCTATCAGCATGATATATGCATTAATTCGGTTAAGGGCGACTGCATGCTCTCATGTTATGTAATTAACCCGTCGGCTTCCGGTTATGACCCGGAAAGGCTGATTACAGAGTATTGCGGTGTGGTTTGCGGTGAAGATGTTAAAGACAAAACAGCCTTTTTTGCAGCATATCTGCCCCTTATTTTTGAAAAAACCGGCTCGATTATTGCGCAAAACGGTCAGCAGGACCTTTTGAGTGATATTGAATTGCCTTTATCCCAAGTTCTTGCCTCAATGGAGTGCGAGGGCTTTGCCGTCAATACCGACGCACTGCGGGAATTCGGTGAAGAACTCGGTGAAAAAGCGTCTTTGCTTGTCAAAAAAATTTATGAAGCTGTCGGTTATGAATTCAATATTAATTCACCAAAACAGCTCGGCACCGCTCTTTTTGAAAAACTCGGACTTCCCGCCGGCAAAAAGACAAAAACAGGTTATTCAACAAGCGCCGATGTCCTTGAGAACCTTTCTTCCTCGTATTCCGTTGTTGCAGATATTCTTGAATACAGAACCGTCACAAAGCTTAAATCAACATACTGCGACGGCCTTGCAAAGGCTGTCGGCGAAGACGGACGCATTCATTCGAGCTTTAATCAGGTGGACACAAGAACGGGACGTATCTCCAGCACGGAGCCGAATCTTCAGAATATTCCCGTGAGGACCGCCCTCGGCAGGGAAATGAGAAAGTTTTTTGTTGCCGGCGAAGGCAAAACGCTGGCTGATGCCGATTATTCACAGATTGAACTTAGAGTACTTGCCGCCGTTGCGAATGACAAAAATATGATTAGGGCATTTGCCGACGGTGAGGATATACACGCTATTACTGCTTCACAGGTTTTCGGTATTCCGCTTGAAATGATTACGCCTGAAATACGCTCGAAGGCGAAGGCAGTCAATTTCGGCATTGTGTACGGAATCAGCGCTTTTTCACTTTCAAAGCAGGTTAATGTGTCTGTTAAAGAAGCGGACAGATATATCAAAGATTACCTTGAAAACTTTTCGGGTATTCGTGATTTTATGAAAAATACGGTTGCCGGTGCAAAGGTTAACGGCTATGTTTCAACCTTGTTTTCAAGACGAAGATATATACCGGAAATTAATTCATCTTCTTTCAATGTCCGCTCCGGCGCAGAAAGAATCGCTATGAATATGCCCATTCAGGGCACAGCTGCCGATATTATCAAAATTGCCATGATTCGTGTGTATAATGCGCTGAAAAACGCAGGCTTCAAATCAAAGCTGATTCTTCAAATTCATGACGAATTGATTATAGAAGCGGCTGAAGACGAATTGAACGAAGTCAGAGATATTCTGAAAACCGAGATGGAAAACGCAGCCCGGCTTTCCGTCGCTTTGCGCGCCGATGTCGGCACGGGCAAAACATGGTATGAGGCAAAGGCGTGATTGATTTTTCTGTTCGCAAATGGAATGAAGAGGATATTAATGGCGTTTTTGAAATTGAAAAAGAATGCTTTTCTTCACCGTGGTCATACGCTGACTTAAAAAACAATTTTTATCTTGATTCATCTCATTTTTATGTTGCGTTATCCCGCGGTGAAATCATCGGTTATATCGGTGTTCAGGAAATATGCTTTGAAGCGTATATCACCAATATTGCCGTAAAAAAGCTTTACAGAAAACACGGTGTCGGGGAAAAGCTTCTTTCAGCCGCAGTTTCGGGCGCAAAAGAGAGAGGGTGTGATTTTATTACCCTTGAAGTGCGCCCGTCTAATTGTGCGGCAATTTATCTTTATGAAAAATATGGATTTACTCATCGGGGTAAAAGGAAGAACTTTTATTCCAACCCCGATGAGGATGCTTTGATTTATACACTGAACTTTGTACAGAAGGGCTTACCAGATGAAAATTCTTGCCATTGAATCATCCTGTGATGATACTGCGGCGGCGGTTGTTGAAGACGGCAGAAATGTATTATCCAATGTTGTTTCTTCACAGATTAAAGAGCATATTGTCTATGGCGGTGTTGTGCCTGAAATTGCTTCAAGAATGCATACTCAGGCTATATGCGCCGTTTGCCGCAAAGCGCTTGCTGACGCAAACGCCGTGATGAAAGATATTGACGCTGTCGCGGTAACATATGCTCCCGGTCTTATAGGCGCGCTTCTTGTCGGTGTGAATTTTGCGAAGGGTCTTGCATATTCCTGCGAAAAGCCCCTGATACCCGTTCATCACCTTCGCTCGCACATTGCGTCAAATTATATTTCGTCAAAATCTCTTGAACCGCCGTTTCTTGCTCTTGTCGTTTCCGGCGGTCACAGTCATATAGTCAGTGTTGAGAGTTATACGCAGTTTAAAGTTATCGGTAAAACCCTTGACGACGCCGCGGGTGAGTGTATGGATAAATGTGCCAGAGTTATGGGTATAGACTATCCCGGAGGTTATAACCTGGACAGACTGTGCAAAAACGGCAATCCCAGGGCGTTTGTTTTACCAAAGCCCAAAGTTGAGGGCTCCGATTACAATTTAAGTTTTTCGGGTCTTAAGACGGCAGTAATTAATATAGTACATAAATTTGATCAAAAAGGCGAAACTTACAGCGTTGAAGACCTCGGCGCATCATGTATTGATACCGTGACCGACTGCCTTGTGAAAAATATTTCAAAGGCGGCGGCGAATTACGGCTTCAAAAAAATTGCCGTTGCCGGAGGCGTTTCCGCAAACTCTGTTTTAAGAAAAAAGATGAACTCTCTGTGCGCTGAAAACGGCTACGAGCTTTATATGCCCGAGTTAAAGTATTGCGGTGATAATGCAGCGATGGTCGGATCTCAGGGATATTATGAATTCTTAAGCGGCAAAGTCGCTTCTCTTGATCTTAATGCGTATGCTACAATGAACATTGAGATTGGGTGATTTTATCGGATATTGTTATGAGTATAAAAAAATGGGTTGTCTCAAAATACAATAAAACTCTTGCGAGTGAAGCTGCGGGCGACATAGGCGTTGACCCCGTAAGCACATTGATAGCAACTTCGCGGGGAATTGATACACTTGAAGAACTGTCGGCTTTTTTTGACATCGGTGCTCATTTAGAACTTTCGCCTTTTTCAATAAAGGATATGGACAAGGCTGTTGAACGCATTAACCGAGCTATTGACAGTTTTGAACCTATCTGTGTTTACGGTGATTATGATTGCGACGGAGTCACGTCAACAGCGTTGCTTTATTCTTACCTTGATGCAAGGGAAGCAAATGTCATAAGATACATCCCCGAGCGCATTAAAGAGGGTTATGGCATGAACAACGCCGCTCTTGACAAGCTGAAGGCGTTAGGAACAAAACTGATTATTACAGTAGACAACGGAATAACAGCTGTCAAACAAATTGAATATGCTTATTCCCTCGGTATGGATGTTGTGGTAACGGACCATCATAAGCCGGACGGAGATATTCCCGTTTGCGAAGCTGTTGTCGACCCGCACAGAGCCGACTGTCAAAGTCGATTTAAGCATATGAGCGGCGTGGGGGTCGCCTTTAAGCTTATATGCGCTCTTGAGGGCGACAATGATGGAATGCTTTTGGATGAATTCGGTGATTTGATTGCCATTGGCACAATAGCGGATGTTGTTTCGCTAACCGGTGAAAACCGGACTATGGTGCGCCGCGGGCTTAAGATTATAAACAGCAACCCAAGGCCGGGCATAAAGGCGCTTATAGATGCCGCCGGCACCGGGTCAAAATACCTTTCCTCAACAGATGTAGCATTTTTGCTCTGCCCCCGAATAAATGCTGCCGGTCGTATGGGTAACGCTGAGACGGCTCTTGAGCTTTTGTTAAGCACAGATGAAGAAGAAGCGGGAAGCATCGCAACAGAGATTTGTTCAATGAATACGGCAAGGCAGAGTATAGAAAATACAATTTTTCTTGAAGCTGTTTCAAAGATATCCGGTGATGAGAGTATTATTCGGTGCCCTGTTATTGTCGTTTCCGGCGAAGGGTGGCACCAAGGGGTAATCGGTATTGTTGCTGCCAAAATAACTGAGTTTTACGGCAAGCCTTCTGTTGTTATTTCATGTGACGGCGAAGATGCGAAGGGTTCATGCCGGTCTGTTGAGGGGTTTTCGATTTTCGATGCGCTGTCTTACAGCAGGGAATATGTTGACCATTTCGGCGGTCACACCCTTGCCGCGGGAGTCAGTCTTAAAACTTCGGATATAAATTTGTTCAGAAAAAAAATAAATGAGTTTGCTCTGAAAGAAACGGTGCCTTTTCAGACTCAGATAATTGATTTGAAGATAAATCCGGCTTCGGTTAACCTTGATCTTGTTGACGCAGTAGAAGCTCTTGAACCATTTGGTGCCGGTAATCCTCAGCCGGTGTTCGGTATTTTCGGCGCTCGGATTGAGGCAATATACCCATTGTCCGAAGGGAAACATACGAGAATAGTTGTTTCCAAAAACGGATCAAGGCTTTCGTGCCTTTGCTTTCGTATGAGTACAGCTTCATTTGAATACTCTGTAGGGGATTATGTAGATATAGCCTGCGTTATCAAAAAAGATATTTTTAATGGTGAACAGGTGGTTTCGGTTATCGCCAAAGGATTTCGCTTTTCAAAGCTTAATGAGGATAGTTTGCTTTCTTCTGTTTTGCTTTACAACAGGTTTTCTTACGGACAACCCCTTACAAGAGATGAGGCGCTTGCTATTTTGCCCGACAGAGGAACACAGGTTGATGTTTACAAAAGCGTAAAGTTTTCGCCTGTACATTCCGACAGTGCGCAAGCGATTTGCATAAGGCTTAATAACGATGGAAGCGGGTATGCAAAAATCAGATTTACAGCCGATGTAATGAAAGAAACGGGTATTTTCCTTTCAGATGACGATAATACATTAAGCGTAAATGAAAAAAGCGCTAAGGTTGATCTTGAACAGTCATCCTTGTTTAAAAAGCTGAGGTCGTTTTTATGAGACAGTCTTTTGATAATTCAGTACAGGAGTTTAAGACCCCCGAGGACGGTTTAAAAATACTTTTTGGATTATTGGGCGACTCATGTTCTGAAGATGATATAGCAATTATCAATAAGGCGTATCACTTTGCCGACAGTGCGCACAACGGTCAAAAAAGGCTGTCCGGTGAACCCTATATCAATCACCCGATTAATGTTGCCATTATTGTCGCAACCTTGGGAATGGATACAACATCGGTCATTGCGGCATTGTTGCATGACACTGTTGAAGATACTTATGCGACAAACGAGATTATCAGAAAAGAATTCGGTCAAACAGTTTCCGAGCTTGTAGACGGTTTATCTAAAATCAGCGGAATCCGTTTGCCGTCAAAGGGCGACAGCGACGACAGCAGACCGGCGGAAGTTGTCAAAACCCGTGAACAGCAACAGGCGGAAAATGTACGAAAAATGCTTCTTGCAATGTCCCAGGATGTTCGCGTGATTATTATTAAACTTGCGGACAGACTTCACAATATGCGTACCCTTCAATTCAAACCGGAGAACCGACGCCGTGAAATTGCAAGGGAAACAATTGAGATTTACGCACCGCTTGCTCACCGGCTCGGTATTCGTACCATCAAGGAAGAGCTTGAAGATTTGTCAATAAGTTACCTTGATCCCGTAGCTTATTCCGATATTGAAAAATCGCTTGATAAGCAGAGAAGCGAAAGAAGTGAATTTCTTGCCGGAATAAAAGAAAGAATAACAGAAAGGGTTTTGAAGTCATTACCGAAAGCGGAGGTAAGCGGGCGCGTCAAATCGGTTCACGGCATATACAGAAAAATGTATATGCAAAACAAGAATTTTGACGAGATTTACGATATCTATGCTTTAAGGATTATTGTTGATACTTTAACCGACTGCTATTACTGCCTGGGAATTATCCATGATATGTACAAACCTATTCCGGGCAGATTTAAAGATTACATTTCAAATCCGAAGGCAAATATGTATCAGTCGCTTCACACGACGGTAATAGGCAAGGAAGGCGTGCCGTTCGAAGTGCAGATAAGAACGTGGGAAATGCACTACACCGCTGAATACGGTGTTGCCGCCCACTGGAAATACAAACTGGGCATCAGCAGTAAGCAGACTTCAAGCGATGAGAAGCTGTCCTGGGTTCGTCAGCTTCTTGAAAGCCAGGGCGAGGGCGAAGACGTTGAAAACATTGTTTCAACAATAAAAAGCGATCTTGTACCCGAAGAGGTTTTTGTCTTTACTCCGAAGGGTGATGTTTTTTCGTTGCCGACAGGGGCGACTGTTATCGATTTTGCATATGCCGTTCATTCAGCGGTGGGCAATAAAATGATAGGCGCAAAGGTTGACGGGCGTATTGTTCCGCTTGACTACAAGGTTAAAACCGGTGAAATCGTAGACATTATGACTTCGTCGCAGCCCGGTAAGGGTCCAAGCCGCGATTGGCTCAACATTGTCAAAACAAGTCAGGCAAGGACTAAAATCAGACAATGGTTCAAAAAAGAAAAGCGTGAGGAAAACATTGCCGAGGGTAAGGCGGAGGTTGAAAGAGAATTCCGCCGTAATTCTATCAGACTTGATGAAGACGAAATGAACGAGTTTCTCTCGCTCATTGTGGAAAAACAGCATTGCAACAGCGTTGATGATTTTCTTGCAGGCATCGGTTACGGCGGTATTTCGCTCGTGAAGCTTATGCCCAGAATAAAGGATGAATATCAGCGCCGTAAAAAGACTCAGACACCTGCGGAAGATAAAATTATCGTTACCCAAAAGAAGGCAAAGTCGAAGGAAGGCGTTGTTGTTGAGGGTATTGATAACTGCCTTTTCAAGTTTTCAAAATGCTGCACTCCATTGCCCGGTGATGAGATTATCGGCTTTATTACAAGAGGACATGGTGTTTCGATCCATACAAGGCGCTGCTCCAATGTTCCCGTGGATATATCGAAGTCAAATGAACCTGAGCGCTGGATTAAAGCCTATTGGGAACAGGGATCAAAGACAAATGAGCAGTTTAACTGTACTTTGACGCTTTATTGTATGAACCGGATCGGTCTTTTGGCTGACATCTCATCAACTCTTGCAAATATGCATATTATGATAAATGATGTCAACTTAAGAACCGGTAAAAACAATACGATAACTCTTTATCTCACGGTGTCGGTTAACGGCGTTGAACATCTTAATTCTGTTATACCCAAGCTTGCCAAGGTTAACGGTGTTGTCAATGTGGAAAGACAAAAGTAAAGGATTCAGTTATGCGAGCAGTTGTTCAAAGAGTAACTTCGTCGAGCGTTGAAGTCGGCGGGGAAACTATCGGAAAAATCGATGCGGGTTTAAATGTTCTTCTCGGTGTGATGGATGACGATACCGAGAGCGATGCGCTCATTCTTGCCGGGAAGATAGCGCGCCTTCGTATTTTCACAGATGAAAACGATAAAATGAATTTGTCTGTTACTGATGTCGGCGGCTGTGTTTTATCAATTTCACAGTTTACTTTGTGCGCGGATATAAAAAAAGGCAACCGTCCCTCTTTTACTCCGAGCGCACCGCCTGAGAGAGCGAAACTGCTTTATGAATATTTTAACTCGTGCCTTATTGAAAATGGTGTTTCAAAGGTGGAAACCGGTGAATTCGGCGCAGATATGAAGGTTTCAATTAATAACGACGGACCGGTCACCATTATTATGGATACCGAAATCTGGAGGCGCACTTAGCCGATGCAAATCATTAATACGGGTCATGCAGTTGATTATATCTGTAACACATATGTTGTTTTTGATGAAGAATCATGTTCAGCGGCCGTTATTGACCCCGGTCTTTATGATGAAAACCTGAAAAAAGCAATTAATGAGAACAGTCTGAATGTTGAAAAAATAATTCTTACTCACGGGCACTTTGACCATATTCTCGGTGTCAGCGGTCTCAAAGAAGCGACAGGAGCGTGCGTATATATTCACCCGCTTGATGCTGAAATGCTCAGAAGCAGTGAAAAGTCGCTTCTTGATTTGTTCGGTATCGGAGTAAAGCAGATACCGGTTGATTATGATAAAAAGCTTTGCGACGGCGACACTGTATCTGTCGGTGATTCCGCTTTTTCGGTTTTGCATACCCCCGGACATACCCGCGGCAGCTGCTGTTTTGTGAATGAAAAGGACAAGGTGATTTTCAGCGGGGATACGCTTTTTTGCCGCACTGTCGGGCGAACCGATTTTTCCGGCGGCAGTGCCGAGGATATGATGCACTCGATAAAAAGGCTTATCTCACTACCGGGAGATTACCGGGTCTTTACCGGTCACAACATTCCGACAACACTTGAAAGTGAAAGAAACAGAAATATTTTTATCAGAAGGATGAACAAAGGGTGATTTTAAGGGTCATTAACCATAAGTTTCATTACGAATGTGAAAATATATGCAGGGTGTTTTTTCCTAATGAAAAAATAACGGTTCACCGTGATTTTGACGAGGAAGATACCAAATGTGTCACAACATCGCTGTCCGAACAAAACGGGAAATATGAAGTTAAGGTTACGGCGGATATTGAGTCGCAACACAGTGAGCAAACGCGGGTCTTAACTGAAGATGAAAAAGAAAAAATCGAACTTGTGATGGCAAGACTCATTTTTTTTCTGCTTTCTTCAATCACTTCATACACGCCGCCTTGGGGAGTTCTGACAGGCGTTCGCCCTTCAAAGCTTATGGTGAAGCTTTGTTCTCAAATCGGCGAAAAGGCCGCTGTTGATTACTTTGTAAACGATCTTTTGGTTACTGAAGAAAGAACAAATCTTACGCTTACGGTTGCTGAAAACGAAAAAAGAATTCTTTCGTCTTCATCTTTTCCGGATTTCAGCCTTTATATTTCAATCCCGTTTTGTCCCTCAAGATGTTCATACTGCTCGTTTGTTTCGCATTCAATAGGCAATTCAAACGCAAAAAAGCTACTTGAACCGTATGTTGAAAAGCTGTGTGAAGAAATTGCTTTGACAGCCGGAATTGCCGCTAAGCTCGGACTGAGATTAAGCAGTATTTATTTCGGCGGCGGGACACCAGGCGTGCTGAATGAAAAACAGTTCGAAAAGCTTTTTAAAGCGATTGACGCCGGATTTTCAAAAAAAGAAATAAAAGAATATAACGTTGAAATAGGGCGGCCGGATACAATAACCGGCGATAAGCTGAAAGTGCTGAAGGAATACGGCGTTGACAGAATCAGCATTAATCCGCAGACTTTTAACGAAAATACATTAAAGCTTATAGGCAGAAACCACAGCATTTCACAGATTTACGACGCATTTTCTTTAGCTCAAAAAACCGGATTTGATTGTATAAATACCGACCTGATAGCGGGTCTTCCCGGTGAAACGCTCGTGGACTTTGTGAACAGCCTTGACTGCGCTGTTAATCTTGCGCCCGAAAGCATTACCGTTCACTCTCTTGCTTTGAAGCGATCTTCGGCTTTGAATTATAACGGGGCGGAAGTATCTCATGGTATGCAAGCGGTCAAAATGCTTGATTATGCTTCGGAAAAGCTCGGACTATCCGGATATATTCCTTACTATATGTACCGGCAGAGCAAATGTGTCGGCAATCTTGAGAATGTCGGCTGGTGCAAAGAGGGCAAAGAAGGTTTTTACAATGTTATTATGATTGAAGAAAATCAGACCGTTCTTGCCTGCGGTGCGGGAGGGGTCACAAAGCTTGGCGATGTTTCAAGCGGTTATATAGAAAGAATTTTCAATTATAAATATCCGTATGAATATTTGTCGGGATTTGAAACTCTCGCAGACAGAAAAAAGCAGATAACGGATTTCTATGAAAAAATTA
>JAILFM010000135.1 GCA_024697575.1 Clostridiales bacterium
CATGTGAACACACAATATATTTGATAGATTAATAGACGGAATGTATATTCTGTCTATTATTGTTTTTTTTCTCATTGTTTGTAAGATATTTGATAACCAAGATAAAAGTAGCATTACTTTTGTAAAGCGTTTGAAAGTAATTATTAAATAATGTATTGACATTTACTGATTATTGTCTATAATCAAGGTAAAGGAGATGATAGTATGGCAACAACAAACATAAATATTCGTATTGATGACAATTTAAAAAAAGATGCCGAGAATTTATTTAACTATCTCGGCCTGACAATGTCGTCCGCAATAACCATGTTTCTTAGGTCTGCTGTTAACAATGACGGAATTCCGTTTGAATTGAAACGGCATGTACCGAACACAGAAACTTTGGCAGCAATAGAAGATGTGAAAAACGGTAGGAATCTTCATGGTCCTTTTGACAGTATTGACAAATTACCGGAGGATCTGAACGCTTAAGATTGTATACCACACCTAAAGAAACGCTGATTTTAGGGAAGCGCTGATTAAATCGGGGTGTTTAGAACGGCGAGCAGGTTTTTCGACTGATGAAGTCGAAAAATAGCAGAAATAATTTGTTTATTTCAAGATTTGAGACAAAATCAGGCGGAAAAGATGCCACCGTTATGAGTACGGCGATTTAATCAGCGTTTCCTTAGATAAGCTTATTCTTAATTTCATCCGTACAGGCTCACACTCTGACTTGTTTTGACCTGCTGGAAAAAGGCGTTAAAAAATCAAGTTTCTGCATTTCAGTGCAAAAACTTGATTTTTTTTGGAATTTACGCAATACATTTGTAAAAAAATCAGGAGGTCACCCGTCAGTTGAGTGACCTCCTGAAATGATTCTATATTATGTTACACGGTATAAGGCAATTCTCTCGGTCAATCGGGATGACCTCTTGACACATACATATAATGCCGCCCGCTCCCTTGTTAAGGGACGCTTTATCAATCACGGAATATTTTTTGACTTCTCTTAAATCGGGATTAGCGGATTTCTTGATTTCAAAAGGATGAATGATATTGTTTTCCTCTATGAAAACATCAATCTCTTTTGCACGGTCGTCTCTGTAATAGCAAATATTTGCCTTGCTTTTTGAATAGGCATAGTTTTTGACAAGCTCCATAACAACATAGTTTTCAAAATAATTCCCGCTTGCAGCGCCTTTCATCAATGTTTCGGGAGTAAGCCACATTGAGAGATAAGCGCAAAGCGATGTATCACAAAAATACAGCTTCGGCGCTTTCACAAGCCTTTTAAGCTCATTATTCTCATATGGTTTCATCAAATAGATAATGCCAAGCCCCTGCAAAACATCAAGCCAGCGTTTCGCTGTTGGTTCAGAAATATCTGCCGCCTCGGCAAGCGTTTTAAAATTAATTTGCTGAGCAACAAGAGCGGCGCACGCAGTGAGAAAAGCGGAAAACCTGACGGTATCTGTAACACCGCCTGACCCAGCAGCGTCACGCATCAGATAGCTTTCAATATATGAGCTGAAATAATCTTCCCGCATTTCACTGTCCATATTCTGAACAGCAGGCATTCCCCCTGCCCAAATATGGTTAAAAACTTTAACAATGTCATTTTTTTCAAATTTCTTTTGTCTTTTCAAAAGTGATTCAAGTGAAAAATCCAACTCATCATCAAGTATTACTCCCGCCTTTTCCCTTTGTGACAGACTGTAAAGGGTGAGGATACCGATTCTGCCGGCAAGCGACTCCCTGACGCCTTTCATCATTTTGTACTGCTGAGAGCCGGTAATCCAGAAAAGTCCGTTTTCATCACTTTCATCACAGATAATCTTAATCTGCTCAAAAAGTTCAGGCGCTCTTTGAATTTCATCAATCAAAAGCGGCGGTTTATATGTTTGAAAAAACAGAACAGGGTCGGACTGCGCAAGCCGCCTTGCGGCATTATTATCAAGAGTAACATAAGTGCGTTCAGTACCCTCGGCAAGGTGCCGAAGCATAGTGGTCTTACCTACCTGCCTTGCGCCTGTAACAAGAACGGCTTTAAAATTATCATTCATTTTAAGGAATTTTCGTTCCAGCTCACGGTGAACATAGTTCATTTTCATCACCTCAAAAGTCTAAATTTGGCGTAATCTAACATTGACTTTAGATTACGCCAAATTTCCTAAATTGTCAACATGAAACAGAAAAATCGTTCATTTCAAAGCCTTCAGCCGGCTTATGCCTGCATTTGTCTGCATATATCATGTTCATTTTATTTTTATTGTTGACTTTCATCGTCATAAAGCGCAAAATACATATTACATATTATAAATATAGGCAGGAGAAAAGAGTTCATCTCTTTGGTATGAAAATGAAAAAAGAAAAAAGCTGTTTGGCAAAAACGTTTTTTTTGATTACTGATACCGGCAAATGGTTATTTGATTTAACGGACCTTAAAATGCTGTTAAGAAGCATACCGGGTCCCGTGACCATGTTGCTGGTTATGTCAACAATAACAATGAACCTCGCCGCGAACAAAATCATTTGGAGCGGGCTTATCATAAACGGCGTGCCATTTGTGTCAATAACCGGGGGAATATTCCTGTCCTGGATAATATTCCTTCTTATGGATATTGTTACAAAAACCTTCGGCACAAAGGCGGCGATAAAGCTGACTGTAACTGCGGCGGTAATTAACGCTTTTGCGGTCTGCTTTTTAGCATGTATAGCGGCATTTCCGGCAAAATATCCTTTTGAAGGCGCAAGCAGTGTATTTGACACACTGTTCGGGTTTAAAGCACTTGCGGCTCCTCAGCCGTGGCAGATACTTGTTTCTTCAACTGTCGCATACATTGTTTCCGGAGTAATTAATGCGGTTGTTCACGGCGCACTGGGAAAACTTTTCAAAAAAAATCCGGACGGCAAAACCGCTTTTTATGTCCGGTCATATACGAGCACAATCATCGGCCAATTTGCGGACAATTTTGTGTTTGCCGCTCTGGCGTTTAAAGTTTTTGCTCCGTTTTATACTTATTCAACCATTACGGGCATAGCCCTTGCAGGCGCACTGCTGGAACTTGTGTGCGAAGTTGTTTTCAGCCCGGTAGGTTACAGAATATGCTCCAAATGGCAGAGCGACGGCGTAGGCAGGGATTATCTTGAATACTGCCACAAGATGGAAGTCAGCAAAGACCCGTCAAGGTTTGAATTTACTAATGAGAAAACACAATGAGAGATATTAAATTAGAAAATTTATCGGCATGTGAAATCGGTAAACTCGTCAATTCAAGAACAGTTTCGCCGACATATGTTTTAAGATACTTTGAAAAAAGAATAAAAGAAAGAAACAGCTCAATCAACGCCTTTGTTTATACGGCTTTTGACGAAGCGTATGAGAACGCCAAACGCCTTGAAGAAAGGCTTGAAAATGGCGAATACTGCGGAGTTTTTGCCGGGGTGCCGTTTGCGTTGAAAGATTTTCTGCCGTCAAAAAAAGGCTGGAAACGCTCGTACGGCGGTGTGAAATGCCTTGTCACGACAGATAAAGAAAGCAG
>JAILFM010000156.1 GCA_024697575.1 Clostridiales bacterium
TAAAAAATTTAGGTGTTGAGGTTAAGCTGTATGAGGATTAAAGAGAATACGCGTTTTCTTATTGTCGGTTTGGGACTTATCGGCGGCAGTTATGCCGATGTTCTGATAAAAAAAGATTTTCATGTCAGCGCGTTTGCAAGGCGAAAAGAAACGATTGATATTGCCTTATCAAAAGGTCTTATTTCCGAGGGCTATGATTATGTAAATGAAGATGTTATAAAAAAGTCTGATTTTATTATTTTCGCTCTTTATCCGCATATATTCATAGAATGGATTGAAAAATACGCTCACTTGATTTCGCCCGGTACTCTCATTACCGATGTTACCGGCGTCAAATCAAGCGTTGTTTACCGCGTGCAGTCAATGCTCCCTCAGGGCGTCGAATTTGTTGCGTCTCACCCGATGGCAGGCAGAGAAGTCAGCGGCGTTGAGAACGCAAGCGGTGATATATTTAAAGGCGCAAACTTTGTGGTTACTCCGACACCTGATAATACGGAGGAGTCCGTTGAAACAGTGAAAATGCTCGGCTGGATGCTCGGGTTTGCCAGGGTGTCGGTGCTTACACCCGAAGAGCATGACGATATGATAGGTTTTCTGTCACAGCTGACACACTGCATTGCCGTATGTCTTATGACAGGCAACGAAAAGCCGAATCTTGAAAGATATACCGGTGATTCATTCCGCGACCTGACAAGAATTGCAAGAATTAATGATGTTATGTGGAGCGAGTTGTTCCTGCTTAATAAAGAAAAACTGCTTAGTAACATAGATGTTTTTATGGCTGAACTTCAAAAACTCAGAACGGCGGTTAAAGACGATGATGTTGACACCATGCGAAAAATGATGCGTATGTCGTCCGATCGAAGAATACTGTTTGATAAGAAGAAATGAGATAAAGGGGGAATAAGATTATGAATATGGAGTTTATAGGTAAACTGCCGATACCTAAGGATATTAAAGAGCAGTATCCTGTTTCTGAAAAAGGTATTAAGGTTAAAGCTGCCAGAGACGAAGAAATCAAAAAGATTTTTTCAGGAAAAGATAATAGACTGGTTTTTGTTATCGGTCCTTGCAGCGCTGACAGAGAAGATGCCGTTCTTGAATATATTTCAAGACTCAGAATGGTTCAGGAGAAGGTTAAAGACAAAATTCTCATTATACCGAGAATCTATACGAATAAGCCGAGAACCACCGGAGCCGGTTACAAAGGTATGCTGCATTACCCCGATCCAAATGAAAAACCTGACCTTATCAAGGGCGTTATCGCTATAAGAAAACTTCATATGAAGTCTCTTGAGGAATACGGCATGAGCACGGCGGACGAAATGCTTTACCCTGAAAACGCGCGCTATTTAAACGACATTATTTCATATAACGCTGTCGGCGCAAGGAGTGTGGAAAATCAGCAGCATAGACTCACTGCCAGCGGATTAAACGCTCCCGTTGGAATGAAAAACCCGACTTCGGGTGACTTGAATGTTATGATGAACGCCATTCAGGCGGCGCAATCAAAACATATGTTTATTTATCGCGGCTGGGAAGTGAAAAGCCACGGGAATCTTTATACTCACGCAATTCTAAGGGGTTACGTTGATAAATTCGGCAATTCTCACCCAAACTATCATTATGAAGACCTGATGATTCTGAATGAACTTTACAACAAGTCCGGTCTTCTTAATCCTGCGGTTATTGTTGACACCAATCATTCGAATTCCGGCAAAAAATATGAAGAACAGATTAGAATTGCCAAAGAGGTTATGTATTCCTGCAAGTACAATAACGATATAAAGCGGTTGGTAAAGGGCTTTATGATTGAGAGCTATCTTGAAGACGGATGCCAGAGTGTTGACGGAAATGTTTACGGCAAATCAATAACCGACCCCTGCCTCGGCTGGGAAAAGACCGAAAAACTTATTTATGAAATTGCGGATATGGTATAAGCGCGGATTAATATTTACAATAAGCGCGGATTAATATTTACAAAAAATACTTGTTAAAGTCAGCCTTATGTGCTAAAATCAACTGAAATAACCCGAGAAAAAATGTCGGAGTAATATTGTTTGGAGGATGTTATGGCAGAAGCGAGTATTCTTGATGCTTTTAAAAACAAGGTTGTTGAAAAAATCGAAAGAGATTTGACAAAAAAAGTCAAAGTTGGAATTATCGGTACCGGCTGGATAGCGGAAGCTCATGTCAAGGCTTATCAGAAATGCCCGGATGTTGAAATCGTAGCTCTTGCGGACCTTATTCCCGGCAAGGCGGAAGCGTTTTGCGAAAGATACAATGTCGGCAAGGTGGCTTTTTTCAAAAACCACAAAGAGCTTGTTGACAGCGGGCTTTGCGATGCCGTCTCTGTTTGCACATATAACGCAACCCATGCGGAGTGTACGATTTATGCTCTTGAGCACGGACTCAGCGTTCTTCTTGAAAAACCCATGTGTGTTACCACTGAAGAGGCAGTGGCAATCTGCAGGGCTGACAAAGCGAGCAAGGGCGTTCTCTCAATTGGTTTCCAGCCGAGATTTGATGAAAATATGAAAATGCTCAAAAGGATTGTTCAGTCCGGAGAGCTTGGCAAAATCTATTATATCCAGACCGGCGGCGGCAGACGCAGGGGAATCCCCACGCCTTTCGGAACCTCGTTTATTCAGAAGGAAACTGCCGGCATAGGCGCTTTGGGCGACATCGGCTGTTATTCCCTTGATATGGTTCTTAATTCAATCGGCTACCCGAAGCCGCTGACCGTTTCGGGTTATAAATCCGATTTCTTCGGCAAAGACCCCGCTTATGAGCATCATGATGTTTTCAGCGTTGATGATTTTGCCGCCGGATTTATTCGCCTTGAGGGCGGTATTATCCTTGATTTCAGAATTGCGTGGGCAATGAACCTTGACACCCCGGGTGATACTATCTTTATGGGAACCAAGGGCTCTGTCAGAGTGCCTTCAACCGAATGCTGGAACGGTTCAATCGGCGGTCCGCTTGTGATTTATCACGAGATAGCCGGTGAGCAGATCGAAACGGTTATTCCCAAAAAGCGTATGGATGAAGACTGCTTTGATATTAAGATTCGTTCGTTTATTGACGCTGTTAAAGGTAACGGCGAGCCGCCTGTACCTTCATCACAGATTCTTTACAACCAGGCTATAATCGACGGCATTGCCCGTTCGGCTGAGCTTGGGCATGAGATTGAAATTGAACTTCCCGAAATTTAATTTTCGTATAATAAAAAAATATAATCAATTCAGAAAGGTGTTATAAAATGGTTTTAGCAGCTGTTGGCAAAAACGGCGCAGGCAAGGATTTCTTCCTTGATTATGTTGCCGAGCAGTATAATTTTCCTATGATTTCCATCGGTGATGTTGTCAGGGAGCTTGCGGCAAAAGACGGGCTTGAGCTTACAAGAGACAATCTTCATTTAACAAGTAAAAAATATATGTCAGAAAACGGGCAGACATTTTTCCCCGAAATGATTGTCAAGAAAATTAAAGAAAGCGACGAGCCGAACTATTGTGTTTCCGGTATCCGCCCCCCTTCGGACATTGAAGTTTTCAAAAAAGCGTTCGGTGACAAATTCGTTCTTGTTGACGTAGTTGTCAGTGATGACGATGCGAGGTATGCAAGAATGCTTGCAAGGGGCAGTGAAAGGGACGGCAAGAGCGTCGAAAAACTTCGTGAGAACGACCTTCATGAAGAGGAAATCTTCCATACCAGTGTCAGCGAAAAAATGGCGGACTATGTTATGAAAAATGACGGCGGTGTTGAAGACTTTTACGCCGGTGTTAAGGAATTCTATGATAGCTTTTTAAAAGAAAAGCTTGACTGATTCAAGGATTAAAAGGCATCGGTTATACCGGTGTCTTTTAAAGTCAGGAGAAATCAAAGCGGATGACAGTTAAGGAAAAACTTCAAAGGTCTGTTGCTTCAGTTGTTTTTGATTCGGCATACAGGTATATCAAAAAAGACATATCTTCAAATACGGTTAAGCTGATAAACCTTGCGCAAAAGCTTATGGGAGGCGAATTCCCCGAAAAGAATTTTGACGCTTTCCGTTCGGCTATGCGTGACAAAGATAATATCTGGTATCGCTTCACTGAAAGCTTAATTAACGAATGCGACGGAAATTACATTAAAAAGCTGCTCCTTGCTTTGGGAGTCGGCGCGGGTGTTAACGGCACAAAACAGGTAAGAAAAAACAGAGAGATTTACGGCTGTAATATTCCTTTTCTGATGCTTTTTGACCCGACCAGTGCCTGCAATAAAAAGTGCAAAGGCTGCTGGAGCGCGGAATACGGCAACAAGTCAAATTTATCACTTGACGAAATGAGAAGTATCGTGAGTCAGGGCAAAGCTTTGGGAACGCATGTTTATATGCTTACCGGCGGCGAGCCTCTTATCCGTAAAAACGATATTCTTACTCTCTGCCGCGAAAATCCGGACTGCGCATTTCTTGTTTATACAAACGCCACTCTTATTGACGAAGAGTTTTGTGTTCATATGAAAGATGCCGGCAATCTTACTCTTGCGGTAAGTATTGAGGGTAATGAAGAAAGTAACGACTACCGCCGCGGTGAAGGGGCATATAAAACCACTGTTGACGCTCTCGATCTTTTGAAAAAACACGGGTTGTTTTTCGGTATGTCGGTTTGCTACACATCAAAGAACATTCCCTATGTAACAAGCGACGAGTTTCTTGACTATATGGTTTCCAAAGGCGTTCGTTTCGGCTTTTATTTCAACTATATGCCGGTTGGCGGCGGCGCCGATGTGTCTCTTTTGCCCTCGCCTTCTCAGCGCGAATATATGTACCATTGGCTCAGAACAGTCAGGAACCAAAAATCGGGTAAACCGATGTTTTTCATGGATTTCCAAAACGATGCGGAGTATGTCGGCGGCTGTATTGCAGGCGGCAGAAATTATTTTCACATCAATTCAGAAGGCGATATGGAGCCGTGTGTTTTCATACATTATTCGGATTCCAATATCAGAGAAAAAACCATTCTTGAAGGGCTTAAAAGTCCGCTGTTTATGGCATACTACCATAATCAGCCTTTTAACGGTAATCATTTGCGCCCCTGCCCGATGCTTGAAAATCCCGATTGTCTGCGTAAGATGGTTAATGACACTAACGCGCATTCAACCGATTTAACGGCAAAAGAGAGTGTTGAAGCTTTGTGCTCAAAATGCGACGCTTTCGCGCGCGAATGGCAGCCGGTTGCCGATTCACTTTGGGCTTCAACCGCTCATCCTGATCCCAAGACACAGTTTTATAAAGACAGAAACAATAAAAATGTCTGAGGAACGGCATGAAAGAATTATGCTCACTGATGATTAACGATTTATCTTTGAACCGTAATCATCTTAAAGTTGATATTGCGCTCAGATGCGGCTATGACGACCCGCAGCCTAAAATCCGCGCTGTTTTTGACCGCGAAGGTGAAATCAGGCGGCTTCCGCTGCTGATAAAAGGAACATTCAGGCGGAAAGAAAAGAGCGACTGTATTCACATTTTTTCATATAAATATTCCCTTGACAGAATTTTTCTTGATGTAATACCGGACAGGTCTTTTTCTCTTTCATTTGAAGTGAGCTTCGGGGATGAAGTATGCCCCTGCGATGTTCTGTGGTCAAGAGGTCTCGCAAACAAATATGATGTTTCAAACAGCTTTGTTGCCGGCGAGGTGTTTGACGGCGCAACTGTCTATACAAATCAGGACGATCAGGATGAGGACGAAAACACCGATGAATATATTTTCTCAATTTCCTCAAATGAAAATGAAGGTAAAATCATAATCGGCGTTGCAAAAAACGATTATGTGAAAAAGCTCGGGTTTATCGACCTTCTTTCCGGTATTTGCCGGTTTATAACCGCTGTTTTCATAATCCTGCTGTGCGTTATTCTTTTGCCGTATTTTGCCATTGACGGTTTTCTTGCCGCCTTGGGGCTTATTCCGCAGCGAAAATATATGCCCACTTCAAATATTGTTGGCAAGATAGTCGGGCAGATTAAAACAAACATTGTTTCGTTTTTCAGAACTATGTTTAAAAGCCGCAAATCAGCTTTAAAGATAGCTAAAATCAGCGGTAATAAGCATATAAGATATTATAACAGGCTCTGCAAAAAAAATATTGTCGAAAACAGAGTTGCCTTTGTTTCCGGTCGCCGTGACGAAATCAGCGGTAACGAAAAATTTGTGTTTGATAAGCTCAAAGACAATAAAGAACTTGATTTTAAGTTTTTGATGTGTTCGGATTACGCCGAACTTATGAAGCCTAAGAATATCCGCCGTTTTTACGAGCTGTATGCTTCTTCCAAAGTGCTTATTGTCGATGATTACTTTACTCTTCTTAATACAGTCAAAAAGCGCGAAGAGACAACCCTTTTTCAGCTTTGGCATGCCTGCGGCGCATTTAAGACATTTGGTTTTTCACGCCTTGGCAAGACCGGCGGACCAAAACAGAGTTCCCCCGATCACAGAATGTATGACAAAACCGTTGTTTCATCCGAAGGCATCAGGAAGTATTATGCAGAAGGCTTCGGTATAGACGAGAAAAAGGTGCTTGCTACCGGCATTCCCAGAACAGATATCTTCTTCGATGATAATTACTCTCGGGAAATAAGAAACAGCTTTTACGAAAGATTTCCCGATTTTAAGAATAAAAAAATTGTGCTTTTTGCGCCGACCTTCAGGGGTAACGGACAAAAGAGCGCGTATTATCCGGCAGATGTTTTTTCACCCGAAAAGTTCTGCGATGCATTGGGTGAAGATTACGCCTTGATAATCAAACTGCATCCGTTTTGCAGGGAGCGTTTTGAGATTCCGGAGGAATACGCCGGCAGAATAATCGATTTGAGCGACGCCGATGAGCTTAACGACCTTCTTTTTGTCACTTCACTTCTCATAACCGATTATTCAAGCGCAGTTTTTGAGGCGTCGCTTCTGAACATCCCGATGCTGTTTTACGCGTTCGATTTGTATCAATATATAACCGAGCGTGATTTTTACTGTGATTTTGAATCTTTTGTCCCCGGCAAAATAGTGTTTACTTACGAAGAGCTTGTTAAAGCCGCTGTTTCCGGCGATTTTGATTCGGAAAAAGTAATACCTTTCAAAAACAGATTTTTTACATTTACCGACGGTAATTCCAGCCAAAGGGTTGCGGATGCAATACTTGAGGCGGTAAAAAAATAATATTAAAAAGCCTTGACAAAATGGGGCACAGGTGATAAAATCACTTTACCTCTGTCAGCAGGGCTTTTTTATTATGCCCTTTTTCAGAGGGAGGCTTTGCCGCAGACAGTTGCCTGATAGACTGTCGAACGGCTCAAATATTCCTAAAATGGAGGTGCCGCACATGGCTGCTAACGGTAAAAGAGTGAAAATCACACTTGCTTGCACCGAATGCAAACAGCGCAATTACAACACAATGAAGAACAAGCAGAACACACCGGACAGGCTTGAAATGAACAAGTATTGCCGCTTCTGCAAAAAACACACTCTTCACAAAGAGTCAAAGTAAGTTGGAGGTTGACCTAATGGCTAAGGATTCGGTTTCTCAAGCTGCAGAAAAGGTTGCCGCTGCTGAAAAGAAAAAACCCCAGAAGGCAAAAAATCCTAACGGTAACTGGTTCGTCAGAGCCGGTAAAGCCATCAAGAAGTTCTTTAAAGACATTAAGGGCGAATGCAAAAAAATTGTTTGGCCTGACGGCAAGACTATTGTCAAGTCAACGCTTGTTGTTCTTGTTGCGGTTGCGATTTGCGCGGTTGCAATTTTTGCGGTTGACCAGCTTCTCGCTCTGGGTATTTCGCTTCTTGAAAGGTTTGCTGAAAAAACCGCCGGTTCAGCGGAAGAGACAACTACTTCTGCTGCTGTTATGATGCTGAGCAGGTTTTTTATCCCCGGGGTGAAATAAGATGCCCGGTGACACAAGATGGTATGTTGTCCACACATATTCGGGATATGAGAACAAGGTAAAGTCCAATATTGAGAAGATGGTTGAAAACCGCTCAATGCAGGATAAAATCCTCAATGTTATGATTCCCGTTGAAAAGGTGGAGGACAAGGAAAAAGGTAAGGAGTCCGAGAGACTGCTTTACCCCGGCTATGTTCTCGTCAATGTCGCAGTTGAATATGACGACGACAATCGTCCGAGGATGAGCGATGAAACATGGCTGCTTATTCGTAACACAAGGGGTGTGACAGGTTTTGTCGGCCCTGAAAACACCGCTATCCCTCTTTCCTATGAAGAAGTTATCAGGCTCGGAGTGGAAAAGAAGACGGTTGAGGTTTCATACGATGTCGGTGACACGGTCACGATTATCGACGGATACCTTGACGGGTTTACGGGTGTTGTTGAGGCGCTTGACCTTGAAAATGATTATGTCAAAGTCACGGTTTCGGCGCTGTTTGGCAAAGAGACAACGGTTGAGCTTGAGCTTGACCAGGTTGAACTTGCCGAAGATTAACACGGTAATTTGAGGGCTTCGCCCTTTCAAATTCAGCACCTTTTAGGTGCAGTCGGCTTTCGCCGGCTTCGTGGGAGGAGCAAATTTTTCAGAATGCTCCGCAATCTACCACATTTTATGGAGGTATAAATCATGGCACAGAAAGTTGTCGGCTTAATTAAGTTACAAATCCCTGCAGGCAAAGCAACTCCGGCTCCCCCTGTAGGTCCCGCTCTCGGTCAGCATGGTGTTAACATCATGGCGTTCACAAAAGAATTCAATGAGCGCACAAAGAATGATATCGGTCTTATCATTCCCGTTGTTATCACTGTTTATGCCGACCGTACTTTCAGCTTTATCACAAAGACTCCGCCCGCGGCTGTTCTTATTAAAAAAGCCTGTGGCATCGAAAGCGGTTCCGGCGTTCCGAACAAGACCAAGGTTGCATCGATAACAACCGAGCAGATTCGTAAAATTGCCGAAACAAAGATGAAGGATCTTAACGCTGCCTCAATTGAAGCAG
Organism: Clostridiales bacterium; assembly: GCA_024697575.1. Taxonomy (GTDB): domain Bacteria; phylum Bacillota; class Clostridia; order Oscillospirales; family Acutalibacteraceae; genus CAG-177. The sequence goes on from JAILFM010000156.1 coordinate 8,971, forward strand.
CTATGAGTATGATCGCCGGCACTGCCCGCTCAATGGGCGTTACCGTAGCTGACTGATTATACTTGTGGGAGGAAATTTCCGCTTAAACCACATTATTCGGAGGATAATTAATTATGAAACACGGAAAGAAATATACTGAAAGCGCAAAGCTTATAGACAGAAGCACCCTTTATGATTCGGGTGATGCTCTTGAGCTTGCTATTAAAACCGCAAGCGCAAAATTCGATGAAACGGTTGAAGCTCATATCCGTCTTGGTGTTGACTCACGTCACGCTGATCAGCAGGTTCGCGGCGCTGTTGTTCTTCCCAACGGTACAGGCAGGAATGTAAGAGTTGCCGTTTTTGCCAAGGACGCTCTCGCAGAAGCCGCCCAGGCTGCAGGCGCTGATATTGTAGGCGCTGAAGACCTTGTTGCCAAGATTCAGGGCGAAGGTTTCCTTGATTTTGATGTTTGCATCGCGGCTCCCAATATGATGGGTCTTGTCGGTCGTCTCGGTAAGGTTTTAGGTCCCCGCGGTCTTATGCCCAGCCCCAAGGCGGGCACGGTAACACCTGATGTTGCCAAGGCTGTTGTTGAAGCCAAAGCCGGTAAAATCGAGTACCGTCTTGATAAAACCAATATTATTCACTGCCCCATCGGTAAGGTTTCCTTTGGCAAAGACAAACTTAAGGAAAATTTTGATACTCTTCTTGACGCTATTATCAAAGCTAAGCCCGCCGCAGCCAAGGGTCAGTACATTCGTTCCTGCGCTGTCGCAGCGACAATGGGTCCCGGCATAAAGATTAACCCCAACAAGGTCGGAACACAGGCATAATTTTATAAGAATTACGGATTGCTTTTGCAGTCCGTTTTTTCATTTTCGGCTTTTATAAAGCTTGACATAAATATTTCCGTGTGTTAATGTTTTTTCGGGTATTAACGTGAGTTGATAAACCGGTTTTGCCTTATATCAAAAAAGAATTTACTGTTGAGAAGGTTCTCAGAAAGGAACAAAATTAATGTTAACACAGGCCCAGATTCAAAGGATGTATTCAAAGATAAAAAGATTTGAAGATACCCTTGAACCCATGATTTTTAAAAAGGTTGCCAAAATCGGCGCCGTCGCCTATGAAACAACCGACAGGCTTTATGAAATACCGGATTTTTCGCTGTTTAAAGATGCTCCCTATGGTTTTGAATGGGGCGGCGAGGAAAGTTTTTGCTGGTTCAGAAGCAATTTTACTGTTCCGGCGGAGCTTGACGGCAAGGATTTGTTTATTTGGCCGCATACTCAGGGCTATGAAACTCTCCTTTGGGTTAACGGCATGCCGTTCGGTACATTCTGTACAAAAATCGTTTTTACTGCACACGGCAATCATTATTGCGATTTGTTAAAACAGAATGTAAAAACCGGTGAAAAAATCGATATTGCGCTTGAAGCGTATTCCGGCCATTCGTATAAAGGTTGCAGTCCGCTTGAAAATCTGCCGCTGCTTGACTATAAATTCAAGTTTGAAGGTATTGATATTTGCTTAAAGGACAGTGAAATATCCGATTTTTATTTTGATTTAAAAACCGTAAATGAACTTTACGAGACATTACCGGATGAATCCTTCCGGAAGGGTGATATTGAAAATGCATATTTTGAAATGCATAAGGTTCTTTATTACTCTTATGAAGATACCGACGATGAAACCTTCAGGTCTGCTCTTAAAAATGCTCATGTTTTTCTTAAGGAAATTCTCAGCGTTAAAAACGGACCGGAAAGCGCAAATGTAGGTATCATCGGCCATTCGCATATGGACACGGCGTGGCTTTGGAAAAAGACGGAAACCATAAAAAAATGCGCAAGGACCTATTCCAATCAGCTTTCCCTTATGGCACAGTATCCTGAATATACATTCGTTCAGTCCTCAGCCTGTCACGGGAATATGATTCTTGAGCATTACCCAGAGCTTTTTGAAAAAATCAAAGAACAGGTGCTTAAGGGCAGGTATGAGCCTAACGGCGGCGTATGGGTTGAATGTGACTGTAATATCACCGGCGGCGAAAGTATGGTCAGGCAGTTTCTTTGGGGTCAGCGTTTTACAAGAAAACACTTCGGCTTTACATCAAACACCTTTTGGCTTCCGGACACTTTCGGCTACTCGGCGGCTATCCCGCAGATAATGAAGGGCTGCTGTGTGGATTATTTCTGCACCACAAAGCTTGACTGGAACGATACAAATGTATTCCCTTATGATACATTTTATTGGCAGGGAATTGACGGAACAAAGGTTTTCACACATTTCAACCGTACTCATATTTTCCCTTCGCCTGAAGACCTTAACAATGTTGTTACCGGTAAAAATATATCGGGCAATTCGATAAAGGAGAGGAATGTTACAAGAAACCGTCTTATCTCTTACGGTTTCGGCGACGGCGGCGGCGGACCTCAGTTTGAAATGATAGAGCTTGCAAGGCGTGTCAAAGACCTTAACGGTGTCGCCAGGGCTGAGCATACCACTGTCGGCAAGTTTATGAAGGAACTTGAAAAGAGCGCAAAGAATCCTTCTGTTTATAAAGGTGAGTTATACCTTGAACTTCACAGGGGCACTTTGACCAATCAGCATAACATCAAGCGCAATAACCGCAAATGCGAAGTTAAGCTTCGTGATCTTGAATATCTGACGGTTGCGGACGCTTTTAAAAAGGGCGAAACGGCAAGCGATAATGACATTCATCCGCTGTATGAAAAGCTTCTTATCAATCAATTTCACGATATTCTGCCGGGCACCTGCATCCCTTCGGCGCACAGGCTTTCGCTTGAAGAAACAGGTTATGTGCTTGAAAAAGCGGATGAGCTGATTAAAGCGTTTGTCGGCAGCCAGGGTAACAAAATCACTTTAATCAATACCTTATCATTTGACAGAAACGACGTTGTTTTTATAGAATGTAAAGAAGGCCTTGTTGCCGATATCGACGGTTGCTGTCAGCAGCGCTATAGAAACCTTGACGGTAAAAATATTCTTCTTATTTCGGGGCTCACCATTCCGGCATTTTCAAGCGTTTCATTTAATCTTGTTAAGGGTGAAACGAATGCACGGGAGGTTATGACTCTTGACGGCAACAGGCTTTCAACTCCTTTTGCCGATATTGAATTTGATGAAAAGAAATATATTTCCTCATTTATTGATAAAACCACAAAGCGTCAGCTTAAAGGCGAAGGGTATTCATTAGGCACTCTTATTACAGCTGAAGATTTGCCTTCGGCGTGGGATAACTGGGATGTTGACGCCGATATCGAAGTTAAGTTTAATGATAATTCTTCACTTCTTT
>JAILFM010000036.1 GCA_024697575.1 Clostridiales bacterium
AATGTTCTTTTTAAATTCTGCCTCATAATCCCTCCGGTTATTATGATGGAAACGCTTCGTTTTAATCAGCGCTCCCTGAGATTTCAAAGTGATTTTATCACAGCGGAGTTTTAAAATCAAGTCTCGGAACAGTCTCGTGAAGAACGGCTTCTTCTCAAAACAGTTCCAAACAGTTATACTCTTATTATTTGGACTCGGGCAGCAAAAAACCGGTGAGCTGTTACACTCATCGGCACGGTTGATGTATTATGTATCTGCAAAACTCACCGGGGGAGATCGGTATGATTATCAATCATTCGATGATTGACGAATGCACCGCATTTATGCAGGCGCGTGAGGAAGCATATCATCAAACACAACAAGTGTCACATTGCCGAGTTCTGCAGCTTTTCCATTGCACCATTTTGTAAAACCGGATTTCGAGAAGAGGAAGAAATGCTTATTCTTATAACCAAACAGCCGGCTTCGTTCAAAAAGAGTTTCCAATACAGCAAGGTCGACTTTTTCGTTTGTCCACTTGAACTCTGCAAAAAGCGCCGTATCTTTATCCTGTTCGCCTATTATGTCAGTTTCTGTTTGGCTCCTTTTGGAGGGATCGTTGCCCCACCAGCGGCCGAGCGAAGTGAATTCCACAGGGCATTTTCCGCAAAGAAGCAGTTTCCAAAGATACTGCTTGCAAATAAAGAACAAAATAGTCAGGTACGATTCGGCAAATCGTACCTGACTATTTCAAGTAATTGAAAAAATTATAAATTTTATCTTTATTATTATGCAATAATGTGTTAATATATGCTGTCTATTGCATTTAAGGCGGTTCGTTCGTCGGGACCGCGACGGAGGTTTCATTTATGTACATTGCCATTATGGGTTACGGCGTTGTCGGCTCGGGCGTTGCGGCGGTTCTTGCCATGAATAAAGACTCTGTAACCGGAAAATGCCGTGGTGATTATCCTCAGGTTAAATATATTCTTGACCTTCGCTCATTTCCGGGCGACCCTTTTGAGGACAAGGTTATTTCGGATTTTAATATTATTGCCGGCGATGCCGATGTTGAGATTGTTGTTGAGACAATGGGCGGTCTTCACCCGGCATACGAATTTGTTTCCGCATGCCTTAAAGCCGGCAAAAGTGTTGTGACATCCAATAAAGAGCTGGTTGCTATGAAGGGCTTTGAGCTTTTGGAAACCGCCAAAGAAAACAATGTCAGCTTTATGTTTGAGGCGAGCGTCGGCGGCGGCATACCGGTAATACGGCCCATATATCAGTGCCTTGTCGCAAACGATATTCAGCTTGTTGCCGGTATTCTTAACGGCACAACAAATTTCATTCTTTCAAAAATGATAAATGAGAATATGGATTTCGGTGCTGCTCTGAGGCTTGCGCAGGATAACGGCTATGCCGAAAAGGATCCGAGCGCGGATGTTGACGGGCTTGACGCATGCCGGAAGATCTGCATTCTCGCTTCCCTGTGTTTCGGCAGTCACATTTACCCCGACAGTGTTTACACCAAAGGAATCAGAGACATCACACTTAAAGATGTTGAATACGCCGGCGCTTTCGGCGGCGTTGTTAAGCTTATTGCTCTGGCTGAGAAAAAAGAGGACGGCAGGGTTGCGCTTTCCGTTTCACCCGCGATTGTCAGAAACGGTCATCAGCTTGCATGCACCGGCGATGTTTTCAACGCGGTTCTTGTTCGCGGTAATGCCGTCGGCGACGTTGTTTTTTACGGCGCGGGCGCGGGCAAGCTGCCCACGGCGAGCGCGGTTGTGGCGGATGTTATCGATTGTGTCAGGTCGAAGGGAACAAAGCCTTTCGGCTGGGAAAAGGCTAAAGCGGGCATTGTTGTGTCCGCCGGCGAAATCACTTCACGGTATCTTGTCCGTGTTGAGGGCGATTCGGATGAAGTGAAAAAAGAAATCGCCGGCGTCGCCACTGCAGATTCTTTCATCACACTGGGCGACGGATATACCGCCTTTGTGACTGAAGAAATAAGCCTTGACGGTCTTGAAGCGCTTTCCGAAACTCTCAAAGTTAATATTATTTCAACTCTTAAAATAATGGATTTTTGACCCGGAGGTAGTTTATGAGTCTTATTGTGCAAAAATTCGGCGGCAGTTCGGTTGCCAATGCGGAAAGGGTGATGAATGTCGCCCGCATTGTTACCGAAACAAGCAAGGCGGGCAACGATGTTGTTGTTGTCGTCTCCGCCCAGGGGGACACAACCGACGACCTTATAGAAAAAGCCGCGGAAATCAATAAAAAGCCCTCTAAAAGAGAAATGGATATGCTTTTATCCGCCGGTGAGCAGATTTCAATTGCGCTGCTCGCAATGGCTGTTGAAAAGCTGGGTTTTCCGGTTTGTTCACTGCTCGGCTGGCAGGCGGGTTTTCAGACAAATTCCGGCCACGGCTCCGCTCGGATCAAAAAGGTAACCGGTGAGCGCATCAGGCAGGAGCTGGCGAAAAAGAATATAGTCATTGTCGCGGGTTTTCAGGGTATTAACAAATACGATGACATAACAACTCTCGGCAGAGGCGGCAGCGACACCAGCGCAGTTGCCATTGCCGCCGCTCTTCACGCCGACCGCTGTCAGATTTTCACTGATGTTGAAGGCGTTTATACCGCCGACCCGCGCAAGGTAAAGAGCGCAGTTAAGCTTTCGGAAATCACTTATGACGAGATGCTTGAGCTGGCGACTCTCGGCGCTCAGGTTCTTAATAACCGCTCTGTTGAAATGGCGAAAAAATACGGTGTCGTTCTTGAAGTGCTTTCAAGTATGGTTCGTTCACCCGGAACAATAGTTAAGGAGAAAACAAAAATGGAAAAAATGCTTATCAGAGGCGTTACAAAGGATACAAACTGCGCAAGAATTTCTGTTATCGGTGTGCCTAACGTACCCGGCATCGCTTATAAGATTTTCGGCAGGCTGGCGGCAAAGAATGTTAATGTTGACATTATTCTTCAGTCCGTCGGCAGAAATGACACAAAGGACATAACCTTCACCACCTCCGCCGATCAGGTTGATCAGACTGTTGAGGCGCTTAATGAGATTGATTTTCTTGAGGGTATCAAGATTGAAGTTGACGACAAAAACGTCGCTAAAATTTCCGCTGTCGGCGCAGGTATGGAAACTCATCCCGGTGTTGCCGCCAAAATGTTTGAGGCTCTTTTCGAGGCGGATATCAACATTCAGATGATAAGCACAAGTGAAATCAAAATATCCGTTCTTATCGACAAGGCGGACGCAGATAAAGCTGTTGAGGCCGTTCATAACGCATTTATTCCCGAAATCGGCTGATTACCGTTAAAAAACAAACCGCAGCGGGCAGGCGCTTTTGCTCCGCTGCGGTTTGGCGTTTACTTCATTCATCAAATTCATCATACCGCATTTATTTTTTTAGAAAGGAATATAGTTTAATTATTTGCCTATTTGCCGTGGCAAGTTTAACTATACAATTTTGAAATGTACGAAAATAACTGGGAGTCCCTTAATTCCCGCCCGGTTCCGGCATGGTTCGGTGACGCTAAATTCGGTATTTTCATCCACTGGGGTCTTTATTCCGTGCCCGCATTCACAAGAAAAGGCGATTACGCGGAATGGTACAGAATGCAACTCGACAACCCCGAATTTCCGAACAGAAAATTTCACGAGGATTTTTACGGCAAAAACTTTAAATACGAAGATTTTGTGCGCGGATTTACAGCCGAACTGTTCGACGCCGGCAAGTGGGCAAAGCTTTTTAAGGATTGCGGAGCGAAATACATCAATTTTGTTTCAAAGCATCACGATGGCTTTTGCCTTTACAAAACAGATTATGCCTGGAACTGGAACAGTTTTGATGTTGGCCCGCACAGGGATTTCCTTATGGAACTGAAAACGGCGATGGAGGGCACAGGCGTTCGTTTCGGCGTTTATCACTCGGTGTATGAGTGGTTTCACCCGCTTTATCTTAAAAATCCGGAAGAATACGCTCTGTATCACCTCATCCCAATGCTCAAGGAGCTTGTTGAACGCTATCAGCCGTCAACGCTGTTTACCGACGGCGAGTGGGACCACCCGAGCAGTGTCTGGCATTCGACCGAGTTCCTTCAGTGGCTTTATAACGAGTCATCGGTGAAGGATTATATTGTTCCCAACGACCGCTGGGGCAAGGAGACAAGGGGACATTTAGGCGGCAATTTCACAACGGAATACGGCTTCATAGAGGCGAACAAGCGTATTGAAGATATTGAACTCGACAGACCTTTTGAAGAGTGCAGGGGGATAGGCAGGTCCTTCGGGCTTAACAGACTTGAGGGTGTTGAAGACTATATGACACCGCGCCAGCTTCTTGAGACTCTTTGTTCACTTGTTTCAAAAGGCGGTAACTTCCTGCTTAATATCGGTCCCGCCGCAGACGGCACAATACCGGTCATAATGGAGGAACGCCTTCTTCAGATGGGCAGGTGGCTTAAGATTAACGGCGAAGCTATTTACGGCTCAAAGGTATATACAAAAAAGAACACCGACAGCCTTGGCATTTATTACACCCAAAAGGACGGGGCAGTCTATGCCGTTTCAAATTCATTCCCGTTTAAAGAGCTTTACCTTGAAGAGGTTGATTATTCGCCCGAACTCAAGGTTTCTCTTCTGGGCTCCGGTGCAGAAATTAAAACGGCGGAAAAAAGCGGAAAGCTGCTTTTGATTATCCCGCCGCTTAACCCCGACAATCTTGACAGCGAATACCTTTACACCTTTAAAATCACAAAATAAAAACTGCCTGAAATACGGGTCTAACTGAATGAAAAAATTTCTTATTTCAGATAAAGGAACATTTTACAAAGCCAACCTGCATTCACATTCGACTGTTTCCGACGGTGAGCTGACGCCGCTGCGGATTAAGGAACTTTATCAAAAAAACGGCTATTCAATCGTCGCTTTTACGGATCACAACCGGTTTGTGACGCATAATGACCTGACGGACAGCTCTTTTCTGGCGCTCAACGGCGTTGAGAACGCCGCGGACGAAAGCGGAAAAGGGTGGTTTAACCGTTGCTGTGACATATGCTTTATTGCGCTTAACAGCGACAGGCGCATTCACCCGTTTCAGAATGAGAATAATGTTATCGGCGACGGCGAAAAATCACCGTTTGAAACAGAATATACAAGTGAATGCGTTAATATGATGATAAAAAAAGGCGTTGAGAACGGCTTTTTTGTCACATACAATCACCCGACATGGTCGCTTGAAAACTATCCAAGATATATGTCATACAGCGGTATGCACGCTATGGAAATCTTTAACACAAGCAGTTTTATTGACGGATATAACGAATATAACCCCGATATATATGACGATATGTTAAGAGGGGGCAAAAAACTGTTTTGTATTGCGACCGATGATAATCATAACAGAGCGCCCGGCACCTGCCACTGGGATTCCTTCGGCGGGTTTACAATGATAAAAAGCCCTTCTCTTAAATATGAGGATATTACCGGAGCTCTGCTTAAAGGGGACTTTTACTCTTCAAGAGGTCCCGTTATTAATGAACTTTGGATTGATACGGACGATGGCTCAGTTAACATAAGGTGCGAAAAGGCGAAAAAAATCGTCTGCACCAGAGGCGGCAGACGATTGAGAGCAATTTACGCAAAAGAAGAGGGCAAAGAATATCTGACCGGGGCGAAAATCAGCGTTAACAGGGATGATATATATCTTCGCATAACCGTGTTTGACGAAAACGGGCTGACCGCCGATACAAACGCGTATTTTGTGAAAAATATGGGGATTGACTTTGAAAGCCCGGATTTATTTGTTGAATAAACAATTGTACAGGCGGCGCCGCGAGTTTCACAGGGAACTTTGCGGTGCCGCTTAAATCGTTTTATCAATAGTTGTTGTAATCGTTTTCGGCTGTCAGCGCTGTCAAAACGCCGTCTTCAATTATCAGATACTGGCTGTAATCGCCGTCAAAACAGGTTACCTGTTTATCGGATGAGAAAATGAAGTTAAACAGGGGAGCGGTTTCTTCGTAATCGTCGGCATGAATCGAATTTTTGATAAACCAGGTATATTCACAGAATGTGCCTGTTGACGAGTCGATAATGCCGTCAGGTGAAATGCAGTTATGACCGTTATCAACTTTTTGAACATAACCATCGCCCAGTGTTGAACCGAAGGGGGCTACGGTTGCGCCGAAGGATTCATATTTTGTGTCGATAACGCCGTCTGTCATATTCAATGCCGATTTCAAAACAGGGATGCACGGATAGCCGTATTTTGCTACGATGCCGGTTTTTATTCCGCGGTCAAAGCAACCCTGAACAATTTCGGCTGTGTGCGCCTGAACCTCATAGTGGTACCAGTCGGACGCTTCTCTCACTGTATCACTCATGCCTTTTCCGTTTGTCTGTTTCGCTCTGTCATACATTTCAAGCGGAACCATTGCCCACATACCTGGCAGCTTTGCGAATACCGATGAGAAAATTCTGTCAAAAAGGAACTCGCCGTATTTATCGTTCACTTTGTTTGTCATTTTGCACACAGCTTTTAACACGCCGGTTTTGTTAAGAATCTTAAGCAGTCCTTTTAGAAATTTTCCGCCTGCGCCGTTGCCGACCATGGCATTGACATATGTGACAAGAATATCCGCGTCGGTGTTGACATCGGAGCAAAACGGTTCGCCGCAGCATGTTGCGCCGTTAAGCCCGCCTACAAGAAAAACAGCGCCGTCAATGTATTCATAGTTATACATTTTAAGATAGCTTGCAAAAACGCAGGTGCCCATGCTCAGAGCCACAATATTGACGCCGGTTTTGCCGGTGTGTTCAAGAACATATTCAATGAAAGAATGCAGCTGCTGAGCGCTTGTTTTTATATCGAGTCGCCAGTCAAAGGCAAACCGCAGCATTTTTGCCGGCGAAGCATTTTGAAGATAGTCTTTAATATCTTCCTTTGTCGGGAGAGTATAATCAAACCTTGTGCTTGAGGGAATATTGCCGTTTTCATCGCACATGATGCCGCCGAATGCCGCTTCGACAATCTGACCCGCCGCCTCAGCCGCTTTTTCACCTTTGCCGGTGGCTATGTACCATAAGAATTTCGGCGCATTGACAAGCGCCTTCTTGACAATGTTCATTGCTTTAGGCGGATAGATTCGTTCGCCTGTTTCGGCGTCGACAATATTTTCAGCCATGATACCGTCGATAAAAATCGTTACGCTGTCATTTGCCGCTGCGTTTTCTTTACTTTGGGCGGTTGCTGTGAGCAAAGAGAACGAAGAAAAAATAAAAGTGAAAGATAAAATAGCGCTGATAAGTTTTTTCATTTTGACAACCTCTGTTCTTTCTTTGTTACCGAAAAATGCCTGTTCTTGTTCCAAAAGGAATTTTCTTTGATTTCATCTGTGTATTCATAGCACCAGAGCTGATAGATACCGTTCCAGTCCTCTTTAGTTTCGTCGGGATAAACGGTTGTCTTCTTACTGCCGTATGGCAGAGGTATTTCTACCGTGCCGTTTGAAGCTACATACCATTCGCGGGCCAGTTCAATTGCCCTGCGGTTTGCCTTATGGCGCGGATAATCCTCGTCAAACTTGATGCTTGTTACCGGGAAAAGAGCGCATTTTGCCCCGGCGTATTCATAAAACTCACTGCTGCAGCCGGTGTGACCGTGGTGAGATACCTGAACAATGTCGCATTTCAAATCATTTTCATACGCTTTGCACAGCACCTTGTCGCTTTCAACGGAACAGTCGCCCGGGAAAAGAATACGGGTGTTTTCTGTTTCGGCGACAATCGCCGTTGAAGTGTTGTTAAAATCTTCAAAAGATGCGGGGTAAACATCCTCATGGGTGCAAAGAACCGTGATTTTAATGTTTTTGACAAAAAATACCTGACCTGCATGAAGGCGGACGGATTTTATATCGGGATGTTTTTTGATTTCATCTTCAAATAATTTCAGCTTGATTTTTGACGCGTAATCCCAGCACTCGCTGCCTTTGCACTCCATCGACGGGAAATTGTAATAAAGTGTATCAATTGATATTTCATCCCTGTGAAAGCGAAGTATATCCAGAAATTTGTCAACATGATCTTCGTGACAGTGAGAGAAATACCACCCGGCAACTCTCGGCTTTTTTTCGCCGCTTTGTTTTTTCAGAAAGTTGATAATTCTTATGTCATCGTTAATCGAATAGAAATGAGCGCTGTCAATCACAAAAAAGCTGCCGTCGCGGCACCGTATGATATAACACATGCCGCAGTCAATGAGCGAATGGTCAACCTCAAACTGCCACAGAACGGTTGGTGAAGTGTGCTTTACCTGTATTTCTTCCCTTTGATATTCCGATATACACGGGTCGGCGATAATGCGAAACTGCTTTAAAGCGCTGAAAAAAGACAGGTGAACGGTGATATCTTTTCTGAAAGTGAAAAACAGATTGGAGTGAATCCCGTTTTTTTGGTAAAGCTCAAACCCTGCGTTTTTAAGTTTCTCGCACTCTTTTACTAATTCGGCTTTTTCAGCGTTTTCAAAAAGGAGCATGCTGCACCCGCCGCCGCAATAATACTCAGACTGCGGGTTTCTTTCAGGCAGAGGAATGTTGTTAAAAATCTTATCCATTATGTTTAACCGTAACCTTAAATTCGTTGTTTCTGAACGGGTGAAGAGAAAAAA